>CAMDCZ010000021.1 GCA_945890735.1 Bordetella parapertussis | reverse complement strand
AGTTTTGAGTGACGCTGCGAGCTTTACACCAACTCAACTGCGCGGCGCAGCATGTCGTCGCTGGCGTCCACATATCCGATAGTGGTCGATATGTTGCGGTGTCCTAGGATTTTCATCAGCACCCTGATGCTGGCTCCTCGGCTGCTGAGTGATGTAGCAAAAGTCCTGCGGCCACTGTGGCTACTGGCACCATCAATGCCAGCCACCCGATACATGTTCAGGAAGTGCTGAGCCAATGTGTTGGGCGTAAAGCCTCGGCGTGGGTGTTTCTGGGTGTAAAAGAACGCAGCTGAATCTTCGCGCTGCTTGACTGAACTGGCATAGGTTTGTAATTCCTTTTGCAGCTTGGGACTGATGTACACGGTGCGTGGATGTCTGCCCTTGGTCTGATCGGCATTCAAACGCACCTCTTCGCGCACCCGCCCTTCTGCGTTGATCACATCCGTCCAAGTGAGTTGGGCTACTTCACCGACACGCAGACCCGCTAAATGGGTCATCATCAGCATGGCTCTGTTGCGGGCTGCATGAGCCCTTGTGGCTATGGAATCAGTAACACGGCGCAGTTCTGCTGCTGTGAGTGTTTTTGCTTGTTTCATTTCTGTGCTCCTAAAAGTAATAAATACAGAGCTACAGTTTGTTTTCTTTGATATGGTCTGGACAACCTGAAACCCGAAACTGCTTCGGGTCAATGAAATCAATGCGTTACGCAATAACCTCATGAAATGCGGATTTAGTGAGGTTTTTGTATGAGCGTCTGTGGATAACTCGTGGCTCTTACGCCACGATGTATTTAGCAGCCCTACAAGCAGTTTTTGATCAGCTGGGTAGTAGGGTGCTGGGCTCACGAGATCTTGTGCTGTAGGGCTGATTTGACGCAGCTGCTGTTTGCCCAAATGAGGTCTGCATTGCTAATTTTTTCAGCTGCGAAAAATTAGCACCCAGTACTTGACTTTTCATGGTGGTGATTTTTAACCACTCCTGAGGTTACATAACTGAACTCGCACGATGCCATTTGTAAAATTGCTGAATCCATTCATGGTGTATTGATAGCGAGCCTTGCAGCTCGCTTGTGCTTTCACAAATCCCTTTTCGCTGATCGCTCAAGGATTTGTTTCAGCACATTTATTTCCTATTTGATACTAGAGTTTGAATTGTCAATTTAATTTGATATTGTGTTGATGCTTGAAACTGTGACTGGTGTTCAAGGGCTTTCGCTAGATTCAACCCACACTGAGCCTTGTGCACACAGGCTCAGTTTTTTGGGCAACACTCTTTCGCTGAGTTCGTTACCACAGCACTTCAGCACAACCTAATTAGGCAAGGGCGGTTTCGCGGTCTCCTTTTATGTGCTGCTAATGAAACGCAACAGTCTGCGACAGCCGAAGTGCCAACTGGCCGCAGGGTTTGCAAGTTGCTGTGTAGGCAGGGCTTGCTCGTGGTGCATGGACATTGAGTCCATCACCTTGGTGCTTGAATAGATTCTTGTGTCAATTGGTCAGCAACTCCCAACAGCATCCTCAACGGGTAGTGACAACAAGTCTCTGCTACCGCTCAGAATTTCCGTCCCTGCGAACACCAATGTCCAGGTCTAGGGCGTCAAGTTCAACTGAGTGACGCGGCTCTTGGTTTCGGTAGTAATAAATGGCAGCACAAATCCAGTTTTTTGATTTGCCTGTCATGTTTATTTAGCTAGACCAAATAAAAGCTATTGAAATTCTGGTGATTTTTATGTGATTTTGGGCAAAGTCCCAGAGGTCTTTCGGGTTTCCATGACATCGTGGTTGCCCAGAAATGCTGGTCGAAACTAAAGTTGTTTTTGTCATTAACAAACAAGGAGCAAATGACATGAGCACAATCGCAACTCTCAAGCTGAGCACCAGCAAGAAGTCACAGGTGATGAACCCCGCAGCACAGCGCCGCAACAAGCTGTGCAAGAAGTTATGGGAGCAGATCCAACTGGCGCAAGCCCACTTGGAAGGCAAAGAATTCACCACCACTCGCTTTCGCACTGTGACAGATCAAGATGGCCTGCGTCGCAGCGTTGAACTGCCTAAGCGTGTTCGTGCATGGTGGTGGAACGGGGACAACGGCAAGATTGCACTGAATGTTCGCTATGGCGCAAAAGTGGTTGAGCTCGCCAAAGGCAAAAGCACAATTGAAGTTGCTGCACACACAGACTTGATTCCAACCTTGGAACTGATCAAGCGGGCAGTAGAAGCTGGAGAGCTTGACACCCAAATTGAGTCTGCCAGCAACAAGCTGCGTGAGGGCTTTGGCAAATAAACATCAGGCCTGATTGAATTTCAGGCCTGTTCACGCAGTGTCGGTTGAACCGACAACCTGAACCCGGGCTGGAACAACACGGCCTAGGTTTTTGTATATGCCCTGAGTACTTTTCTAATAAATAAAAGAAAAGGAGTTGGGGATGCGTATCAATGAAATTGCCAGTGCCGAAGATCAAATGGCTTTGTGGCGACTGGTCAGTGACAATGTTTGGCAGGCCATTGAAACCCAGAGACAGCAACAAGCACAAGCTGCGCAGGCCAAAGCTGCCAAGGCCAAGCTGAAACCTCGGGGTGGTCGTAAAGGCAAAAGCAGATCAGCTGCACCCATGCCCTCCCCCAAACCACCCCCGCCTAAGAAAGCCCAACCCCCAGCCAACCCCAGCGTCAAGCCCAGTCAACCCCCAGCTGCAAACCCTCAAGCTCTGAGTCTGGCTCAGCGTCAACAAACACTCGCGCCCAATAAGCCTGTGACAACTGCCACAACGGCAAGTGCGTCTATCGCGCCGAAAAGCGGGGTATTTGCCCCAAATACTGCTGCGGCAGCAAAACCTGAAGCGTGGTCACGACAGGCATAGTGGAAATGGTTGCCATAAACAAGAAATGGTGTCTTGAGATAAGACACCATTTCCGAACTTCAAACTGTCAATGGTTGTGCATCTCTGACATGCCTTCAGGCACATAGCCTAGCAATGAGGGATCTAACATGCCAGCAATCATTGCGATATGTCCGAACACCAAAAACAATGCCACACAAATGGCATGTGTATGACGCTTGGACTCATCTGTCGCTTTTGTGTTGACCCAACCTAATTCCTGAAAAGCGATGTAGATGAGAGGCAGGCCGCCAATCAAATAACTGCCCACCGCAATCACATCAATGATGGTTCGCCACTCTCCTGCTTGGGTGATGGGCAACACGGCGGTTTTCATCAGATACACAATCACCCCGATGAAATACAGACCGACAGTGATGCCTGCCATTCGGTTCAAACTATGCACCCAACCGGTGTAGTTGCGGGTGGACAGCAGATACAACTCGCTGATGGCCAGCGTTTCCGCCAACACCACAGGAATAGCCATGAATATCAATAAGTTCCAGGGTTGGTTGATAGCCAACAACTCCATGTAATGTGTCATATTCATTTAATTCTCCAATCAAAGTAAACAGCCCTTAAAGGGGCAAGATGTTTTTTAGATTTGGAAAAGACGCTTGGGAGGTTTGAACTGCTTGCTGGGGCGCTCTTTAAGAAGCAATGTTTGAAAAACAGAATTCCACGTGTGATTCAAATGCAATGCAGATTGCGGCTTGTGGCTTGCTAATGTGGTGAAGCCTAGGCAACACAAATGACCAGTGATATGACAAGATTTTTGGTGGCTGGTGTCTTGTGCTTCGTGGCATGCCGTGTGGCTTTCAGCAGTCATAGACCCAACTGGTGACGTTGACAAGGATTCCAATGGCATGGCAGATGCGTGGAATAAACCACTGATCAAACTAAAACACAATGTCAAGCACCACATACGCATAAGCCATTCTAGTGGACACCAACTTATTCTGTCCATATTGAGAGCAAATTACCTCCTATTGAATTCTTAAACCTAACTCAAACAAACCAGGGCAACTTTCGCCCTAGTTGTCCTGGTTTCAATGCTACTTACTTTCCTGTGTGATTCGCTGCAATGAAGTTACCATTTTCAGCAAAAAACAAATACAAAGTTGCCTTTGTCTTGTCAGAGGCAGTTGGGTTTTTAATGACGATTTTCCATTCTTTGCCTTTTTCCCCATCGATTGGAGCGATGGATTCAGGAGTGATGGCTTTCCAACCGGCATCTAGCTTGCCGCGAGCAATCAATTTTTCAACTCGCTGATCGGCACACTTGAGAACTGTCTCTTTGGCTGCCGGCTTGCTACCGTGAAAGTGGCAATCCTCACCACCACCCGCCATGACTGATTGAGAAGATGTGATGGCTAACACCAATGTCAAGATCTGAATAATATTTTTCATGTTTTTTCCTTTGAATTAAAGTGAATTTCGAGGTGAAGTTGTTGCATTTTGAATTTCCATATCCTCGTGGATATGAATATGCTCTTGAACAGGGAATCGGAAAAGCTCTGCGTTTGTGTCGTGCTGGTAACCATGCAATTGAACAAACAACAGGTATATGCCTGCTGCAATCAATCCCAAATTTGCAAAATAGCTGAATCGCAAAAAAGACTTTGATTTTCTGAATATTGCAAGTACACCCACCATGACAATCAGTGCGGCAATTTGTCCAAGCTCAACACCTACATTGAAGCTCAGGATGCGAAGCAACATTTGCCACGAATCTTCACCAAGTGGAAGTTGCTGCAAACGAGTGGATAAGCCAAAGCCGTGTAACAAGCCAAAGGCGAAAACCATGCCAAGCAGGTTCGGTGAAGACATATTGAAATGCTTCTGAAAACCGCCGTTGTTGTCAAAACCTTTGTAGATCACACTGACTGCAATGATGGCGTCAACCAACCAAAAGTTCCAAGTGATATGGAAAAAGGTTGCAAAAACCAAGGTGATGCAGTGACCCACAGTAAAGGCAGTCACAAACTTCACAATGTCTTTGAAAGTGCTTAAGAAAAACACCACGCCCAGCAAAAACAGCAAGTGGTCGTAGCCTGTGAGCATGTGACTGGCACCCAGTCCCACATACTGCATATAGCCGCCATCCAACATCCGTTGCTTGTCCGCTTCGCTGATGCCATGTGCAAACGCAAGCAATGGCATCAGTAAGAGCAGTAAACCGCCCTTCATGAATGAAAAGTTCAATTTCATAACGACCCTTTTGAAATCAATAAACAGACGGCAAATTGCTCATCTGGACTCGAGATCAAGCGGGCAATTGCGGGGGTCTGAATGGACCCTCGATAAGGGCAGAAGCAGGTTGTTCAATTTGAGGCAAATGAACTCTGCTAACTTTCAAGAGAGGTGTCGATAAGTTGTTATCAACCAGCACCGCGATATTTTGAACATAATCAACCGTATGTTGATGAACCATATTGACATCGTCATGATCGATATGTAATGAAAATGAGTCATGGTGATGATGGTCAATGGCAACTTGGTGGGTCGTCATCATATGCAAGTTGTCTGCAAAGTTGATCAGGCAGCCATACAGACTGATGGCAAATAAATTCAAGCACAAAAGCAACGAAAAGATCGCTCGGGTTTTTCTGATCATCGCTAATTGTAAATTCATCCAATACTCCCTGGCACGATAGTCAATGGGAATGCTGATGATGAATGTCAGGGTAATGAGGATGCTTGTGTTTCAGTGCTGTATGCCTGTGCCAGTGAACATGGTTGTCGCTGAACACTTCGCCATCAGAATGATCATGTTGATGGTGCTCATCATGTGAGTGTGCATGTGAATGCTCAAGCACTTCGTGAGTATGTTCATGCTCATGAACTTCTGAGATGTGCAACCAAACCCCCAGTCCCATTAGCACTGAAGCTAACCAAAAAGCAGTACTGGCACTTTCACCCATAAACACCAGTGCCACCGCTGAACCAATGAATGGCGCTGTAGAAAAGTAAGCGCCTGTCCTGGCAGCACCTAGCCCTCTGAGTGCCAGGACAAATAACACCAGACTGATGCCATAACCACACAAACCCAGCGTCATTGCGACCACAGTTGTTTGGATTTCTGGGAATTGCATGCCCATCAATAAAGCGATGGTGCAATTCACAATACCAGCCAATAAACCTTTGGTGCTGGCTATGAACACTGGGTCTGAGGCGGATACCTTTCGTGTCAAATTGTTGTCTATTGCCCAGCATGTGCATGCCAAGGCAATGGCTGACAAGCCCAACAATGAAGAACCACTTTCTTTCGTGTCAGGTTGAAATGTAAGTACAACACCACCCAATACGATAGCCAACATTCCCAAAACGATACGCTTGTCTGCGTTTTCTTTGAAGACGACCCAAGCAATAACTGCAGTCAACACCGATTCCAAATTCAGCATTAAAGAAGCCGTTGATCCCGAGGTGCTGATCAAGCCATACATCAGGGCAACTGGTCCCAGCACTCCCCCGAAGAATATGGCACCTGCGAGCCATTTCCATTCGCCAGCCTGCATGCCCGATGCATGCCATGATTTGTCACGTACAAGTCTATAAACACTCAAACCAACACCGCTCCCCAAGTAGAGCAAGCCGCCTAGCAACACAGGCGGGACGTCGCCAATCAGTAGTTTGGCAAGGGGTGTACTGGCACCAAATAAGAATGCTGCCAATAATGCAAATACAACACCAGAGCGGTTCATCTGAAGATTCTCAATGCCTAACAGTTTTTTTCGAAATAACCATCATGATAATGAAATAGGTACTGCTAATGTCCTGAGAAAGGAAATCAGCTACCCTGCAGCCGGAGTGTCGGTTCACCCGACATCAATCAACCGAGCCATTTACAGACGCTGTGCAACTGTCGTTTCTCACGACACCAATCACTGGCAAAACACCTGTAAAGCTCGCCCCAAATCCCCCACCGCAGTCTCGCTATAATTTGTGGCTCGGCGCTTTAGCTCAGTCGGTTAGAGCGATGGAATCATAATCCACAGGTCCGCGGTTCGAATCCGTGAAGCGCCACCAAACCAAAGCCCTTGATTTACCTTATCAAGGGCTTTTTCTTTGGGGGGGCACATCACTGATCTGGGTGCCGTGTACAGCTTCTGAACACTTCAGAATACATGCGAAGCCGCTCCTTCGTATGGGTCAACTCATCCGCAATCAAGTCTGCAATACCGCTGGTCAGTCTGATGAAGTCCGGGTTGCAATGGTGCTTGGTCTTGTTTTCATATTTCGCTTGTCGCACCCATCCGTTGTCACGCATTAAAAAAGCATAGTGGGTCAACTCATGTCCTGCAGCCCAACTCACCATTGCCCGGCTCCACTGTGTCAAGGTGCGTGGGGAGACACTCACCATCAATGGGTTGTCTGGTTGGTCTTCTGAAGGGTACTGAAACACCATGCGCGCATTTGTTGGCAAAGATGCATCCACGACCAGTGGCGGCATGGGAAAGTCTGTTGGCCCACCTGTCTGAGCCTTGATAAATGACCACACAGCCTGCAACATGACCATGTCCAATTTTTGATCGGATGGCGCGGATGTACTTTTCTTGGGAGCGTTGTTGGCAAATTCCTGTTCCAGCTCCTTGACAGTCATTTGCGCATTCCAATAATTGGCCAAACACAACTCAACGTCATCGCCCAAGGGGCCCAACATGATTTGGGTATTGCTCTGTATATTACGGTCAATCCACTGTTTGTAAACTTCGTTGATTGCGTTGTACTTGCTTAAAGCCTCGGGTTCACTGGTGCCTTGTTTGACCGTGAGGAAATAGCCCAACCGCATGTAGATGTCGCTGTGATTGAGAAAGATGTTGGCGCTTCTTCTTTGCTCATCGAGTACAGCATTGGCAACAAAATAGTTGCCAACCAAGTCAAATGCGCTGGCGCAGCGATTGGCCACATAAGCCAGCTCAGGCTTGTTTTGCAACCATTGGGGATGCGCTTTGGCCCAGGCTGGCAAGCCCTGCATGTCTTGTGTCAATCCCAAGCCATGCGCCAAACAAAAAAACAGGGTAATAAAGTGCTTCATGGCAACACTTTAAAGTGTTATGGGACTCAGTGCACGAACCAGGGGAATTGACATCAAGTTCGTTTAGCGACCAAGGTCAAAATGTCGTAGCTTGCAACCAGCTCACCCATTTGGTTGGTGACCTCCACGTCCCAAGCCACTACCCCCTGCCCCACACCCTTTTCATCACGGCGGTTGCGGTCTGTTTTACGCTTGGCAGTCAATCGCGCTTGTATCGTGTCGCCAATACCGACAGGTTTGATAAAACGCAATGTATCCAAGCCATAGTTGGCCAAAACAGGTCCCACGCCAGGGGACACGAACAAACCCGCAGCTGCTGAAAGCACAAAGTACCCATGCGCGATGCGTTTACCGAAGGCGGAGTCTTTGGCGGCTTCTTCGTCAAAGTGCATGTAGAAATAATCCCCTGAGATGCCGCCGAAATTCACCACATCCGCTTCGGTCACGGTACGTCTGTGGGTTAACAAGGAGTCGCCAATCTTCAAATCTTCAAAATAACTGCGAAATGGATGTGCAGGTGTGTCATTCACCTTGGCGCCCCGCACATGTTCACCAGTGATGGCTGAAAGCATGGACGGTGAACCCTGAATGGCAGCGCGTTGCAAAAAATGTGTCACCGCACGAATGCCGCCCAATTCTTCACCGCCACCCGCACGGCCAGGACCACCGTGTTTGAGCAAAGGCAGTGGAGAGCCGTGGCCAGTTGATTCGATGGCTGAATCACGGTCCAGCACCAACAAACGGCCATGCCAAGCGGCGGCGGCGTGAACCACCTTGACGGCCACAGCTGGGTCATGTGTGACCAAACTGCCTACCAAACTGCCTTTGCCCAATTTGACAATGGCCAATGCCTCTTCAATGTCGCCATACGGCATGAGGGTACTCACGGGTCCGAACGCTTCAACGTCATGCACGGCAGGTGTTTGCAAGGGCTTGTCGCACAGCAACACGGTTGGCGCATAAAAAGCGCCGCTGTGAACACCTTCACCAATGATCTCGTTGGGTGCGGAACCGCCCAGCAGCAATTTGGCGTGCTGCTTCAAGAGATTGACTTTGTCCGCCACATCATCGCGCTGTGCATGCGAGGCCAAGGCACCCATGCGCACGCCTTCGACAGCGGGATCACCCACAACGGTTTTGGCCAAGCGTGCGATCAACTGTTCAGACACTGAATCCATCAGCCTCGCCGGCACAATGGCTCGGCGGATCGCAGTGCATTTTTGGCCAGCCTTGGTGGTGATTTCGCGGGCTACCTCTTTGATGAACAGCTCAAATTCAGGATCATCGGGTGTGACATCAGGACCCAAGACACAGCAATTGAGGGAATCGGCTTCAGCATTGAATGGAATGCTGTTTCGCACGAGGTTGGGGTGAACGCGCAATTTGGCTGCTGTCTCTGCCGAGCCTGTGAAAGTCAAGACATCGCTCCCATCCAATCGATCAAGCAAGTCGCCGGTAGAGCCAATCACCAATTGCAAGCTGCCTTCAGGCAAGATGCCGGAATTCACCATCAACCGCACAGCGGCTTCAGTGAGGTAGCTCGTGGCAGTGGCTGGTTTACCAATGCAAGGCATACCCGCTAGGAAGCTGGGCGCGAATTTCTCCAGCAAACCCCAAACAGGAAAGTTAAATGCATTGATGTGAACGGCCACGCCACCTCGTGGCACCAAAATATGGGTGCCGGCAAATCCACCTTTTTTGCCCAAAGCCAACACCGGTCCCTCATGCATCACATTGCCAGAAGGCAACTCATTCGCACCAACACCAGCATAGGCATACAAGGTGCCAGCACCCCCCTCGATGTCAATCCAACTGTCAGCCCGGGTCGCACCGGTCCAGGCTGAAATCGCATAAAGCGTTTCCTTATGGTCCAACAGGTATTTGGCGAGTGCCTTGAGTCGCTGTGCACGTTGCTGAAAATCCAGCGCCATGAGATTGCGCACGCCTTGGGTTCTGGCAAAGTGCAAAGCCTGTTCAAAATCGATGCTTTCGGCATGTGTCGATGAAATGGCTTGACCATTCAAAGCACTGTGAAGCGACTGAGCGGATGTTTGGCCAAGCCATTGGCCAGCAATGTAACTTTGGATGATGGGGGTCATGATGGTGATGAGTGGTTAGGTTTATCGTTCGTCAAAGCTGAGCGTGACCTGATCGCTGGTGGGGATAGCTTGGCAAGACAAAACGAAGCCTTGGTCAGTTTCCCATTTCTCCAGTGTGAAATTTTTGTCCATGCGCACACTCCCATGCATGACCTTGGCTCTGCAGGTGCAGCAAACACCACCCTTGCAGGAATAAGGCAAGTCCAATCCAGCTGACAAAGCCATGTCCAGGATGTGTGCGTTAGGCGACATGCGAAACGGGTGAGCCACGCCATCCAACACCACCGTGACGGCCACGGTTTTCGCACTGTCTTGAGCAGTCGCCTGGCTGGATGGTGATGGGGGATGCTGCTGTGAGCCATTGGCTGTGGACCCAAATCGTTCACTGTGAATCCGATCAGACGAAACACCTGCTTGTGTCAAGGCATGTTCCGTTGCTTCGATCATTGCCTCTGGGCCACAGACAAAGACTTCTTCCATGCTTTGCACTGGCAGCAAGCTTTGCAAGAGCGTTTGGATCTTTTTCTCGTCGATTCGCCCCATCAACCACTCAACCTCTTGAGCTTGGCGAGACAAGACATGCACCAAACTCACGCGATCTGGATATTGGTCTTTGAGGTCTTGCAAGACTTCATTGAACATCACGCTAGCCATGTTTCGGTTACCGTATATCAGTGTGAATTGGCTTTTGTCTTCGGTCTCCAGGACATGACGCATGATCGACAAGATCGGTGTGATGCCAGAGCCAGCGGCTATGCCCACGCGGTGATGGGCATGTGCGCGCTCAGACACAAAACGCCCGTCTGGCGCCATCACAGACAACACGTCATTGACCTTGACGGTATCGGCCACCCAATTGGAAAACAGACCGCCTGGAATCACGCGGATACCCACTTCCAATTCACCCTGTGCTTTCAATTGTCTGGGTGTGCTGCAAATCGAATAGCTACGGCGAAGCTCTGCTTGGTTCACGTTTGCCTTGATGGTCAGGAATTGACCCGGCTGAAAGTCAAAGGTCTCAAGCAATGCGGGGGGAATGCGCAAAGTCATCACCACCGCATCGCCTGCCTCGGGACGCAGGCGTGTGACAGTCAATGGGTGAAACAAGGTCGAAGTGGCCATCAAGAGACTCAGTAAGGTTTGAAGTAGTCAAAAGGCTCTGAGCAATCCAAGCAACGAAACATGGCCTTGCAAGCAGTGGAACCGAATCGGGATGTTTCAGTGGTGTTAAAAGACTCGCATTGAGGGCACTGCACAACTGCCGACTGAGCCATGAGGTGTTTGTTCATAAACACCACCTGGCTGCCAGCCTCGCTGGCACAGGCATGCGGAGGCGCGATGCCGTAGGCTTTCAATTTGGCCTTGCCCTCAGCCGTGATCCAGTCACTGGACCAAGCCGGCGACAACTTCGTCACCACACGCCCATCGATGCCTGAGCCTTTCAATGCCAAGACAACATCATCATGGATTTGAGACATGGCCGGGCAACCGCTGTAGGTGGGCGTGATCACCACCGCCAACCCCTGGGCATCCGCAGATATGGCTCGCAACACACCCATTTCACGCAATGAAACCACGGGAATTTCTGGATCACATACCGATTCAAGCAAGGTCCAAACCGCATGGTGGGGGTCGGTTTGGTTTGGCAAGGACAAGGGTCCTTCGGGCAAGCGTGTGTCAGTCAAGGCAACACCCCAAGAGTCACCACTGGGCGTCGGGATGGGCCCGGGCCAAGCTCTGCATTTCAGCCAATAAAAAACCCAGGTGTTCAGAGTGCACACCGTTTTTCCCTTGAGGTACATGTCCGCTGTCTGATGGCATTTGCAACGTGGCTTGGCTCAACAAGGTTTGCACACGGTCGAGCCACACCGTCTTTAATGCAGACATCTCTTTCACCCCCAATGTTTGATAGGCGAGCGATAACCATTCATATTCAGTCCAAAATTCTTGGGTATAGGGCATCAAATGGTCTATGGCCGCTTGCGCCTTGGCATGCGATTCATCGGTACCGTCGCCAAAACGAACCAGCCAATCACTTGCGTGCTGGCCGTGGTAGCGGGTCTCCTTGAGCGACTTGCTTGCAATGGCCGCCAACTGCTCATCTTGCGCAGACTGCAAATGCTCCCAAACCAGCACCATCCAAGTCGAAAACAAAAAATTGCGTGCAATGGTCACTGCATAGTCTCGGTCGTGACGCGTGGTGGGGGCCAGGGCAGTGTTGTGAGGCAATTCAACCAAGGTGACATTGCGAAATGCTTGGGCATCGCGAAAATACGCCAGGCTGTCTTCACTCGTCCCATCCGCACGGCAACTTGCCACATGTTGGTAAAGCAGTCTGGCTTGCCCGATCAGATCCAACGCATTGTTGGCCAAAGCCAAATCCTCTTCCAAGATGGGTCCATGGCCACACCACTCCGCATTGCGCTGCCCCAAAATCAAAGCAGTGTCAGCCAAATGCAAAATGTATTCAAGCACCGGCTCAGTTGCCACGACTTTCACATGTGCCCCACTTCGTCCGGTATCACAAAAAAGCCAGGATGGCGGTAAACCTTGTCACGGGCTGGCTCAAACAGGGTGTCTTTGTCCTGCGGATCACTGGCCGTGATCGATGCGGAAGGGATGACCCAAATACTCACGCCCTCTTGACGGCGGGTGTAGACGTCGCGTGCCATTTGCAGGGCTTGTTGTGCGTCAGCGGCATGCAAACTGCCGCAGTGCTTGTGCTCAATGCCTTGCTTGCTGCGGACAAAAACCTCCCATAAAGGCCATGCTTGGATCGCGGCAGGTTGGGTAGGCGTAGTCATGCTGCATCCTGCTGTGACAATTGGCGGCGCGCCTGCTTTTGAGCAAAGACCATGGCTGCATCGCGGACCCATTGACCGTCCTCATGGGCTTTGACGCGGGTTGCCAAGCGCTCCTTGTTGCAAGGTCCGTCACCGTTGACGGTTGCCCAAAATTCATCCCAGTCAATCGGACCGTAGTCATGGTGCCCACGCTCAGCATTCCATTTCAAATCCGGGTCGGGCAAAGTCACACCCAAAATCTGGGCCTGTGGCACCGTTGCATCAACAAACTTCTGGCGCAATTCATCGTTGCTGATGCGCTTGATACCCCAGCGCATGCCTTGCACGCTGTTGGGGCTGTCGGTGTCAGGCGGACCAAACATGGCCAAACATTTCCACCACCAGCGGTTGACAGCGTCTTGCACCATCGCCTGTTGAGCAGCTGTGCCTTTCATCATCGCCAAGAGGGCTTCGTAGCCTTGCCGCTGGTGGAACGACTCCTCCTTGCAGACACGAATCATGGCGCGGGCATAAGGCCCGTAGCTGCAACGACACAAAGGAATTTGGTTCATGATGGCCGCGCCGTCGACCAACCAGCCAATCACCCCGACGTCTGCCCAAGTGAGTGTGGGGTAGTTGAAGATGGAACTGTATTTGGCTCTGCCGGTGTGCAGCGCGTCGAGCATCTGGTCGCGACTGGTGCCCAGGGTCTCTGCAGCACTGTACAAATACAAACCGTGTCCACCCTCATCTTGCACTTTGGCGATCAAAATGGCCTTGCGTTTGAGACTGGGCGCGCGGCTGATCCAGTTGCCCTCTGGCAGCATGCCGACGATTTCACTGTGGGCATGCTGGCTGATTTGACGAACCAAGGTTTTGCGGTAAGCCTCGGGCATCCAATCCTTGGGCTCAATCTTGCCATCCGCATCAATCACCGCATCGAATTTGACTTGAGCAGCCTCCAAAACGGCTTGCTGCGCTGGTGTGAGAACGGCACTGACCGTTTGCCGCTCGTTGGGCTTGGATGCGCCATCAGGTACGGTGAAAGACTGGGTGTACATATTGCAGGAATCCTCGGGTCGTCGGAAGAGTGATTAAATGATACACGAAACAGGCAATTAGCCAAATAATATGTATCATTAAATCACCTTTAAAGCGCTTGACCGCCAAGATGTCCAGACTGATTCAACAACACCTGTCCAATTTCAGACAAAAGCCGCGCATGCAGGCCGGCTCGCTGATCATTTCTGTTTTTGGCGACGCCATCTATCCCCGCGGCGGCAGCGCTTGGCTGGGCAGTCTCATCCGCATACTCGAACCCCTGGGTGTGAACGAACGATTGATCAGGACAGCCATTTTTCGTTTGGTCAAGGAAGACTGGTTGCTCGCCAACATTCAAGGGCGGCGCACTGACTATGGTTTAAGTCAAACAGGGCGTGCCCGGATAGAAGCTGCCTCGCGTGTGATTTATGAAGGCAGCTACCTCGATTGGGATCAACGCTGGCGCATGTTGGTGAGCACAGGTCAGGCAACAGCCAAGTCGCGTGAGCAATTGAGGCACTTTTTGTTTTGGCACGGCTTTGGGCAATTGAACGCGCACACATTCATTCATCCGAGCGCTGACTTGAACAACGTGCTTGACCGCATGGAGGACGAGGGTTTGTCTGCTTGGCGCAGCCAATTATTGGCATTAGTGGCAAAAAGCGTCAATCATGTTGACGCAATTGAACAAACGCAAGTAGTCGCTCAATCCTGGGACTTGGCACAGTTAAGTCAGCGCTACAAACAATTTATTCATGTGTACAAGCCGATTTGGCTGAGCATTCAAAAGTCAGCCCAAACAAGTTTGTCTGAACAAAATGCTTTCTTGTTGCGCGTGCTGTTGGTGCACGACTTTCGTCGGTTGCTGCTGCGTGACCCGTCTTTGCCTGTTGCCTTGTTACCTGCAAATTGGCCGGGCGTAGATGCAAGGCAGGTCTTCAATGGTTTGTACCTGCATTGCTTGCCTTACTCACAACGATACTTGGATGTGCATTTGCAACTGGCCGATGAATCCGTTCCAGTTGCATCCAAAGAGCATCAGTTGCGCCAACGGCTGCTTCGCAACATGAGCCGAAAGTCAGCTGCTACGAGCCGAAAAAGCGGTAAAAAAAGTTGATAATGCAAAGCACTTACCCATAGCCGTTTTGGCATGCCTTGGGCAAGATGATTTGAGGGCGTGCGATGTTGATCAATGTGGTGGATGTGGCCCTGAAACGGCCCTACACGTTTGTGGTGATGGCTTTGCTTTTGCTGATCCTTGGTCCGTTGGCGACGCTGAAAACACCCATAGACATCTTTCCCGAAATCCGTATTCCTGTGATTGCTGTGGCCTGGTCTTACACCGGCTTACCGCCCGATCAAATGGCAGGCCGCATCACCACCTCGTTTCAACGAGTGCTGACCACCACGGTCAATGACATTGAGCATATTGAGGCCAATTCGTACAACGGCGTTGGCATTGTCAAAATCTTTTTCCAACCCGGTGTGAATATCGCGGTGGCCAACGCGCAGGTCACCTCTGTATCGCAGTTCATGGTGCGGCAAATGCCACCGGGCACCATGCCGCCGATCATCATCAACTACAACGCCTCCACGGTACCGATTTTGCAGTTGGCCTTGGCGGGCAAAGGCCTGACAGAACAAAACCTGGCCGACCTGGGGCTCACCCAAGTGCGCAGCCCGTTGGTGACCGTGCCGGGCGTGGCCGTGCCCTTCCCCTATGGCGGCAAGTCGCGTTTGGTGCAACTCGACTTGAACCCCAGCGCTTTGCAAGCGCGAGGCTTGTCGGCGCAAGATGTGAGCAACGCCTTGGCCGCGCAAAACATCATCATCCCAGTGGGCACCCAAAAAATGGGCAGCTACGAATACACCATCAGTCTGAACAACGCCGCCACCGATTTGAAAGATCTGGACAACTTACCTATCAAATCGGTCAACGGCGCCATGGTCTATGTTCGCGATGTGGCCAATGTGCATGACGGCAGTGCGCCACAAACCAATGTGGTGCATGTGGACGGCAACCGCTCGGTGCTGATGTCGGTGTTGAAAAACGGCAGCACCTCGACTTTGGCCATCGTCGATGGTGTGCGCCAAAAATTGCAAGACATCAAATCGTCCTTGCCGCCCAATTTGACGATTCAACCGATCAACGACCAATCGGTGTTTGTGCGTTCAGCCATCAAAGGCGTGGCCTGGGAAGGCGTGATTGCAGCTGCCCTGACCAGCTTGATGATTTTTCTGTTCCTAGGCAGTTGGCGCTCAACACTGATCATTGCCGTGTCGATCCCGTTGTCCATCCTGGGCGCCATCTTGGGCCTTTACGCCTTGGGTGAGACCTTGAATATCATGACTTTGGGCGGCTTGGCACTGGCGGTGGGCATCTTGGTTGATGACGCCACCGTGACCATCGAGAACATCAACTGGCACTTAGAAAAAGGCAAGAGCGTTGAGCAAGCCATCCGGGATGGCGCAGCGCAAATCGTCACCCCCGCTTTTGTGTCCTTGCTGTGTATTTGTATTGTGTTTGTGCCAATGTTTTTCTTAGAGGGCTTATCGCGCTTCTTGTTTGTACCCATGGCCATGTCTGTGATGTTGGCGATGGTCTGGTCCTTCTTTTTGTCACGCACCTTGGTGCCGACCATGGCCATGTTTCTGTTGAAGCCGCATGCATCGCACACCGATATGCACAACTCAAACCGCAGCCTGCCTGGCACCAGCAACCCAATCATGGCTTTCCAACGTGGTTTTGAAATCCGCTTTGAAGCTTTTCGCGCCGGCTATAAAAACCTGTTGCAACTGGCACTGCAACACCGCGGCAAAGTGTCTGCTGGTTTTGCGGCGGTGGTGCTGGGCTCCTTTGGCCTGCTGCCTTTTTTGGGGAGCAACTTCTTTCCCGATGTGGATGGCGGTCAAATTTTGATCCATGCGCGGGTGCCAGTGGGCACCCGGGTGGAAGAAAGCGCCGCCCGCTTTGCCAAAATCCAAGAACACATTCGTCAAGTGATTCCAGCCCGAGACATCACCACCATGGTGGACAACATTGGTTTGCCGCCGAGCTACATCAACCTGATCTACAACAACACTGGGGTGGTGGGATCGCAAGATGGCGACATCCAAATTGCATTGAGCCCCAACCACGCGCCCACGGCGGACTATGTGAAAGCGCTGCGCGAGCAACTGCCCGTGGCCTTCCCTGACACGGTGTTCTCTTTTCCGCCTGCCGACATCGTCAGCCAAATCTTGAACTTTGGTACGCCAGCGCCGATTGACATTCAAATTCGAGGCAACGACTTGTCCGCCAACTTCGACTATGCCAATTTGTTGTTGAAAGAAATCCGGCGCATCCCGGGCGTTGCCGACGCGCGCATTCAACAATCGGCCAAAAGCCCTGTGTTTGAAGTGAACTTGGACCGTACACAAGCGCAAAGCATGGGGATCACCGCGCGCGATGTGACCAACAACATGGTGGTGAATTTGGCCGGCAGCAGCCAGGTCGCGCCAACGTTTTGGCTCAATCCCGCCAATGGTGTGTCGTATCCCGTGGTGATGCAAACCCCGCAATACAACATCGATTCTTTGAATGATTTGGCCAATTTACCGGTCAGTCCTGCCAACGCCAATTCACAGCAAGTCTTGGGCAGTGTGGCGAGTTTCAACCGCACGGCGAAAAATGCCTTGGTCAGCCAATACGACATCCAACCCATGGTGCAAATCCATGCCGCCACCCAAGGCATGGATTTGGGCACTGTCTCCAAGGCGATTCAACGCGTCATCCTTGAAACCCAAGCGCAACAACCCAAGGGCAGCAAAGTGGTCATGCTCGGACAGGTGCGCACCATGGAGAAAGCCTTCTCTGGATTGCTGTGGGGTTTATTGGGCGCAGTGGTCTTGATTTACTTTGTGATCGTGGTGAATTTCCAATCATGGCGCGACCCACTGGTCATCATCAGCGCCTTGCCTGCCGCCTTGGCCGGTATTGTGTGGATCTTGTTTGCCACCCGCACCACGCTGTCGGTACCGGCGCTCACCGGGGCCATCATGTGCATGGGCGTGGCCACTGCCAACAGTGTGTTGGTGATCAGCTTTGCGCGTGAGCGCTTGGACCAACTTGGCGATGCAGTGGCTGCTGCTCTGGATGCGGGCTTCGTGCGTTTTCGACCGGTGCTCATGACCGCTTTGGCGATGATGATGGGCATGGTGCCGATGGCTCTGGGTCTGGGTGAAGGCGGCGAACAAAACGCACCCTTGGGCCGCGCAGTGATTGGCGGCTTGTTGTTTGCCACTGTGGCCACCTTGGTCTTGGTACCTTTGCTCTTTAGCATGGTGCATGGTCGCCGCAAGGCCACCCCTTCTTTGAATCCCGGAGTCCTTCATGCTTGATCCCCGTTCCCCTGTTTTTTCGCGCAGCAAACTTTGGATAGGGTCAATCATCTTGGGCTTGGTGGCCGCCTATGTGTTGGCTCAAGGTTTGCTCGCCCGTACCGCCGACAACCTGCAACTCAAGGAATTGGCTGACAAACAATCGGTGCGCACCGTCAAGGTCATCACCCCTGCGCTGTCGCCCGCTTCGCCCAGCATGGACTTGCCCGGGCGCATAGAGGCCTTTTCGAAAGCGCCTTTGTACGCTCGGATCAGCGGTTATTTGAAAACCTGGAAAGCTGACATTGGTACACCCGTGCGAGCGGGTCAGTTGTTGGCCGAGATTGACACGCCCGATGTGGACCAACAAATCCTGCAAGCCAAAGCCGAGTTGGCCATCTCTCAAGCCAATGCAGCCTTGTCCGAAAATACCGCCAAGCGTTGGCAGTCTTTGCAAACCACTGGCTTTGTGTCGGCCCAAGCCGTCGAAGAAAAAATGGGTGACCTGCGTGCCAAGCAAGCCATGGTGAACGCCTCGCAAGCCAATGTGAACCGTCTGCAAGCGATGAAAAGTTTCAGCCGCATCAACGCACCCTTTGATGGGGTGGTGACGGCACGCAACACTGACATCGGCGCTTTGGTGAATGTCGGCGGTGCAGCTGGTTCTGAACTTTTTGTGGTGTCTGATGTGCGCCGACTGCGTTTGTACGTTCAGGTGCCGCAAAACCAAGTCACAGCCATCCGAACTGGCAGCCAGGCCACATTCACAGTACCCGAAAAGCCTGGGAAAGTTTTCACGGCCAAAGTGCAATCCATGGCACAGGCCATCCAAGCCAGCTCAGGCAGCATGTTGGTTCAGCTCTTTGCCGACAACCAAAGGGGTGAACTGTTGCCCGGTGGTTTTGCCCAAGTCAGCTTTGACATGCCTGCCCAAACCGAGCACCTCAACATCCCGCCAAGCGCATTGATTTTCAGCAAAACTGGTCTGCAAGTCGCTACCGTGAATGCAGATAACAAGGTAGTCATCAAACCAGTGTTGGTCGCCAAAGACCATGGAATTCGGATCGAACTTTTATCCGGCCTGGAGAGCACAGATCGAGTGATTGAAAACCCACCAGATGGTGTCATGCCAGGTGACTTGGTTCGTGTGGCGGCGACTGAAAATACAAAATGATTTCTTGACGCAATATGTCAAATCCGTTAATAATTATTCAAACCAATGCTTAGCTTGATGACAACCACAACAGATTTATTGCAAGTCAAGCCGAACGTATCGCGACCGTCACTGGAGTTGATGCGTGTTGTTTGACCACTGTGCCGAATGCCAACGCTGTTGCCATATCGAGGCAGGTTACCCACCCCTTGAAATCACGCTCACCCGAACCGAGAAGAAAAAGCTCGGTAGCGTATGCATTGAACAACAATGTCCTCACTTGGGTCCTTCGGGTTGCACCATGGGCGACGACAAGCCCTTTGGATGCAAACTTTATCCACTGAGCTACAACCCGAAAAACAAAAGTTTTTATTTTGACGCCGACTGTCCTTTGATGGACGCTTACATGGGCGAGTTGACTGACAAAGACAGCGATGCCGCATTGCATTTGGGCCATGCACAACAAGTTATATTGCAACTGGAAAAAACAGATGCTCCATTTTTGAAGAACAACCATGCGATTGATGAAGCGTATTTCGACTTAAAAAAAATACCCGCTCGCTTGACTTCAAAAATTCAAACTAAAAAGTCTAAACAAAAGGCAACGACATGAATGGCACGCTCTATCAATTCAAATCATCCAGTCAATCCACCCAAGATTCACCTGAAGTTCACGAAGTTGGGTATCAGAGTTGGACGCAAGACAATTTGTTGGTAGAAAGCGAGCACAACGATATTCTTTATTACACAACCCGATGGGATGCTTTGTGCCCCTATGTGAATGTGTCTGAAGAAATGCTTGATTTCGCACCGCGCCCTTTTGTGGTCTATGCCTTGCCACCCGACAGCCCATACGGTGTGCCGATCAACGATAAATACGGTTTGGTAGACACGTTTGCTGAAACCTTTTGGCAAGAAGAACGCCGCGAACGCAAATTTCGCGAACTCGACAAGCAATACAAACATTTCACCTACACCGAGAAAGTCGTGGCGGGCAAAGACATCACGGTTGAAGACATGTTTGAGATGGGTGGCGATCACTTTGCCAACTACTACATCGACGACCGTGAGGTTGAAGGGTTTGTCGACTATGTTCGCCACCTGGATGTATTGATTTTGCAAGTTCACTCTGCTGAAGGTGAATTGGTGTTGACTGATGTGTCCATCCTGCTCCCCCAATACAACCAACTCTATGGCAGCTTTTGTCAGTGGAACCGCGCATTCAAAAACCGCTCGCCAGGTATTTACGCCTGCTTGCAAGCTTGCCGTTGGGCTGCCAAAAATGGCCTGCGCTACTACAACCTGGGTCCCGTGGACGACTATGGCTACAAGGCTTTGTTTGTCACAGACCACGAACCCATCTACGCCATGGCGCTGATCGATCCAGACCACCCCTTGGCCACTGACCCCACCTCACCCCTGATCATTGATTTCAAACCGCACGAACTCAATCAAATCTATCGCCACCCTGAAATGCAAGACCAAGCCCATGCAGAGTTGGCCATGGCTGGTTGAATCGGCGACATGCGCTCAGCAGCGCAAATGACATCGCAAACAGGGTGCCCTTGAGCACCCTGGTTTATTTTCCGAAGTAGTGTTTTTCACCAAAGCTGATGTCGTAATCGATGAACAACTCTTCGCCCTTGGCGACGGCTTTGGTTGTGATCAAAACCCCGGCCCGTTTGAAGCGCAAGTTGGGGCTCTTGGAATGGTTGAGGTAAACCGACATGTCAAAAGAATTCATGCCCATCGAGGGGACGCTGATACTCTTTTTATCGTAATAGCAAAAGATATCGAGCTGGTCGCGCACGCCGCGCGACAACCGCTTGAGGTCAGCTTTGTTGATGTCGATTTCTTTGTACTTCAAATAGCTTTTCAGGGGATAGACACCTTTGGGTATGGCTTTCAACGCAAAAACACCAATGCCATGGACAGGTGACACGCCGAGTCGGCAGTAGACTTCTTCTTCCAAATGCTGGAGTAATTTTTTCTTGCTGATGGGCATGTCATTGCTTTCGAGTGAGTGGGTCCACAGGTGTCTGTCGCTGCCTACTTTAACTGCCCACAGGCTCCCAAGCTTCGAGCCACTGCACAAAATGGCCTAAGCCTTGGTCAAGGGGGGTTTCGCCCCAACTCCCAATCATCGCCAGCAAACGGTCCTCACTGGCACAAGTCACCGCCACATCGGCTGCTTGCATGGGGGCGTACTCGATGATGGGTTTGACGTTCAAATGCTTGGCCAAGAGTTCGACAAAAGTATTCACCTGCACAGGTCGCTGGTGGCCCATGTTGACGATTGACGGTGCGGTGAGTTTGTCTGATGGTGACACGAGCTTTCCAATGGCCTCAACAATGTCAGCCACATAGGTGAAGTCGCGCAGCAATTTGCCCTCACCAAACACCTTGATGGGTTGATGGCGACGCATGTTTTGCGCAAACAAGAATGGAGCCATGTCGGTGCGCCCCCAAGGCCCATAAACAGTGAAAAACCGCATCCCTATGGAGCCCATGGCGTATTGGGCATGGTAGGCATAGGCCATGGCCTCATTGGCCTGCTTGGTCGCCGCGTAAAAAGATTGGGGCTGGTCAGTGCGGTCTGACTCCAAAAATGGAACCTGGCTGCGCAGACCATAAACGCTGGAGGAGCTGGCGTAGAGCAAGCGCGGGATTTGATGGCGGTGACAGGCATCAAGCACGCGGGCAAAACCCACCAAATTGGGTGTGACAAAATCCAGCGGCGCTTGCATCGAATGCCTGACACCCGCTTGCGCTGCAAGATGAACCACGGTGTCGGGTTGCCATTGATTCAACACCTGACTGAAAGCGTCTTCTGCACCAATGTCCATTTGAAAATACGGGATGCCGTTGCGGGTTGAAAATTCGGCCAAACGCTCTTTGCGAAGTCGAGTCAACAATGGCTCTGCCGGATGTGCGCCTACCCCGTCCAAGGAGACCAGGTCGCAACCTGCCACGCGGTGGCCCTGCAGATGCAAATGCCCCAGCAATTGCGAGCCAATGAAGCCAGCAGCCCCAGTCACCAATACTTTTTTTGTCATGAATATCTGTCCATCTCAATGGCGTCAAGGGGAGTTCACTTGAACCTGCAAGCGCCAGCAACCTCACAAACACCTGATACCGAATCACGCTTGCACTTCAAGCGCACGGTGTGGTTGGCATCTGCAGTGCTGATTTTGACAGGTGTCTGGCTTGCGCAGTCCCCAGCCAATACCAGCATCATGTTGGGCATACACACGCTTGACATGGGACCGGACGCCTTTTGGTCTTTTGCCACGCAGTTTGGTGACGCGGGAGCGGCTTTTTTGCTGCTGTTGGTGCTGAGTCGCTTTTCCCCCGCCAGCGCCTCCTTGGTCTTGAAATGTCTGTTGCTGGGCTCGATCCTTTCGCGCGTCCTGAAAGACGTGTTGGCTTCACCAAGGCCCTTGGGGGTCTTGGACCCCTCATTGCTCAGCCTCATTGGTGACCCACCCAGCGGACCTAACTCGATGCCCTCGGGGCACGCAATGACAGCGGCCGCACTGGTGTGTCTGATGCTGTGGATGCACCCCAAGGTCAGCAACAAGCCATATGTTTGGATACCTTTGCTGGCATGGGGTGCGGTGGTGGCGCTCTCGCGTGTGGTGGTTGGCGCCCACTGGCCTGCGGACATTTTGGTCGGCTTTGGCTTGGGCTTGGCAGTCACCTGGCTGGCGTGGGAGTGGGAGCAACGGCAAAGTTGGGCCGCGAAAGTCAATTCCGTACCCGGTCAATATCTGTTGATCCTGCTTGAAATGGGCCTGGTGATCGCATTGTTTGCCAGTCAAACCGACACGCCTGCGGCGAGATGGGCCTTTGATCTGATCGCGACCGTGGGGATAGCAGGCGCCATGGCTCGCTACGCCAGTTTGCGACGGCGTCAGGTTGCCCACCCATGACCTTGCAGCACCCTGGGCCAAAGCGTTTGGCATGGTTGCTCGGCTGGGTCCTGGGCCTGGGCTTGCTTGCCTGGCTGTTACGCGGACTGGACCTGGCGCAGTTGTTGGGCCGTGCCAGTCAAATCCATCCCCTGATTTGGCTGATGGCAACCGTGCTGTGGTTGTTCAGTTTTGTGTGTCGCGCATGGCGTGTCCAGCAGGAGTGGGAATGGCGCGCCAGAGTGGGCCTGCGGTCGGCTTTGCGTTTGGTGCTGCTTCACAACGCGGCGGTTTTGCTGTTGCCGTTTCGCGCGGGCGAGGTTGGTTATCCCTTGCTGGTTCGCCGGGTTTTCAATGCACCCAGCGCCGCTGCCTTGCGCAGTCTTTTGTGGCTGCGGTTGCAAGATGCCTGCATCTTGGGTGTCATGGCTGCCATGTTTTGGCCCCACATGCCGCTGTGGCTGGTTTGGCTTGGCCCCAGCGCTCTCTTGGCCATCATCTTGCTGCCTTCCCAGTGGTGGCTGCGACTGCTCAAACGCCGTCAAGCCTGGGCGCGCGTGCTGCGAAAAATGCTGCACCGCCGCGCGCCCCGAACCGCATGGCTGTTGTCATTGGCGAATTGGCTGAGCAAACTGACCGTTGTGGCCTTGCTCCTGAGCCAACTCTTGCCGCTGTCGGGTGTGGCAGCTTGGCAAGCCGCGCTGGGTGGTGAACTTGCAGGCATGTTGCCCTTGCAAGGGCCAGCGAGTTTGGGCACCTATGAAGCCGGTGTATGGCTGGGGGCGGGTCTGGCAAGATCTGCCACCGAGGCCGTCGCAGGGGCGGCATTGCTGGTGCATGTGTTTTGTTTGGCAGTGTCCTTGGGCGCTGCTGCGCTGGCTGGGTTGTTTTGGCGGTGGCCAGACCCGGTCGCAGGTTGACCATTTTTTACGGACCGATTCATGACTCTTGACAATGATGCTTTGACCCCAACCACGTTGGATGCCGCCCGCTTGCGCGTGCCTGTGCATCGCTTATCGGTCGTGGTGCCGATGTACAACGAAGTGGAATTGGCCAGCGATTTGATCGATGCGGTTCAAGCTGCCTTGGCCGATTACCCCTGGCCTTGGGAGCTGGTGGTGGTCGATGACGGCAGCACGGATGGCACCTGGTTTCGCTTGAGCCAACGTGCCGCCGAAGTCGGTCCGCACATTCGGGCGCTTCGCTTGCAACGCAACTTCAAACAGACTGCAGCCATGCAAGCAGGGATCGACTGTGCTCGCGGCGATGTGATCGTGACCATGGACGGCGATTTGCAAAACGACCCACGTGACATACCCGCACTCGTGGCGCATTTGCTCACGCACGACAAAGACATTGTGGCTGGCTGGCGACAGCACCGGCAAGACGGGTTTTGGTTGCGCAAAGTGCCTTCCAAAATCGCCAATGCCCTGATCCGCAAAGTCAGTGGCTTGGATTTTCAAGACCTGGGCTGCAGCCTGAAAGCCTTTCGCACACCGGTGTTGCGCAAGATCCGGCTGTATGGCGAGATGCACCGATTCATTCCTGCATGGATGGCCACCGTGACCTCTCCCAAGCGCATGGCCGAGATACCCGTGCGCCACCACCCACGTTTGAAAGGGCAATCCAAATACGGTATTTCCCGAACCCTGCGGGTGATCGTGGACCTTTTGTCCATGCACTATTTCCTGCGCTTTGGCACGCGCCCAGGCCATTTCTTTGGTGGCATTGGCTTGGTGGTGCTCTCAATGGGCTTGCTGATTTTGGCCTATCTCACCGCGCTCAAGCTGATGGGTGAATCGATTGGCACCAGGCCTTTGATGTTTGTGGGTTTCTTTTGTGTGTTGGGCGGTTTGCAATTTTTGACCACCGGCGTGTTGGCTGAATTGCTGATGCGAACCTATTACGAAGGCGGCAAAGCGCAGGCATACCAGCTGGTGGATGCGCCAACGCCCCAAGCCCACGAGGGATGGCATGACAGCCACTGAGCGGTTTTTGCCATTCAGCCTGACCAAGCCAGGTTGGGCGTTTGTGTTGCTGTTGTTTCCGGGCTTGTGGCTGCTGCGCATGCTCACGGCCTGGCTCAGTGGTGCCAGCTTGTTTGTCGACGAAGCCCAATACTGGGACTGGAGTCGTGACTTGGCTTGGGGTTATTACTCCAAGCCCCCGGTCCTACCGGTTCTCATCAAACTGTCGTCAGCACTGGGGGGTGACAGTCCGCTGGGCGTGCGTTGGTTGGTGCAGGCTTTGTGGGGGCTGATCCCCTTGATTGTCTGGCGCCTGGGCTATGAAATGCAGCGCGACACCCACACTCACCAGCAACCCCATGCGACTGGTGCTTGGGCCGCAGCCTTGGTGAGTGCCACCTTGGTGTTTGGCATTTTGGGGCAGGTCGCCACCACCGATGGGCCGCTGCTTTTTTGTTGGGCCTTGTCGATGTGGCTGCTGTGGCGCGCCTTGCAACGCCCTGAGCTTTGGTGGCGTTGGACACTGGCAGGCTTGGTGTTGGCATTGGGTGTTTTATCCAAATACACCATGGCGGCTGTGTTGCTCAGTTGGGCGGTCCTGTGGTTGCGTCGACCACAAGCGCAGATTGTCAAAGGCATGTTGCTGGCTGGGTTGGTCGCGACCGTTTGCTGGTTACCGCATTTGGCCTGGAACCATGCCAACGGCTGGCCCACCTTGAAACACACCGCGGACCTGCTGACAGGCGTGGCTGCCAGTCCCGCCGAAACCCTGGGTGTTTGGGTGTGGCGAAGCGTGGAATACATCGCAGGCCAGCTGCTGATTGCGGGTCCCGTGGTGGTGTGGATGGCATGGCGTGCACGCCTTCAACTTCAACCCTTGCCGACCCATGCAGCGCTCGGCCCGCCCGCGCCCTTGATCTTTGCTTGGCATTTCACTTGGCCATTGTGGTTGGTGGGTGCATGGCAGGCCGTTCAAGGCAATGCACAGGTCAATTGGCCTGCGCCTGCCTGGATCGGTGCTTGCTTGGCATTGGCTTGGTTGCTGGCCGCGCGCCCGCTGGCATGGCGCTGGTCTGGCCCGGCCTGGGTGGTGATCAGCAGCAGCGTTTTGTGCAGCGTGATTGGTTTGGGTGGCGATTGGCGCGCTCGATGGGGCTTGCCGCCATTGGCTGAGCCCTGGTCCTTGTGGGCCAGAGCCCAGGGTTGGGACGAGTCATTGCAGGCGATGCAAACACCCATAGCGTTGCACCCACAAGCCACCTTGGTGGCGTTGGACCGAACTGTGATTGCCCATGCGGCCTATGCCTGGCGCGCCACAGGCTGGCAAACCCAGAGCTGGCAGCGGACCCCTTTTCCTGACCACCATTACGACTTAACCAAGCGTTTCACCCCGGACACCAACAACCCAGCGCATGACCAAGTGTTGTTGGTGTTGCAAGGTCCGCCGCCCGCGTTTGTGCAGCAGCACTATGCAAAAAGTACCCAGCTGCAGCCATCGGGCACGGTGGAAAAGAACTTGCAGATTTGGCTCTTGGAGCAACCCAAACCATGAGGGCGCGTCACCTGGAACTGTCGGCAGGCTTGCTGGGCTTGCTGGGCAGCTTGCTTGTTTTCAGTCTGTGGCCTCAGTTAGACATCCGTGTGAGCGCTTGGTTTTTCGACCCTGTTTTGCAACGTTTTACCGCCACCCATTGGCCATGGGTGATTGCCATCCATGAAGGCTTTCCAGTGGTGGGGCGGGTGTTGTTTGTCGGTTGCGTGATCGGTTTGGTCTGGCAGCGGTTTCAGCCCAACATCCTTAGCCGAGCCCAAAGGCGCCGATGCATGGCGTGGCTGTTGTTGGTGCTGGTGGGCATTGGTTTGGTGGTTGACTGGGCTTTCAAAGACCATGTGGGTCGACCGCGGCCAGAGCAAATTCATGCGTTTGCAGGGGACCTCCCTTTTGTTCCCGTGATGCAAGTGAGTCAACACTGCGATGTCAATTGCTCGTTTGTCAGTGGCCACGCCGCCGGTGCTTTCAGCATCATGGCCTGGGGGCTGTGGGCCCCGTGGTCTCGGCGCAAACAATGGTTGGGTCTCAGCTTGGGCTTGGGCGCAGCCATCGGGTTGATGCGCATTGCCCAGGGTGGGCATTTTTTGAGCGACGTGGTGTTGGCGGGGTTCACGGTGTGGTTGGTCTCGCAGGCCATGCGCTTTGGCTGGCTACACTGGCGTCTGGTAAAACTCAGGCAGCGGCGACACCAAGCAAGCGGTTGATCGGCCCCCTTTTGACCTGACCACTGATTCACCTTCATTCACCTCCAACCAGCGCAGATAAACATGGAATTTTTAGCTGATCCCCAGGTATGGGTTGCCCTGATCACTTTGACAATGTTGGAGTTGGTGCTGGGCATCGACAACATCATCTTCATCTCCATTTTGGTCAGCAAGTTGCCCAAAGAACAACAAGAGATGGCGCGTCGCATCGGCCTGTTCATGGCCATGTTCATGCGCATCGGTTTATTGCTGTTGCTGTCAGTCATCATCGGATTGGTGGAACCCTTGTTCACCGTGATGGACCAGTCTTTCTCGGGGCGGGATCTGATTTTGTTGCTCGGGGGTTTGTTCTTGATCTGGAAAAGCACCGGTGAAATTCACCATTCCTTGGAAGGGGAAGAAGCCACAGCTGGCATGAAAGCAAAGGCCCACCTGATGGCCACCATCGTGCAGATCATGCTGATTGACCTGGTGTTTTCGCTCGACTCGATCATCACCGCGGTTGGCATGGTCGATGATGTGCGCATCATGATCACAGCCGTGGTGCTTTCACTTGCCTTGATGATGTTGTTTGCCAAAGGCATTGGCGAATTTGTCGACGCCCACCCACCGATCAAGATGCTGGCTTTGAGCTTTTTGGTGGTGGTCGGCGTGGTTTTGGTGGCAGAGGGGTTTGGGCACCACGTGCCCAAGGGTTACATCTACTTCGGCATGGCCTTTGCCTTCAGTGTCGAGCTGCTCAACATCCGCTTCAGAAAGAAGCGCACATCCTCTGTGCAATTGCGCCAAGCCCAGATACCGGGCGATGACAGCTGATGCTCAGCAACCTGCGTCGTTCACCGCGCCATCAGGCATCACGGTTTTGCAAAACTTGACATCGTCTAACTTGGCGTCGTCCAGCTTGGCACCCTTGAGGTTGGCGCCCGTCAGGATCGCCCCTTTCAAATTGGCCTTGGACAACACCGCGTCGCTCAGATCAGCGCCAGTCAAATTAGCCTCGCGCAAATAGGCGTTGCTGAAGTTGGCCAAGTGCAAATTGGCGCCTGTGAAATCCGCCCGGCGCAAATTGGCATCTTCAAAATTGGTCACCAGGGTGCGCTTTTCCATGGGGCGTTCGCCCATGTTGGCTTTGGTCATGACGGCGCCAGAGAGATTCGCATTTTGAAAATCCGCGCCCCGCATGTCTCTGCCGCTCAAGGGAGCATCGGTGAGGTCGCAGTACTTGCAGACGTTGGTGGTCTTGAAGTCCTCCAACTTATTGGTATCGAATGCCACGGCTGGCACACACCAGACCGACACAAACAAGGCGGCAAATGCCGCAGGCAAAAGGGAACGCTGGGGATTCAAAATCACGGTCAGATCCTTAGGTGAGAGGGGAAATCAGTGCCTGAATAATACCCAACTCACACGGGGCGGTTTTTCTCCTTGGCGCCTGTCTGCCAGGGCCAAACATGAGAAGATGAAGCCGTTGAAAGGAAAGCATGCAGTCTTTGCGTAACAGGTCTTCGCTGATGGCACGAGCCCGCAGCTGGGTGTGGGCGTGTTCATTGATGTGTTCAAGCCATGCTTGGGCTTACACACTGACCTGTGATGTGCAGGGGAGCTTTCCGCAGATGGAGAAAATCGTCCTCCAACCGGTCACGGTCACCATTGACATTTCCTCCATTGGCAATCACCTTTACATCAAAATGGAGGGGCCCAAGCTTTACAACATGTTTGTCAACACCTTGATCAGTCCCGAATTTGAAGGCACAGACCTCACCTCTGACACCAGCATTTGGGTCAAACGACGCCATATCCAAAGCAAAGAAGAAACCGAGATCAAAATCAAGCGTCAGCCTGTTTTTGTGAGTGCCATGAAAGATGTTCGCCGTTACGGCAAAGACCTCAAGTTGCTGGTGACCGGCCCTTGTCAACTCCCTCCTCATTGATGCCATGAGCCAACTGATTGTTCGCCAACTGCTGATTGACCTCGAAACCCCGGTGCCTGTGCGCTGGCACGGGGATGCTTTTGTTGCTGCCTTCATGAATGCCTTGTCCATGAGCTTTCCGGTTGGAGAACAGTTCTTCATTGACTCACTGCGCAGAGGGATGAAACAACTTCCACCGGAAGTACAGGCCCAGTATGCACAAGAGATCCAAGGTTTCATTGGCCAAGAGGCCACCCACCGGCGCATCCACCAGCTCTTTAACCAACATCTGCAAGCCCAAGGGCTGGTCAACCATTGGGCCCCCAGAGCCTTGAAGCGCATTGCCAAGGTCGAGCAATTGGATGTGCGACAAGCCGTGGCTGCCACGGCTGCCACAGAGCACTTCACCGCCACCCTTGCCCACTGGCTGTTGTCCCACCCGCAGTTGCTGGACAACGTGGAGCCCAGGCTGCGCACCATGTGGCTCTGGCATGCCAGCGAAGAATCGGAACACCGAAATACCGCTTTCAATATCTACCTGTCTTTGGGTGGCAACCAAGCATGGCGCTTGAACGCGATGCGCTTTGTCAGTTTTTTCCTGTTGACTGACCTGCTCAGACAAACCGTCAACAACCTGTGGCATGAGGGCAGTTTGTTCAAATACTCAACCTGGCGCGGTGCCTGGCATTTTTTATTCACCAAGCAAGGGCTGTTGACTTCTTCTTTTGCCATGTGGCGTCGCTATTTCGATGCAGACTTTCACCCCAGCCAAGACGACGACAGCCTGTCCAAACAATGGCTTCAAACACATCAAAGTGCCTTTGTAGCGGTCGGGCATTCGACCTGAACCTGACCGCTGCCCTCATTGGAAACTGCCATGCTCGACCCCCAAGCCAAGGTTTTTTTGCAACTGCTAAAGGACCGCGGTATTCCCGCTGTGAATGACCAAACTCACGAAGAAGCGCGTGAGTTTTACCTGGTTCGCAAGGCCTTGACCCAACCAGAGCCCTTGCCGACTTCGCTTTGCCACGACCATGCCTTGACCTTTGGCACCGTGCGCGAATACCGGCCCATGGGCGCCTCTGCCGATCAAGTGTTGCCGGCCTTGGTTTACTACCACGGAGGGGGTTGGGTGATTGGCAGCATTGAAACCCATGACGTGGTGTGCCGTCAGTTGTGCGAGGCCAGTGGTTGTGCGGTTTTTTCTGTCGATTACAGACTGGCGCCTGAACACCCTTTTCCCTGCGCCTACAACGATGCCTTGGAAGGTTTCCACTGGGTGGTGGACAACGCCAAACGCCTGCATGTTGACCCTGAACGGGTTGCCGTCGGTGGCGACAGCGCAGGTGGTAATTTGGCTGCCGCGGTTTGTTTGGGCTCACGAGACAGTGCGCAAGCCCCTGCATTTCAATTGTTGATCTACCCTGCCACTTGGATGTATCCAGACACACCCAGCTACCACGCCAATGGTGAAGGCTATATGCTGACGGCCAAAGCCATGCACTGGTTCATGGACCATTACATGCCTTCGTCGACAGACCGGGATGATTGGCGGGCATCTCCCCTGAAAGCACAGTCGCATGCCCAGTTGCCACCGGCATTGGTCCTGACCGCTGGCTTTGACCCGCTGCGTGACGAAGGACTCATGTATGCCGACGCCTTGGCTGCTGCCGGGGGCGTCACAGAGTATGTGTGTTTTGAGCGGCAAATCCATGGTTTCATCACCATGGGGCGAATCATGCGTGAAGCAGACAATGCGGTGGCCATGTGTGGCCAAGCTCTTCGACGCTATTTGAAATAACGGTGACGGCATGAAAAAAGTGTTCGCCTTGATGTTGTGTCTGGCCTCTTTGGCCCATGCCGCAGATGGCCTGCCAGCGAACGCGTCAACGGCGACCGCCGATGCACAGCGCGGCCGCAAACTTTTGCTCAACCGACAAGAAACTGGCTGTGTGCTTTGCCATGTGGTGTCGGGCCTCCAAGATGGCGGTGACATTGGGCCCAGCTTGGTCGGGGTTGGACAGCGCATGTCGCCCGAGGCCCTGCGCCAGCGGATCGCTGATCCTCGATTGTTAAACCCGCAAACCATCATGCCAGCCTATTTCAGCTCGAAAGGATTGCACAATGTGGCCAAAGCTTTCAGGGGCAAAACCATTTTGACCGAGCAAGGCTTGGAAGACATCATGGCTTACCTCTTGCAGCCACCCTCACAGTGACACCTTGACCTATGTTTTCTCGACGCCGATTTTTAACCTCCTGCACCCAAGCCTCGCTGGGTGCCAGCATGCTGGCCAATGGCTCCGCTTTTGCCCAAGTCGATAAGCTGACCCTCAGTGGTTTGGCAGATTCTCGGTTGCGCACATTCGATGAAATGGTTCAACCTTTTGTGCAGTTCCAAACCCTGAAAAACGAGGGGGTGAACTTGTCGCTGCCCGCTTTGGCTGACAATGGCCATTTGGTGCCCCTGCAACTCAAAGTCGACAGCCCCATGACGGAGGCTTCGCATGTTTCCCACATCTACTTGATTTCACAACGCAACCCCGTTCCCTTGATGTGCATGTTTGTGCTGGGCCCCTGGAATGGGCGCGCCGAAATCAATACACGTGTTCGCTTGTCCGGCAGTCAAATGGTGGTGGCCTTGGCCCGCCTGTCGGACGGCAACTTCATTTACCAAACCCAAGAAGTGGTGGTCACTGAAGCCGCCTGTTTGGACAACGGATGAGCAACGCACGCATTCAACTGCCTCCCCGCATCCTCGAAGGCGATGTGTTCAAGGTTCGCCTGCTGATCAACCATCCGATGGACAGCGGGTTTTTACGTGACATCAACCATGCCTTGATCAAGCGCAATGTGATTCGACACCTGAGTTGCACCTTGCACAACCAAGAAGTCTTTCGCGCTGAGCCCACCACCGGCATGGCAGCCAACCCCCTGTTTGAGTTCTACTTGCGCGCGGTTAAGTCCGGCGAGCTGTATTTCCGTTGGGTTGACGACAAGGCCAACATCGGTGAGTTGCGACACCCCCTGACCGTCTTGCTCGCCAACAGTTCGAGTGCGCCCAAACCATGAACCGCTTGCGCCACAAGCTCGCCGCCTGCGGACCGCTTCTGGTACTGGGGTTGATGCTGTCAGGCCTGCACAGCACCCCATGGGCACAGCAGCGTCAAATCCCGCTCAACGAGCTGCAGTCAGGTTTGGCCTTTTCCAGTCAAGAGGTTCGTGGTCTTCAGCTCGATGACGACTTTTCCAGCCTGAGCGCACACGGCATCGACAAAGGCGCTCAGTTATGGAACAAAGCAGCCGGCAGCAGCAACAAAAGCTGCGCCTCTTGCCACGGCGAAGTCACCGACAGCATGAAGGGCGCGTCGACCCGCTATCCCGCCATTGACAAAGCCACGGGCAAGCTCTTCAACCTGGAAGATCGCATCAGGCAGTGTCGTCAGAAAAATCAAAAGGCCCCGCCCTGGGCTTTGGAGTCTGATGAGTTATTGGCCATGACCCTGCATGTCAACACAGCCTCGAAAGGCATGCCGATCAAAGTCAACATTGAAGGTGCGGCAAAAAAACATTTCCTCGCTGGAGAAAAACTGTACTTCGCGCGTCAAGGTCAACTCAACCTGTCTTGCACCCAATGCCATGACCAGCAATACGGTCGACGCCTTTTCAATGACAAGCTGAGTCAAGGTCAGCCCAATGGCTACCCCATTTACCGGCTTGACTGGCAATACCTGGCTTCATTGGAGCGGCGACTGCGCTTTTGCTATGCCAGCGTTCGCGCCGAATTGCCAGCCTGGGGCCATGTGGACATGCGCAACATCGAGCTGTATTTGAAATGGCGGGCTGAAGGTCTGCCGATCGAAGTACCTGCCGTGCGCAAATAACTCAAAAAGAAGCCAACACAGCGCGCCACAAAGCGGGTGTGACCTCAGGCATGGTGCCAAACCATGCTGCAAACCCCGGGCGGGCTTGGTGCAACAGCATGCCCAAACCACCCACGGTCGGGTTGCCGCGGTTTTGCGCCCTTAGCAGCAAATCGGTTTGTAACGGCGTGTAAACAATGTCAGACACCACCGCATGCAGCGGCAGGGCGTCAAGCACGATATCCAAAGCATCCTGACCTTGCATACCCTGTGTGGTGGTGTTGACCAGCAGGGAAGCGTCAGACAAAGCAGCGTGTCTGTCCGACCAGGGCAGGGCCTTGACAGGTGCACCCCATTCATTGGCCATGGCTTGCGCTTTGTCAAGGCTGCGGTTGAGCAAACGGACCTCGGTCACGCCAGCGTCCGCCAAAGCCCAGACCACAGCCCTGGCTGCACCACCCGCCCCGAGCACCACGGCTGGTCCCGAACGGGCTTGCCATTGGGGCTGGGCTTCTTTGAGGCTTTGCATATAGCCAAAGGCATCTGTGTTGGTACCGCGCAAGCTGCCATCGGCTTGCACCACCAGGGTGTTGACCGCGCCAATTTGCCGCGACACTTCATCGAGCTGGGTGATGCATGCCAGTGCCTGTACTTTGTGCGGCAGGGTTAGATTGCAACCTGCAAAACCCAGCGCAGACAAGCCTGTCAGCGCCTCGGACAAGCGAGCTGGGTTGACGGGCAATGGCAGGTAGGCACCACGCAGCCCCAGCTGATCCAACCAATGGGCATGGATCAAGGGCGAGCGGGAATGCGAAATGGGCCAGCCCATGACGCCGGCCAACACAAAGGGTGGGTGGTTAGTGGTGTTCATTTGGGTTACAAGCATAGCTTCTTCAGCCCGGCTTGTTGCAGGGTGCAGGCCAACGCCGGGTTTTCCAGCCCTGGTCCTGTGAAACAATGACGGCAGTCTTTTCACCTTGCCCAAAGATGCACGCTGCACCACCTTCTACCGCTAGGCTTCACCAATTTTTGGCAGACCTGACCCGCCTGGTCGAAGCTGAATCGAATGAGAAAAGCTTGATGGAGCAAGTCAAGCATGCGATGTACCCCCTGTTGCACAATGATGATTGGTTGCATCCTGACTGCGCGCAGCCACATCCCCAGCACTACCAGCAATACCTGCTTTACGCAGATCCTCAAGACCGTTTTTCGGTCGTGAGTTTTGTTTGGGGGCCTGGACAATCGACCCCGATCCATGACCA
>CAMDCZ010000020.1 GCA_945890735.1 Bordetella parapertussis | reverse complement strand
TTGAAGCGCCCCACGGCGGTGATCAGCCCGTCGTGGATGACGATGGTGTCGGCATCCAAGATCGGCTGATCGATGTCGCCTGACAGCAAAAGACCAATGTTGTGGATGACAACTTTGCCGGAGGCTTCTTCAACAAGGGCGGTGGCCATGGGGGTTTCTCCTGAATGCATGCTTTGGAAAGGCTGATTTGCCTCAGGCCACAGCATAATGCGTCAAGCTTTTGGCAGATTTCATCCAACCGATCAGACGCATGACCACACCCAGCCACACCCTCAGCGACGGCCTGCCCAGCAGCGAGGCGGCCCTGCCGCTGGGCCTGCAGCGGGTCGAACCCAAGCACGGACCGGTGCGCGAGGGCAAGGTCGAGTGCAATGCCTGCCCGGTGCTCTGCCACATCTCTGAAGGACGGGTCGGCGCCTGTGACCGCTATGCCAACCAAGCCGGCGTCTTGGTACGCCTGGACCCGGTGGTGTTCTTGAGCCAATCACGCCAAACCAACGAACCGCAAGCGCTGAGCGCACGCGCTGACCAAGACACCTTGCCGCACAGCTGGGCACCTGCCGAGCAGGCCGAACGTGGCGTGTTCGTCACAGGCATTGGCGCCTCCACCACCTACCCGGATTACAAACCTGCGCCTTTCATCGTCGCGGCCAAGTCCAAAGGTGTCGACATGGTGACCGTGGTCACCGAAGGCATCTTCAGCTATTGCAGCCTGAAGGTGAAGATCGACACCGACCGTTTCTTGGGCGAAGAACGCGCCGCCGTGCGTTTCGAAGGCGAGGAGATCGGCCACGTCACCACCGCGGAATACGGCTCGCAAATGCTCAGCCTGGGTGGCGTGCACCACCTGACCGGCGCAAGCAAAAAACAAGGGCGCAATGCCTTGAACCTGATGCACACCTTGGGCAACCATGGCGCGGCCGAAGTGCAGATCGACAACGGCGCCAGCGTGGTTTTGCAAGCGGGCAAGCCACCCATCGTCAACGGCGTGACCGAGCAGCGCATGCGGGTGGGTTGCGGCTCGGCCGCTGTGGGCATGTTCGCTCGCCAATGGTTGGGCTTGTGCGATGAGGTGGTGGTGGTCGACGACCACATCACCGGGGTGCTCACCGAACACCAAGCCGGGCGATGCCTGCACATGAGACCCAGCGGCATCCAGATCCAAGGCCGCAAGTCCACGCCTGGGCGCTATTTCCAAGTGGCCGAACCGGGCACGGGTTGGGGCGGCACCCAAATCGACAATCCCCTGTCGATCTTGGGCGCTTGGAACCCCGCCGAGGCTTGGCCGGGCTTGCGCTTGCTCATGACCTCCACCACGGGCGAGCAAGCCGCTTGGTTTGTGCTGGATGAACACTTGGTTCCACAACCTGCGCCCATGCCAACCGAGGTCAGGCAAGTGGTCAACCGCATAGGCGACAACTGCGAGCCGTCCTTGGTGTCGGTGTTGTTTTTGGGCGGGGCTGGCGGCAGCTTGCGCTCAGGCGTCACAGACAACCCGATTCAACTCACGCGGGCCGTCAAGCAATCCATCGTCAATGTCACCTGTGGCGGTGCGCCAGCCTATGTCTGGCCGGGTGGCGGCATCACGCTGATGGTGGATGTGTTGCGCATGCCAGCCAACAGTTTCGGCACCGTGCCCACGCCCGCCATCGTCGCGCCCATTGAGTTCAGCATGAAGCTCAGCGACTACCAAGCCCTGGGTGGCCACATGGGCTTTGTGCGCAGCTTGGACGACAGCATGCACAAAGGCGCTTGGCACAACGACGGCGCGCCCACGCAACTGCGCTGGGAAACACCACCGGCCGGGGTCAACCCTTGGCCGCTGGACCAAGGGCCGATGTTGGGCTGACCCCGATGCAAGCCACTCGCCAATCCCTGGGTGACGCGCGTTGGCATTTCCAGCACGGTCCGATCGACATCGTTTTGCAAGCCGATGGGTCACCCGCTGTGGTGGACCGCGCGGTGGCGCAGGCGTGGCTGGTGTTTGAAACCCTGTTGCCCAGCTTGGTGCGCGAACTTCCCGCTTTGCGTGCCCCGGTCAGCGGCCCCCTCGGTGCGGGTCTGCAAGGCCCGGTGGCGCAGCAGATGTGGCAAGCCGCGCACCAAGCTGCGTGGGCCACGCCCGACGGGTTCATCACGCCCATGGCGGCGGTGGCTGGCGCGGTGGCGCAGGCGGTGCTGCATGCCTTGGTCCAGCCCGGTATCGAACGCGCGTACGTGAACAATGGTGGCGACATCGCTGTGCATTTGGCCGATGGACAAAGTTTCCAAATCGGCTTGGTGCGTGATTTGCAAGCCGCCTTGGTCAGCGACCCACGCAGCGATTTGGTGGTGGAGGGTGCATTTCAGTTGAGCCATGAGATGCCGGTGCGCGGCGTGGCCACCAGCGGTTGGCGTGGACGCAGCTTGTCCATGGGCATCGCAGACAGCGTGACCGTGTTGGCCCAGACGGCTGCCCAAGCGGATGTGGCCGCCACCGTGGTGGCCAACGCGGTCAACCTCGACCACCCAGGCGTTGTTCGCCGCCCGGCCAACAGCCTGCGCGACGACTGCGATTTGGGCGATCGGCTGGTCACGGTCGATGTCCCGAGCCTGCCATTGGCCGATTTGGCCCGCGCTTTGCAACAAGGGCTAGACTGTGCCCATGCCATGCAACAGCGTGGCCATCTGTACGCAGCCTTTTTGTGTTGCCAGGGCCAAGTGGCTGTGGCGCAACCCTTGGAGTGTTTGGTTTGAGCGCAGCACTGATTGATGTCCGACGGATCTTGACCCAGGTGGAAGAGATCCACCACGAGATGGGTCCGGTGGCCGAGACACCTTTGCGGCGCGGCGCGATTGCCGCGGTGCTGCGCAACCCATACGCAGGTCTTTACCACGCAGACATCCTGCCGATGATGGAAGCCCTGAACCCTTTGGGCGTGGATTTGGCCAAGCAACTTTGCCAGGCCATGGCTGTTTCACCCGACGCCATTGAAAGTTATGGCAAGGGCGCGATCGTTGGCGCGGCCGGTGAGCTCGAGCACGGCGCCCTGTGGCATGTGCCGGGTGGCTATGCGATGCGCGAGTTGTTGGGTTGGAAAGGCGACCGTGCTGCCTACACCCAAGGCGGCGGTGGCACCCACACCACGGGTCAACCTGGCAATGCGCTGGCCATCGTGCCGTCCACCAAAAAAGTCGGCCCGCCGGGGGTCACGCTGGACGTGCCGCTCACCCACATCAACGCCAGTTACGTGCGCGGCCATTTCGATGCGATCGAGGTGCGGGTGCCGGGTGCGCCACGCGCAGATGAAATCGTGCTGATCTTGGCCATGGGCACCGGTGGACGGGTGCATGCCCGGGTCGGTGGCTTGGCCGCCCAAGACATCAGCCAATGGAATGGATTGCGCTGAACGCGCAGGAGACACAGATGAAAGCCCAGATTCGAAAAATCACCGTGCAGGTTGACGAGGTGCTGCAAGAAGGCGGCCAAGCGGTGAACCCACCCACCCGCCGCGCTTTGGCCATGGCGGTGATCGCCAACCCCTATGCAGGCCGTTTCAGCGACAACCTGGACCAATTGATCGACATCGGCGAAGAGCTGGGTGGTTTGTTGGGCGAACGTTGCGTCAAGGCATTGGGCATCGCGCCCGAGCAAGCGCAAAGCTATGGCAAAGCCGCCATCGTGGGCGAGGGTGGCGAGCTCGAACATGCGGCAGCCATTCTGCACCCCAAGCTGGGCGCGCCTTTGCGCAAAGCCGTCAGCAAAGGCGCAGCGCTGGTACCCTCGGCGAAAAAACAAGGCGGCTTGGGCACCGCGATCGATGTGCCTCTGGGCCACAAGGACGCAGCCTTTGTGCGCAGCCACTTTGACGCCATGGAAGCACGCGTGAGCGACGCGCCGCGCGCCCATGAAATCCTGGTTGCGGTGGTGGTCACCGACAGCGGTCGTCCGCACCCGCGCATTGGCGGCTTGCAAGCGCATGAAATCGTGGGCACCGACGGCCTGCGTTGAACCTATTCCCCACGCACGGGTTGTGCGTTTTTTTGAAGTGGAGATCGAAGATGAAAACAGATCGCAGGAAACTTTTGACAGCCATGGGCTCGTTGGGTGTGCTCGGTGCAGTGGCGCCTTGGGCCATGGCAGCCTCCTCCATCAAACCCGGATCGAAATCGGTGTTGATCGCGGTGGACGTGCAAAACTGTTTTGTCGAAGGCGGTACCTTGCCTGTGGCCAAAGGCCAAGAGGTGGTCCCTGTCATCAACCGCATCTCTGCCGCGTTTGAAAACATCGTGGTCACGCAAGACTGGCATACCCAGGGCCACGCTTCCTTTGCATCCGCTTACGCCGGCAAAAAACCGTTTGAGACCACCAAGCTGTCTTATGGCATGCAAGTGCTCTGGCCTGACCACTGTGTGCAAGGCACGAAAGACGCTGAGTTGCACCCCGACCTGGCTTTGCCTTCTGCCCAGTTGATCATCCGCAAGGGCTACCACCCCAAGGTTGACAGCTATTCGGCCTTCATGGAAGCCGATGCCAAAACCGCCACAGGCTTGTCCGGCTACTTGAAGCAACGCGGCATCAAAACCGTGTTCGTCACAGGCTTGGCCACTGACTTCTGCGTGGCCTGGACCGCCATGGATGCCCGTGCCGCTGGCTTTGAAACCTATGTGGTGGAAGACGCCTGCCGCGCCATCGATCTCAACGGTTCTTTGGCCGCGGCTTGGAAAAGCATGGCTGCCAAAGGTGTCAAACGCATCCAGTCCAGCGACATTCAAATCGGCTGAGTCTGCGCTGCGGGTCAACCCATGCCAAAGCCGAGGACTACCGACGTTTGTTTGCAAGTCAATGGCCAGTCGGTCGAACGCCGTCTGACTTCGTCGGCCTCGCTTTTGCATGTGTTGCGCAACGACTTGGGGCTCAACAGCCCCAAGTACGGTTGCGGTTTGGGTGAGTGTGGCGCCTGTACCGTGTTGGTCGACGGGGTGCCTGCGCGTGCTTGTGTCATCCCAGCCCTCGAGATCCAACACCGCGACATCACCACCGCCGAGGGCTTGGGCCATGCCCAGCGGCCCCATCCGGTGCAACAAGCATTCATCGAACAACAAGCCGCGCAATGCGGCTATTGTTTGAATGGCATGGTGATGGTGACCGTGGCCTTGCTCGAGCGTCATCCTGATCCCAGTGAATCACTGATTCGCCAAGCCTTGTCGGGCAACCTGTGCCGCTGCGGCACACACGTTGAGATCGTGGCCGCGGTTCAGCGTGCCGCCCAGTTGATGCGTGCGGCCGTCTGACACCATGCGCGCCCAACAGGTTCATTCACGCGAAGACCTCTTCCACTGCACCGGGGTGTTGCGCATCGTGCGCCCACCCTTGCCAGCCGCCCCGCCTGCCGCGGGTCAACCCCCTTTTGTGTACAGCGACGTCAGTGAGGGTCCAGAGTGTTTGCTGGCGCTGTGGGACGACGCGAGTGTGACGGCCTTGCACGGTCATGTGGATTTGGGCACTGGCTTGCGCACCGCCTTGACCCAATTGGTTGCCGAAGAACTCAATACCCCGCCCGAACAGATTCATGTGCTGATGGGCATGACCGATGTCTCTCCCAACCAAGGTGCGACGATTGCCAGTGCCTCGATCCAAGTGCATGCCGCGCCCTTGCGAGCAGCGGCTGCACAGGCCAGCTTGTGGTTGCGCCAACAAGCGGCACAACGCTGGCAAGTGCCTTTGGACCAAGTGCAATGCAACGCCGGTGTTTTGCAAGGGCCCTCATCAGCCCGCCTGCGGGTGGCTGAGCTGTTGCAAGGGCAGTCGATTGAACTGCCCCTGGACATCCGCACGCCTTTGAAGTCGGTTGCGCAACACCACACCGTGGGACAAAGCTTGCCGCGCGTGGACATCCCGTCCAAGGTGTTTGCCGATTTGGTCTATGTGCATGACATGCGCATGCCCGGCATGTTGCATGGCCGGGTGATCCGCCCGCCTTACGCGGGTGCCGACAGTGGCGACTTCATTGGCCGCACCCTGGAACGCGTGGATGCACAGTCGATTGCCCACATCCCCGGCATCCGTGGCGTGGTGGTGCAGGGTGATTTTGTGGGCGTGGTGGCCGAACGTGAAGAGCATGCCGAGCAAGCCATGCGCGAATTGAGCGTGCATTGGAAGCCCTGGCCGGGCATGCCCTCGACCGATGACCTGGAAAACGCGATCCGTGCCAACCCCAGCACACCGCGTGAGGTGGTCAACGAAGGCTGGGTGGACCAGGCGTTGGCCGACGCCAGCCACACGCTGCAACGCACCTATGTGTGGCCTTACCAACTCCACGCCAGCATCGGGCCGTCGTGTGCCGTGGCGCATTGGTTGAACCTGGACAACACGCCCCACCGCTTGTTGGTCTGGGCCGGCACCCAAAACCCCCATGCCTTGCGCGCGGATTTGGCCCGCTTGTGTGGTGTGCATGACACCGAGGTCAACGTGATCCGCATGGAGGCCGCGGGTTGCTATGGGCGCAATGGCGCAGACGATGTGGCCGCCGATGCAGCCCTGTTGTCCAAGGCCGTGGGTGCGCCGGTGCGGGTGCAACTCACCCGCGCCCAAGAACACCTGTGGGAGCCCAAGGGCGCGGCGCAACTCATGCAGGTGCGCGGTGGCTTGAACCCGCAAGGCGAGCCCATGGGCTACGACTTCCAAACCGCTTACCCGTCCAACGGCGCGACCACATTGGCCATGCTGCTCACCCGCACGGTCGAGCCAGTGGCACAGGCTTTCGAGATGGGTGACCGCACCGCGCGCCCGCCATACGACTACCCCGATTTGCGGGTCACGGTCAACGACATGCCGCCGATATTGCGGGCCTCTTGGTTACGCGGTGTTTCCGCCTTGCCCAATGCGTTTGCCCACGAGAGCTTCATTGACGAATTGGCCCATGCCGCGGGCATGGACCCGTTGCAATACCGCTTGCAACACCTCAGCGATGAACGCGCCCGTGAGATGGTGCAGGCCACCGCCGACAAAGCGGGTTGGCGCGCGCACACCCAACCCCAAGCGCAAGCGCCCGAGGGCGATTGGTTGGTCGGGCAGGGCATGGCGTATGCGCGGTACACCCACAGCAAATGGCCTGGCTTTGGCGCGGCTTGGGCGGCTTGGGTGGCCGATGTTTGGGTCCACAAAACCACCGGCGAGGTGCAGGTCAAGCGGGTCGTGGTCGGCCACGACGCGGGCATGGTCGTCAACCCCAAAGGCGTGGAGCAGCAAATACACGGCAATGTTTTGCAAACCACCAGCCGCGCTTTGATGGAGCAGGTGCAAACCGACCGCAGCGACGGCCGGGTCACCAGTGCAGAGTGGGGCAGTTACCCGATTTTGGGTTTCCGCCAAGTACCCGTGATTGAAGTGGTGCAAATGCCCCGGCCTTTGGCAGACCCCTTGGGCGCAGGTGAATCCTCATCGGTGCCAGGCACCGCGGCCATCGCCAATGCGATCTTTGATGCGACGGGCATCCGCTTTCGCAACCCGCCATTCACACCGGAGGTGGTGCGAGCCGCTTTGCACCCTTTGCCAGCGCCGGCTCAACACACGCCTGCCGCCGAAACAGTCAAGCCCTCACCCTCGTCGCAGCCGGGTGCTGTGTCTGGTTGGCGCCGACGTTGGAAGCAAGCCACTGGCGGCGCTTTGGCGGTGTTGGGCTTGGCCGCCAGCGTGCTGGGTTGGAACGCAGCCTTGCCTGCGCTCACCAGCCGCGCCCTGCCGCAGGTCAGCCCAGCGGTGTTGGCACGCGGCGCGCAACTGGCGGCGTTGGGCAACTGCATCACCTGCCACACCAGCGACCAAGGCGAACCCTTTGCAGGTGGTCAAGCTTTTCAAACCGCCTTTGGCACGGTCTACAGCACCAACTTGACACCCGACATGCAGACCGGTCTGGGGGCTTGGTCTTACGAGGCTTTTGAACGCGCGATGCGCCAGGGGGTGTCTCGCGACGGCCACGCCCTGTACCCCGTGTTTCCCTACACCGCGTTTGCCAAAATGAGCGACGAAGACCTGACCGCTTTGTACGCCTGGTTGATGAACCAGCCCGCGGTGCCCCAAGCCACGCCAGCTGCAAACATGGCCGCGGGTTTGGGCTGGCGACCGCTGATGGCAGTGTGGAATGGCTTGTTTCACCAGGCCAGCCCTTACCGCTATGACGCCAGCCAAAGTGCGGCGTGGAACCGAGGCGAATACCTGGTCAATGGCGTGGCGCATTGCGGCGCGTGTCACACACCGCGCAACTGGTTGGGGGCCGAAAAAAACACCCGTGCTTATTTGCAAGGGGCATGGGTCGATGGTTGGCATGCACCAGCGCTTACCGCCTTGAACGATTCCCCCATGCCCTGGCGCACCGAGGATTTTTTCAACTACCTGCGACAAGGCTTCACCGGTTTACATGGCGTGGCCAGCGGCCCGATGGCACAGGTGGTGCGCAATTTGCAAACCGTGCCTGACGACGACTTGCAAGCCATGGCGGTCTACCTCGCTGCCTTGCAAACGCCCCAGTCGGCCACCACCCAGGCCTTGAGCGATGAAGCCCTGGGCCAACAAGCCTTGCGGCGGGTGCAAGCCGCGGCCCAAAGTGCTCCTCTGCCGTCAGCGGCGCAACGCCAGTTTGAAGGCAGCTGCGGGTCTTGCCACCACGATGGTGAGGGACCGATGGTGCTCGGTCAAAACCTGCCCTTGGCCTTGAATGGCAATTTGCACAGCGCCACCCCGGACAACTTGGTGCAAGTCGTGTTGCACGGTGTCCAGCAACCGCCGTCCAAGCAAGCGGGCTTCATGCCTGGTTTCAAGGACAGCTTGTCAGATGCGCAGATGGTGGCTTTGCTGTCTTGGATGCGAGCGCGTTACGCGCCCGACAAACCGGCTTGGTCCAAGGCCTTGATCCAACAGGTCTTGGCCAAACACCAGCCCTGATGGGTGGGATTCGCCGGGAACCGTGATCAGCGTGTAGGCTGTTGCCGGTTGGTGCGCTCGATGCGCTGCCACTCCAAACGCTCAAACATCATCAGCATGTTTTCCAGGCTGGGTTGTTTTTTCACCGAAGGATCGATGTGCTTGTCTTGGGCGAGGCTGAGTTGGCATTGTTCAACCAGGTAAGCGATACCTGCCAACGGTTGAGGCTGGTGACGCTGCACGCTGACCCAGCGTGATTGCAGCCAGGCCACGGCCAGCAGCCACAGTTTGCGCTGTGTGCTGACCACGCTGCGGTGGTTCACCGAGTCCAGGCCATTGCGGCGCAACTGGTGGCCGATCTCCGCGTAAATCAAACCAGCTGACAAAATGGCTGAACGGCAATCGCGGGGCAGCTCTGCAATGCCAGCGCGCGACTGCTTGTACAAGCGATCGGCTTCGTCCAACACACGGCTGATCACGCGTTGCAGCGCGGGTGTGGTTTCGGGTTGGGTCAACCAGGCATCGGGGTCAATGCCTTCTTCGCGCAACCATTGCAGGGGCAGGTAAATGCGGCCCAGCCGCGCGTCTTCACCGACGTCGCGTGCGATGTTGGTGAGTTGCATCGCCACACCCAGCTCGCACGCCCGTGCCAGCGTGACCGCTTGTTGTGGGCCCATGATCCAACACATCATCGCGCCGACACTGCCAGCCACGCGCGCGCCGTAGCCGTGCAAATCTTCCATGGACTCGTAACGCCGTTCATGACCGTCCCAGGCAAAGCCATCGAGCAAGGCGTCCAGCAAATGGCGCGGCAATTGGTGACGCTGCACCACCACGCTCAATGCATGGTCTTCCACATGCGGCATCGGTGTGCCCGCGTAAATCAGGTCCAAGCGGTGGTTGAGCACTTGCAGGCTGCGCTCGATCGAGTTGCCCATGTCAACCATGTCGTCGGCCACACGGCAAAACGCATACAAGGCGATGGAAGCGGCTCGCACGCGCGGGGGCAGCAAACGGCTGGCGGCAAAAAAGGTTTTCGAGCCACCACGCATCATCTCGACGCAAGCGGCGAGATCGGCGTCGGCTTTATCCGTGAACGGCAAAGGCATGGGGCACCACCTCTTCCAACATTTTGGCGGACATCAAGACACTGGGCACACCGGCACCGGGCTGGCTGCTGGCTCCCACCATGAACAAATGGCGCACATCCTCGCTGCGGTTGTGCGGACGAAACCAAGCGCTTTGCAACAAGATCGGTTCGAGGCCAAACCCCGCGCCCTTGTAAGACCACAAGCGGTCTTGGAAATCTTGCGGGGTCGTGACTTTGGAGGTCACCACGTGCGCCTTCAGGTCGGGCAGCACACTGTCTTGCAACACCGATGCAATCGCTTCTCGGTACTGTTCGCTGATGGCTGGCCAATCGGTGTCGCTGCTCAGGTTGGGCACCACCGACAAGGCATAAAAGCTGTCGCAGCCCTCGGGCGCCAGCGAGGGGTCGGTGGCGGTCGGACGGTACAAATACAGGCTGAAGTCCTCGGACAAGGTGTGGTTTTTGAAGATGTCTTGCAACAAGCCCCGGTAGCGCGGCCCCAGCACCATCATGTGGTGTGGCACGTCATGGTATTGGCGGTTGGTGCCGAAGTACCAAACAAACAAGCCTGACGAATACTTGCCTTTGGCAATGCGTTTGTCAGTCCAGTGTCGGCGGTGTTGCGGTTCAACCAAGTGTCGGTAAGTCCAAGCCGAGTCGGCATTGCTCACCACGATGTCCGAGGCGATGAACTCGCCGTTGTCCAACTCGACACCCACGGCCGTGCCTTGTTCGACACGGATGCGGGTCACGGCGGCGTTGTAACGGATCGGCACCTGTCGTTCGGCCAGCAACTTGACCAAGGCTTGCACGATCGCGCCGGTGCCACCCATCGCCGAGTGCACCCCCCAGCGCCGCTCCAAGACATGGATCAAGGAATAAATGCAGGTGACCGAAAACGGATTACCGCCGATCAAAAGCGGGTGAAAACTCATGACGATGCGCAGCTTGGGGTGCTGGATATGCTGGGCCACCATGCTGTAAATCGAACGCCAGGCCTGCATCTTGATCAGGTTGGGCATGGCTTTGATCACATCGGTGATGGATTCAAACGGCACCATGCCCAGCTCTTGAAAGCCCAACTGGAAGCAGCGCTCAGAGGCTTTCATCAGGTTTTGAAAACCCTGCACATCGGGCGGGCTGATCTGGGCGATTTGCGCTTGCATCTCGGCGTCGTTGTTGCTGTAGTCGAAATGCGTGCCATCATCGAAACGGATGCGGTAAAAGGGCGACATCAACCGCAAATCCACATGGTCTTTCATGTCGTGACCGCACAACTCGAACAACTCTTCCAGCAAGTAAGGCAGGGTGATGATGGTTGGGCCTGCATCGAAGGTGAAGCCGTCTTGTTGGTGCACATACGCCCGACCACCGGCCATGTCGAGTTTTTCTAGTACCTGTACCTCGTAGCCTTTGACGCTGAGCCGAATCGCTGCGGCCAAGCCACCAAACCCGCTGCCAATGACCACGGCACGCAGGGGTTTGCGGCCTGAAGCAGCGTGTCGTTCATCCGGCGCTTTGAAGGCGTTCATGCGGTTTTCACTTTCATGGCCCAGCCCCACAGGCGTTGTAACGGCAGGGCCAGCACCATCAGCACGTGTTCGATGATGGCCAAACCCAGCAAGGTGCACAACAGCACCCAGCCGGTGCTGACCAACAGATCACCGGCCCGCACTTCCCACACCATCCAGGACCAGACCGCCACCGACAGCAGCATGGTGAGGTAGAAAAAGGGACTGGCCTTGCCCGTTTTGAAATAGCTGCCGATGTAGCGCAGGTGCGCAGGCAGGTATTGCTCCCCCACCTGTGGCACGCCAAAGAACAAATTGAGCTTGGCACTCAAGCGCATGCACCAAAGCAAAGCGTAGGTGCACAAGGCCACGTGGTTGGGTTGCCCCTGTTGCAAAGCCAACAAAACACCAAAGTTAAACAGCAAAGCCACCTCGTGGTAGAGCAGCACCATCACCGATTGGCCAAAGCGCTGGTTCAGTCCCAGGCCGGGCTCCAAAGGAACGCGGCGAGGACCGGCGAGCCAGCCGGTGAGGAAAGCCATCTCGTGCCAACTCCACATGGCGATCACGCTCACAAAACCCAGGTAGGCATTGAACATGGAATGGTTGCGCATGCTCAGCGATGCCGTCCACAAGCTCAAGCCGAGCAAAAAGCTCAGACCAAACATGCTCCATCGAAACGTGCTGGGTGGCAGGCGCACCAGCCACAAAATCGCACCCGTACCCAACCACCAACTGAACACAGCGATCAAAACAGCGCCCAAGGTGGTTGAGAAAAAATCCATCAAGGCTGATTACCAGGTGGGCTGCATGCGTATTTCAGCAGGCAAAGCTTGTTTTTTCACAGGCAACAGGAACAGGCGACCGAAAGTGAAGAAGGCCTGTACCGCTGTGCTGGCGCGGCCAATGGCACCGAAGACGCCCCCGCGCGCTTTGGCTTGCGCATTGGCCATCGACAGCTCAACCAAGCGCGTCATACAGGCGCGGAAGCTGGGGTGGTCGATGTCGACCTCGATGGGGAACACCTGGCGGCAAATGTCCGAGGTGATGCGAAACACCTCGTAGTCATAGTCGGTGGACTCAAAGCCCATGGCCTCATGGAGCAAAGGTCGGGTGTGGTCACGCACATACATCGTGGCGTACACCGCCAAGATGAAAAAGCGAATCCACAGCAAATTGACACCGCGCAGCAAATGGGGTTGGGCACGCATGATCAAGGCGAAGGACTCACCGTGGCGGAACTCGTCATTGCACCAACGCTCGAACCAACGGAAGATCGGGTGAAAGCGTTTGTCGGGGTGACGCTCAAGCTGGCGAAAGATCGTGATGTAGCGCGCATAGCCGATTTTTTCGGACAGGTAGGTCGCGTAAAAAATGTATTTCGGCTTGAAGAAAGTGTAGTTTTTCTGGCGCTTGAGTTGCCCCAGGTCAATGCCTAAATCGAAGTCTTTGAGCGACTGGTTGATGAAACCGGCATGGCGTGATTCGTCCCGCGCCATGTAAGTCATCAATTGCTTGATGTCGGGGTTGCTGATGTTTTTGCGGATCTCGTTGTACAAAATGCAACCCGAAAACTCGGAGGTCAAGGAGCTGATCAGGAAGTCCAAAAACTCTTGGCGCATCTCTGGTGACAGCTGCGGCATGAGCTTCTTGACTTCCTCGGCAAACTCGGCGTCGCGCTGGAAATGGTCGTGGTTGTTGTCACCCTCGTACTCTTTCATCATCACATCCCACTCGGCACGCACCGACTCGATGTTCAAGCGGTCCATGGCCGCGAAATCGGTGGTGTAGAAGCGCGGGCTCAAAACCGTGTTTTGCACCGCTTTGGCATTGGCATCGGCAGCGGTTTGTACCTTGCCAATCAAAAGCTCCACATGGTCGTGGTCCATATCAAGGGTACTGGTGTTCATGGTGTCAGTCCTGATGAGGTTGAGGTGAAGAAGAGGGTAAATAGTGCAGCTTGGCAAAGTTAGCCATGTTGCCGGGGCCAAACGACTCCAGGTCGATGCGTTGCTCGGTGGCCGGGTCCAACAAGGTCAGTCGGCCATCACGGTGGGCCACCAGTTCAAAGGCGGGTCCTGAACCAATGCCACGACGCATGCGCTCGCGCGACAGGGTGCGCAAGACACCGCGTACAAAGCCTTGTTCTCCTTGGAAGCGGGTGATCTCGGTTTGGGTGTTGGCGTCCAATACCGCCACATCGCCATTGGGACGGTCTTCAAAGCGCAACTGCATCTGCCACAGCACAGGGGCATGGTCTTGTGAAAAATCGGTGCCTTGGTTGCGCAGCAATGCCACGACCAGCAACACACTGGACAAAAAGCCGACGAAGATCCAGCCGGTCAGTGCATGACGGCCTGGCAAGGCGCCGCTGGACAGACTGGTGCTCATGTCGCCAGCCGCTGAGGGGCAGGGGAACGCGGCGCAGGCGCGGGATCGACCATGTCGCCCAACATGGCGGCCACGCCGGGGTTGCACGCCTGCCAAGCTTGTATGAGACGCTCGCCCACGGCCAAGGCATCGGGGATGCAGCGCAAACAGGGCTCTGGGTCTTTCAAGGCCCAAGGTTTGGCATGGGGCCACAGGTTGAGCCAAGCGATGTGGTCGTTACCCGCCAACTTCAAGGCGATGTCCCCAAAGCCGTCTGCGCGTGGTTTGATGGATGCCGCGGCCACCATCCGCAAGGGCAAATTGAAGGTCAGTGTCAGCACGATGCCAATGCGCATGACCATGCGCTTGCTGGTCAGGGTGTACAAGGCGGTGCGCGCAGTCAACCAGGCCATCAGGGTGAGCAAGCCCAAAGCGGTCAGGCTCAGGACCAAACTGGTGAGCAGCGGCACCAACAAACGGGGCTGAGGCTCACCCATGAGGTACATGGCCTGTATCAGCATCATGACCGCAAAGTAAATCGCCAGGCTGCGGACATGGAAAACCTGCAAAGCCAGTTGACGCCAATCAGGCGAGCCTTGCCACAGCAAGCGCTCACCCACGGGCAAGGCTTCGGGCAAACCGGGGGCGGCTTCGAATTCGTGCTCGTGGTGGGGATTGACGTTCAAAACAAGGGCTCCTGACGTTCAGGCGTGGCGTACATGGTGCCAGCGCCGAAATAGGCAGTGATTTTTTCTTCTTCCAGCAAAGTGATTTGCGTTGGGCTCTTGGTGGTGGGCACATCGGCAAACTGGTCAGCCAACACCGCAGCCACAGACACGCCATGGCGGTTGATCCGCGCAAACGTCATCGGCAGCAAAACGGTTTTGCCATCGTTCAGCGCCACTTCGATGTAACGGAACATCATTTCGCAGCGGTCAACCCAGAGGTCTTTGACGGTACCGGCTTGGTTGCGGTCTGCCCCATACACAGGCATGCCGCGTGGGTCAATGTCGGGCGACATCACACCATGGTCGGCGGCGATGCGCAAAGGCACGATCTTGATCTGGTCACCATGGTAGAGATCGGGTTCATCGGCTCGGGCAGCCCATGCACCGGGTCCGATGCCTGCGAGCAAGGGGTTGCCCACGGGTTCCAAGGGCGCACCCAACCAACCATGGCTGGGTTGCGCGCTGTAGCTGCCGTCCGGGCGGTTGACATCGGGCGCCAACACCTCACGGCCATTGGCCAGCTTGAACACCTTGGGTTCGGGCACAGGCCAGCCGATTTGCACCGGTCCGCCTTGCAAATGGCCGTTGTCCATGGGATAGCCCTCACGGTGGTTTTCCCGCAAGAGGTAGTAAATCAATCCCGCAAAAAAAGCCCAGAACATGTAGAGCACGATTTGCGCGACATCGACATATTGGGTGATGGCACCTGTTTCCATGGTTGAACTCCTGTGAAGTTGGAGAGGGTCAAAAAAATCGATCAGCCCGGCAATTGCGCCAGACCAAAACGGCTGTGTTCGTCAACGGGGCGGCGACGACCGCGTGCCACCAATGGCCCCAACGCAATCAGCACCGCAAACAACATGTACATCTCGATGTGAAACACCATGCTGTAACCGGTGACTGGGGAGTTCAAAGCCTCGCCCAGCAGGCCTTGTTCGGCCAGCGAGCCAGCCACATCACGGATCACGCCGCCCAAGGCCATGGCCAAACCTGCCGCTGTGGCTTGCACCGCGCCCCAGGCACCCAGCACGATGCCGGTTTGGGTTTCATCGGTGAGTGACATGGCATGCAGCAACATGCCCACTGAAAACAAGCCGCCAGCAAAACCAATCAAGGCCGCGCCGGTTTGAAACAGCAGGCCAGAGGCCAGGGGGGCTGAAAAAATCACGCAGGCAAAAGCAGGCAAGCCCAACAAGGCACCCATGGCAGCCAAGCGGCAGGCGTCCATTCCTCGGCCCACGATGCGGGCCGACCAGGCGAAGGCAATCAAGGCACCGGCTGCACTCAAAGCAGTCAAACCGCTGGTGAGGCTGACATGCAGCCCCAGGACCTGGCCACCGTAGGGCTCGAGCACGATGTCTTGCATGCTGAAGGCGGCGCTGCCCAGGCCCACGGTCCAGAGAAATCGGCGCATGCGCGGCAGGGCAATGAGGGCACGCCACTGCTGGGAGAACCCGTCTGCCTCGCGGGCACCGCGCTTGCGACCACGCGCTTCTTGCTTCCACAGCGACGTGATGTTCAAGATGACCACCAACACCGCGCTGCCTTGGACCACCTGGATCAAACGCAGCGGTGAGAATTCCACCAACAAATAACTCAGTGCCGCGCTGCCCACAATCAAACCAACCAACTGCATCGCGTACATCAAGGCCACCACGCGCGGGCGTTTTGCCTCGGGGGAAATGTCAGATGCCAAGGCCAAGCCAGCGGTTTGCGTGATTTGCATGCCGGCACCCACGCACAAAAACGCCAACGCCGCGCCAATGCGGATCACCCATTCGTAGCCTTCGCGCGGCTCGGACAAGCCCATCAAGGCAAACGGCATGACAGCCAAGCCCGCAAACATGTAGATCGTGCCGATCCACATGTAGGGCAAACGGCGCAGTCCCAGCGCCGAAGGGTGGGTGTCACTGCGATAGCCGATCATGGCGCGCAATGGCGCAAACACCAGCGGCAAAGCAACCGCCAAGGCGACCCACCAGGCAGGCACATTCAGCTCCAAAATCATCACCCGGTTCAAGGTGCCGACCAACAAGGCCAGCGTCATCCCCACAGAGAGTTGGAACAAGGCCAAGCGAAACAAACGCCCCAAAGGCAGATCGTGCGATGCCGCATCGGCAAACGGCACGTACTGCAGCATGACACTTTGCATCCATGCTGGAGGGCGAAAGCCTTTTTTCATGCTTGCTTCCACTCCCAGGCTTGGGAGGTGTAGAAACCACTGGAGATGCGCTGCATGTTGCCCGGGCGCCAGCCCTTGGCACGCACTGCACGCTCCAGGTAGACATGCAAAGTGCTTTGACGCACAGGGGCGAGCTGTGGCGAGCGGTCGGCGCGGGGGAACAACCTGCCCATGGCATGGGCTGTGGCCAGCAAAGGGGAATGCGGCGCGAATGTGAACAAGACCGAATGCCGGGTGCGCTCGCACAAGGCTTCCACCGCATGGGCAATGGTTGGGGTGTCGTAATGGATCAAGGAGTCCATGCAGACCACGTGGTCAAACAAGCCCAAATCCGGGGAGAGCATGTCGCCCGCTAAAAAAGTGATGCGGCCACCTTGGGCACTCAGCGCCGGGTTGGTCAACAGTTCTTGGGCATGGCGTTCGCGTGCCAAGTTGACCAAGGTGGGCGAGAGGTCGATGGCCACCACCTCTGCACCACGTTGCATCGCTTCATGCGCCAAGGCCCCAGTACCGCAACCGGCATCGAGCAACCGCAAGCCGCGCATGTCCTGCGGCAACCAAGACAACAAGGTCTGGCGCATCTGGTCACGTCCACGGCGCACCGTGGCGCGGATGCGGCCCACGGGTGCGTTGGAGGTGAGTACCTCCCAGGCTTTGGCGGCGGTGCGGTCGAAATAGGTTTCGATCTCACCGCGCCTGGCGACATAGCTGTGCTGGTTCATCTCAGTCAAATCCCAATAAATCGAAAATGTCCCGGTCTTTCATCGGAATCGATGGCAGCGGATCGGTGCCCGCCCACAAGGCCGCGGCCAAGCGCATGTACTCGTCTTGCACCGCTTTGACCGCTGGGGTGGCTTCGAGCTCGAACAAGGTGCACTTTTGCAAACGGCTTTTGCGGATCTCGTCGAGCATGGGGAAGTGCGCCATGTTTTTCAGACCCGTGACCGCGTTGAACTTGTCCACCTGGTCTGTCGCATCACTGCGGTTGACGATCACACCGCCCAACCGCACGTTGTAGTTTTTGGACTTGGCACCGATGGCTTGCACGATGCGGTTCATCGCGAAGATCGAGTCGAAGTCGTTGGCGGTGACGATCAGGGCGCGGTCGGCGTGTTGCAGGGGCGCGGCAAAACCGCCGCAGACCACGTCGCCCAGCACATCGAAAATCACCACATCGGTGTCTTCCAGCAAATGGTGCTCTTTGAGCAGCTTGACGGTCTGACCGACCACATAGCCGCCGCAACCAGTACCTGCAGGCGGGCCACCGGCTTCCACGCACATCACACCGTTGTAGCCCTTGAACACAAAGTCTTCCAAGCGCAACTCTTCGGCATGGAAGTCCACGGTCTCCAAGGCGTCAATCACCGTGGGCATGAGTTTTTTGGTGAGTGTGAAGGTGGAGTCGTGCTTCGGGTCACAACCGATTTGCAGCACCCGTTTACCCAGCTTGCTGAAAGCAACCGACAGGTTGGAAGAGGTGGTGCTTTTGCCAATGCCGCCCTTGCCATAAATGGCAAAGACCTTGGCATTGCCGATCTTGACCATCGGGTCTTGTTGCACCTGCACGCTGCCTTCCCCATCGGGTGGGCGGGGACCGCGTTTGATGTCGTTGACGGATATGGTGGCTGTTTCACTCATTGACTTGACTCCAGTGGGACTTCAGCGGCTGAAATGAGCCTTGGCTTCGTACATGGTTTCCACCGTGATGCGCGAGACGCCACGTTCACGGGCAAAAATTTCGGTGTTGCGACGGGCTTTGCCGCGCACAAAAAACGGGATTTTTTTCAGTTCTTTCTCGGCTTCCGGGGCCCAGCTGCTTTCGTTGCTTGCAGGGGTGTCGGCGCCGGCCGTGACGGTCTCGCCAGCGACCAAGAGGGGATGCGCGCTGGGCTGGCTCACCGGGCCCGGCGCGGCAGGCGCGGCACTGACGGCGGCATGCCCTGAACCCAGGTGCGAGGGGGCTGCACCATCGTGGAACTCGAAGTCTTCGCGGAACATGCCGAGCAAGTGTTCTTCCAGGCCCATCATCAGCGGATGCACCCAGGTGTCAAACAAGACATTGGCGCCCTCCAAGCCCATTTGCGGCGCATAGCGTGCGGGGAAATCTTGCACATGCATGGGCGCGGAAATCATGGTGCAAGGAACGCCCAAACGCTTGGCGATGTGCCGCTCCATTTGCGTGCCCAGCAGCAACTCGGGTTGCAAGGCCTTGACCTGGTCTTCGACCTCAAGGTAATCGTCGGTGATCAAGGCTTCGATGCCGTACAACTTGGCGGCCTCGCGCACCTCGCGTGCGAATTCGCGGCTGTAGGTGCCCAGGCCCACCACCTCGAAACCCATCTCTTGGTGGGCCACGCGGGCGGCAGCGATCGCGTGGGTGGCGTCGCCAAAGACAAAGACGCGCTTGCCAGTGAGGTAGGTGGAATCGACCGATTTCGCATACCAGCGGGCGTTGGAGGCTTGGCGGTAATCCGCCAGGATTTGCGTGCTGTCACCCAAGCCCGCGAGTTGACGCACCTCTTGGATGAAGTCCAGGGTGCCGTTGACACCATAAGGAATGCACTGGGTGAAAGGCTGGTCACAACTGCGCTCCAGCCACTGCGCGGTGGTGCGGGCCAACTCGGGGTAGAGCACCACGTTGAAATCGGCTTGTGCCAAGCGGCGCACATCGGCCACGCTGGCGTTGAGCGGGGCGACCACGTTGACCTGGATGCCCAGGTCTTGCAACAGGCCACGGATTTCTTTGATGTCGTCGCGGTGACGGAAACCCAATGCGGTGGGCCCCAGGATGTTGCAGGTGGGCTGGCGACCCGCCATCGGGCTGCGTTGGTGGCCCGCAGGCACCAAGGCACGCACCAAGTGGTAGAAGGTTTCTGATGCCCCCCAGTTTTCTTTGCGCTGGTAGGCGGGCAGTTCCAGGGGCACCACAGGAATGGGTAAATTCAGGGCGAGTGCCAAACCACCGGGGTCGTCTTGGATCAGTTCGGCAGTGCAGGAAGCACCCACCAACATCGCGTTGGGTTGGAAGCGGTTGTGGGCATCGCGTGCGGCTTCCTTGAACAACTCGGCGGTGTCACCCCCGAGGTCGCGCGCTTGGAAGGTGGTGTAGGTCACCGGTGGGCGCCGCGGCAGGCGCTCAATCATGGTGAACAGCAAATCGGCATACGTGTCACCCTGCGGCGCATGCAAGACATAGTGCACATCGGTCATGGCGGTGGCCACGCGAATCGCACCCACATGGGGCGGTCCTTCGTAGGTCCAGAGCGTGAGTTGCATGGTCTGCCTTTATGCCGCGAGTTTGGTTCGACGACGCAAAGGGCGGCTGAACAATTCGGCCAAATCGGCCGCTTGCTCAAACCCTTGTATCGGTGTGAAGACGAGTTCGATGGCCCACTTGGTGGTCAGGCCTTGGGCTTCGAGCGGGTTGGCCAGCCCCAAGCCACACACCACCAGGTCTGGGGTTTCGGCGTGACAGCGCTCGAGCTGGTTCTCGACATGCTGGCCTTCGGTGATGCGGCTGCCAGCGGGCAACAGTGCCAGCTCCTGGGCCATCAATTTGCGGTGCAAATACGGCGTGCCGATTTCACCCAAGACCATGCCGAGTTCGCGACTCAAAAACCGCGCCAACGGAATTTCGAGCTGGGAGTCGGGAAAGAAAAAGATTTTTTTGCCCTCCAGCAATGGGCGTTGACGCGCCAGCGCGGCTTCGGCGCGTTGGCGTGGTGCGCTGATGACTTGGGCGAAGGTGTGCGCCGCAATGCCAAAAGCCGTGGCCGCGGCTTGCAACCAAGCGGTGGTGCCTTCAATGCCCAAGGGAAAAGGTGCGGGCAGGCGCTGCGCGCCACGTGCCTCAAGCGCCAAACTGGTGTCGGCCAAAAAGGGTTGAGCCAACAAGTACACCGTGTCATGCCCCACCTCGGGCAGCGCCTGGCTGTTGCGTGGTGGAAAGAAGTCAACCGCCTGGATGCCCATGTCCGAGAGTAAGCGCCGCAATTGGTCTTCCACGATGTCGGCGAGTGTGCCCACCACCAGCAAGCGCTTGGGGCTTTGGCTGGGCAGGGTCGGTAGCACCGGCACCATGGCGTTCAAACAGGCGTCTTCACCTTGGGTGAAAGTGGTCTCAATACCACTGCCTGAGTAATTGAGCACCCGCACCTGGGGGTTGTGCTGGCGGCTCAGGCGCTCGGCTGCACGCGACAAATCGAGCTTGATCACCTCTGAGGGGCAGGAGCCCACCAAAAACAAGGTGCGGATGTCTGGGCGGCGCGAAAGCAATTTGTCCACCACTTTGTCAAGCTCATCATTGGCATCTGACAAACCGGCCAAATCGCGTTCGTCGATGATGGCCGTGCCAAACCGAGGCTCGGCAAAAATCATCACGCCAGCGGCAGACTGAATCAGGTGGGCACAGGTGCGCGAACCCACCACCAGAAAGAACGCATCTTGGATTTTGCGGTGCAACCAAATGATCCCAGTCAAGCCGCAAAAGACCTCGCGCTGACCCCGTTCGGTATGGATTTGGTGCTGGGGTTCACAACCCAAGGCTTCGGCCCGGATAGGGATCACTGGGCTCATGCGGCCACCCCTTGGTGCATCGCCAGCGTCGCCCGTTCTTGGCGCCGTGCCGCTTTGAGTTTCAACAAAAATTGCCCAGCGTTGATGGCGTAGGCGGCATAGGCGGCCAGGGCCAACCAGAGTTGATCACGGGTACCCATGCTGCCGGTGTAGACGGCCCATAAATAGGCAGTGTGCAAACCCAGCACCAGGAAGCTGAACACGTCTTCCCAGAAAAAAGACTTGGCAAACAACCACTTGTCAAAAACCACTTTTTCCCAGATCGATCCCGTGACCATGATGGTGTAGAGGACCAAGGTCTTGAAAACCACCGACCAAACGGCCAACTGTTCGCCGTTGCCGGTCACCATGTAACGGGTGATCAAGCAGACACTGACGGCAAACACCATGAACTGAAAAGCCGCCAAAAACCCCTGAACCGGTGTCCAGATGGTCGCGTCTCGGCGGGCGCGTTCCTCGGCCGTGTACAGGCCTGCACTGATAGGGTTGGAAGAGGTGTCGGTCATGGCAAGGGTGGGCTTTGGGCGTGAATCAACTTTAGAGACTCAGGACCAGAGTGTCAACTTAAATTGACGTTATTTAAAGCTGACAGTCCTAGTGTTTTCCCTAGGTGTTAAGTGTCTAAAAACAATGACACTTATGCGGCATATTCAACCAATTTGGCCCAAGCTTGGAAAAAGAGGTCTCATGGAATTGATTTCCACCGCCGACATCAAAAGACCCCTGCAAGAAACCCTGTCAACGCATGTCATCCCTCAATTGCTGGGACAAGCCGGTGGCATGGTGCATGCCAACGACTTCACGCCCGCCCAATGCGAGGCCCTGGCGCAGGCTTGCTTGTCAACCGACATCGGGGTTGCCGAGGCCTGCGCGCGGCGTTTTTTGGCCCAGGGCCTGGGCATCGAAAGCCTGATGGTGGGGGCGATTCCCAATGCCGCGCGGTTGTTCCATGACTGGTGGGCGGATGACCGGATCGATTTCGTCGATGTCACCCAAGCCAGCTTTCACCTTGAAAAACTGGTGCACGCCTTGAGCGCTGAATTTGTCCTGCATGGCCCGGCCAAGCAAGCCGCGCGGGGCCACCAGGCGTTGTTGGTCAACACCCCGGGCGCCCACCACTCCTTGGGTTTGTTGATCCTGTCACAGTATTTCAGGCGCTATGGCTGGCAGCTGCTGAGTCCCGCCAGCGCGTCTGGCGAAGATTTGCACAGCGTGGTTCGCGCTGAGTGGGTGGACTTGCTGGGCATCTCGGTGTCCGATCAGCGCCAATTCGACAAGCTGCGCCAGCTGATCGTTTCTCTGCGCCAGCAGGCCCGCAACCGGTCCATGTGGGTGATGGTGGGCGGGCCGGCCCTGCGCTTTGAGCCCCAATTGGCGACTGTCTTGGGGGCAGACATGGCCTGCTTTCATGCCGATGAGGCACATGTCAAAGCACTTGCACTGGTTCAAGCGGCGCAACCCATGACACAAAAACAACGGGCTTGAACAAGTTCTGCCTTGGACAAAATATGCATGTGTTTGACGCATAGAATCTTGGAGCTTGTTTTTCAATGGTTTTCTAGTGGTTCTCATGCCGTCCATCCGTTTTATCTTTTAGATTGTCTAAATCAACGTGAATATTCCTGCCCTGGCACCTGCTGAATCAGAAAGGTTGTTTGCAACCCTGTCTGACGTTGTGTTTGTGCTCAATGGTGAAGGTGACATCCTGGACTTACAGGTCTTCGGCAAAGAGCTCCAGCGCTTGGAATTGCCTTCCTGGACAGGTCGCAATTTGATGTCTTTCACCACCTTGGACAGCCAGGACAAGGTCAAGCGTCTGCTCGCGCAAATACAGCAGGGTGAAACCGGGCAATGGCGCCATATCAACCTGTCGAGCCCCAGCGGCCAAGACATTCCCTTGCAGGTCAATTGCGTGCTCAATCCGAACCAGCCCGGCAGTTGCTGGATGTTTGGTCGTGATCTGAGCGCGGTGTCCCAGATGCAGCAACGTTTGGTGGACGCCCACCAGTCCATGGAGCGCGACTACCTGCGCTTGCGCCACATGGAGGCGCGTTACCGCCTCCTGTTCGAGACGGTTTCTGAGCCGATGTTGGTGGTGGATGTGGCACAACGCCGCATCATCGAAGCCAACCAGGCAGCGCAGTTGTTCTTCAAGGACGCGGTTCGACGCTTGGCCGGCACCGACATCGCCCAGTGTTTTGAGCCCGCTGCCAAAGACATGCTGGACAAGCTGCTGCAAGCCACACAAAACGCTGGCCGCATGGAAACCGCTCGGGTGCGGCCCTTCAAGAGCGCTCAAGACGCGCAGTTGCATGCAACGGTTTTTGTCCAAGAGGGCGGGCCCTTGTTTTTGTTGCGCTTGCAAAGCGTGGGCCACAGCCCAGCGGTTGGCCTCCACGCCCACACCAGCGACTGGTTCAAACAAGCACTGGACAACGCTCCGATTGGCTTTGTCGTGGCCGATCGCCTTGGGGTCATTTTGGCCAGCAATCCCGAGTTTTGCAGCATGGCTGGCGTCGCCTCGCACGGCCAGTTGGCAGATCGCAACCTCGAAGACTGGTTGGCCCGCGGTGCCGTTGACATGGGTGTGTTGCTCAACAATTTGCGCCAATCGCGCACTGTTCGTGGTTTTGCCACCGAGCTGCGCTCGACCGTGGGCGTGTTGATGGCGGTGGACGTGGCCGCGGTCACTCTGACCGGTGATCAACCGACCTATGGTTTCTTTTTCCGTGACGCACAGATGGGTCGTGGCCGTGCCGACAGCTTGCCAGGCAGCGGCATGGTCGATTCGGTCGCCCAGCTCTCGCAGTTGGTCGGCCGCATGCCGATGAAGGAAATCGTGGGCGAGACCAGTACCATGATCGAGCGCATGTGTATCCAAGCCGCGCTGGAACTCACCCACAACAACCGGGCCTCGGCCGCAGAAATGCTTGGCTTGTCCAGACAAAGTTTGTATGTCAAGCTGCACCGCTATGGCATGGTGGCTGACGGCGACTCAGAGTAAACCCTAGACGCAACAAAAAAGCGTCAACTTTGATTGACAACCCAGCTTGTCAAATGAAAAATGGGAAGATGCCCCTTCCCAAATTCTCAGCTGTTGTAGAGTTGCTCAAACCGGTCACCTGGTTTCCGCCGATGTGGGCGTTCGCTTGTGGTGCGGTCTCTTCTGGACAGTCTTTGGCAGACAACGGCATGTTGTTGCTCATGGGCATACTGTTGGCCGGCCCCCTGGTCTGTGCCAGCAGCCAAGCAGTCAACGATTGGTTTGACCGCCATGTCGACGCGATCAACGAGCCGCAGCGTCCCATTCCGTCAGGGCGCATCCCAGGTCGTTGGGGCTTGTACATCGCGATTGCCTGGACTGCGCTCTCCTTGCTGTGGGCCTGGCCTTTGGGTGAATGGGCTTTCAAAGCCACGGTCCTGGGTTTGCTGTTGGCCTGGGGCTACAGCGCACCGCCTTTTCGCTTCAAGCGCGATGGCTGGCTGGGCAACGCAGCCTGCGGGTTGAGCTACGAGGGGCTGGCCTGGGTCACCGGTGCGGCCGTGGTGTTAGGCGGCGCATTGCCTGAGGGCCGCATCTTGCTGCTGGCCTTTCTCTACAGCGTGGCCGCGCACGGGATCATGACCTTGAACGATTTCAAAGCCATCGAAGGCGACCGCCAAATGGGCGTGTGGTCCCTGCCGGTGCAACTCGGGGTCAAACGCGCCGCAGGCACCGCCTGTTGGGTCATGCTCTTGCCCCAATTTGTGGTGGTCGCGCTGCTGCTGTCTTGGCACCAGACCGCGCATGCCACCGCGGTGCTGCTGCTGGTATACGCGCAGGTGCCGCTGATGACCCGTTTCATGAAAGACCCGGTGGCGAAAGCCTTGCGTTTGAGTGCCTTTGGTGTGCCTTTGCTGGTCGCCGGCATGATGGTCAGCGCGTTTGCGCTGAGACAAGTTCCCATGTTGACTGTAGGAGCAACACAATGAAACACGATACCTATGACGTGGTGGTGGTGGGTGGTGGGCCGGCCGGTGCCACCGCGGCAGACGACTTGGCGCGTTATGGCCACCGTGTGCTGCTGCTGGACCGGCAAGGGCGCATCAAGCCATGTGGCGGTGCGATCCCGCCGCGGCTGATCCGTGACTTTGAAATCCCAGATGAACTCCTGGTGGCCAAGGCGCGTGCCGCACGCATGATCTCGCCCCGAGACAACAAGGTCGACATCCCGATCGAAAACGGCTATGTCGGCATGGTCAACCGCGACCAGTTCGACGAGTGGTTGCGGGTGCGCGCCGAGCAACATGGCGCGGTGCGTCAGCGCGGCGTGTTTGACAAGCTCAGCCGAGACAGCGATGGCGTGAGCCGGGTGCATTTCACGGTGCGCACCGACGACGGCTTGGACATGCCCGCCAGTACCCGTGGCCGGGTGGTGATCGGTGCCGATGGTGCGCGCTCGGAAGTGGCGCGTCAAGCCGTGCCTGGGGCCGAAAAAACCAAGTACGTGTTTGCTTACCACGAGATCTTGAAAACGCCGCCCGACATGGTGCAAACCGACACCGACCCGTCGCGCTGTGATGTGTATTACCGCGGCAGCTTGTCGCCCGATTTCTACGGCTGGGTGTTCCCGCACGGCGACACCATGAGTGTGGGCACGGGCAGCGCCGACAAGGGCTTTTCCCTGCGTTCGGCGGTGGGGCGTTTGCGCGATGCCGCTGGCCTGCACAACGCCACGGTGTTGCGCCGCGAAGGCGCACCCTTGCCGATGAAGCCGCTGCCGCGTTGGGACAACGGCCGTGATGTGGTGTTGGCAGGCGACGCCGCAGGCGTGGTCGCACCGGCCTCCGGCGAGGGCATTTACTACGCCATGTTGGGTGGCCGATTGGCGGCCGAGGCGGCCCATGAATGCATCACCATGGCCAACCCAGCCGCCTTGAAACAAGCCCGCAAGCGCTTCATGAAAGAGCACGGCTTGGTGTTTTGGGTGCTGGGTGTGATGCAGTATTTTTGGTACCACACCGAAAAACGCCGCGAGAGTTTTGTCAAGATGTGCGAGGACAAGGATGTGCAAAAACTCACCTTCGACTCCTACATGAATAAAAAACTCGAGCGCAAAAAACCCATGGCGCATGTGAAAATTTTCTTGAAAGACATGGCCCACCTGATGGGCATGGCCAAGACCTGAGGGTTCACGCAGCGGCTGGCTCGCCACCAGCCAGGCGGGCATGGAGCTCGGCGACAAACCGCTTTGGCTGCTCCTCGTGCAGCAAATGCCCCACGCCAGACCAAGTCGTGAGCGTGGCGTTGCTCAGACATGCCAAGGCTTCTCGCCCTTGCGCGGGTGGCACGGTGCGGTCGTTTTCACCCACCCACATATGCACTGGGCAGTGCAAGCGACGCAGCTTGGCTGCGCCATGGGCGAGATCCCAAGCCGCCATCATCTTCAAGGCCCCTTGCGCATGGCTGGGGCTGGCGACCAAGCTGGCATACAAGGCCTGACCCCGCGCATCCAAGCGCGAACCCGTGCTCTCGAGTAATTTGTCGAGCATGCCTGGGCTGCTGGCTTGTTTGGCAAACCAGCGCGGCACCAGGGGCGTGAGTGCCAGCAATTTCGCTGCCGGCGGAAACAACAAGCCCGCCAAGCCTGGCAGGGGCAACCACGCCGGGTTGATGCCGACCAAAGCCTGCGGTTGCAGGCCCTGGTCGAGCACCATTTGCATGGCGATGGCCGCCCCGGCGGAATGGCCAATGAACACGTCCACCGGCCACTGCAGGGCGCTGAGCAACTCGCCAATGCCCCGCGCCATGCCAGGCAGGGACATGCCGTCACCGGGGGCCAAGCTGCTGAAACCATGACCGGGCAAATCGATGGCCAAGACCTGCGCATCAGCGGCCAGGGGCAGCAGGCTGTCTCGCCAAGTGTGGGCAGAGGCCCCGGTGCCATGCAAGAGCAAGACCCTGGGCCCTTGCGTGCCTGCTCGTTGCACATGCCAACGCACGCCAGCGGCTGGCACGAACTCGCTGCGGTCGCTGTGCGGCCAAGTGGCTTGCAGGCTTGCCCAATCCATCGCCTCAAGCCCCTGGGTTGCGCCACACCGGGGTGGTGCCTGATGGGTTGGCGCGCTGCCAAACGGGTGCGGCTGGGGCGGGCGGGGCTGGCACGGCGCTGCCATGTTGAACTGCGTGCACTGCCTGCGCCATGCGTGTCGCATTCGCCAAAGGCAGGGGTATGTAGCGCGCACCCATGGCCTGGGCGAGCTGCTCGGCCTGGGGCTCGGGCCGGGTGCTGGTGTCTAACCAAATCGCAGGCAGTCCGGTGGCTCGCCATTGACGCGCCAAAGTGAGTGCATCGGCCAGCGCTTGCGCCCGTCCACCGGCACCTTGCAAGCCAACATTGGGGCGGCCATCGCAGAGCATCACCAGGCTGGGCGCATGGCCCAAGCGTTTTTCAGCGAGCGCGACTTGCAAGCTGGTTTGGATCGCTGCAGCCAAGGGCGTGCCCCCGCCACCGGGCAAGCCCGACAAACTGCGCTTGGCGCGAACCAAGGATTTGCTCGGCGGCAACAACACCTCGGCCGTGGTGCCGCGAAAACCGATGACGCAGACCTGGTCGCGCCGCGCATACGACTGGGTCAGCAACAGCTCGACCGCGCCCTTGGCCTCGGCCAAGCGGTGCAAGGCCGCCGAGCCAGAGGCGTCGATCGCAAAGATCAGGCAAGTAGGGCTGTTTTCGGCGAAACGGTGGACATGGAAGTCTTCCACCCGCACAGCCAAACGCGCTCGGCTGGTGGGCGGTATGCGGCGCAGTTTTTGGCGTGGCACCGCGGCATTCAAGGTGGCCAAAATATGCAGCCGAGCGCCTTGGCGGGGGTTGCCGGGTCGGGGTGGCATGGGCGTGCCGCGTGACAAACTCAGTTGGCGGTCCCCGCTGCGGCCTTGCCCGCGACCAGCGGCCTTGGCTTGGCTGCCTTCGCTCAGGTTTTTCAGCACATCGGCGGGCAAGCTGGCCAAGGCGGCTTCAAGCAGGATCTCGGCCATGGCTTGGGGTGTGATCTCTTCGCTGGGCGGCGGCCCGTTGGGCTGCTCCGCGGGTTCTTGGGGGTGTTCCGCCGTCTGTTCTGGCGCTGGGGGGTCAGGCGGAGGTGGCTCGGCGGGTGCCTGCGTCTCGGGTGGCGGTGGGACCTGGGTGGCGCGTGGTGTGAGCACCAAACGGGCGGCACGGCCAAGGTCGTCGGCCTGCACACGGTCGTTGCCGCGCAAGGCGGCCAACACGCAGGCCAACCGAGCAGCTGCGATCGGGGCGCGCAAGCTGTCCACCCCCAGCACCATCGCGGTTTGGCACAAGGCCTGCAACTGCGCATCGTCCAGCAGCATTTGTTTGGCATGCGCGCGAAGCGCCGACAGGTCTTGCATCGGCAGGGCGGCCAGCATCAACTCGGTTTCTTCACCCATCCCGCCTGCACGCCCGATCGCCCGCAGGTCAACCCACAGGCCCAAACGCTCTTGCAAGCCGCCGGCCAGTGGCGGCTCGTCCTCCAAAGCCTCGTCCAGCGCAGCCACGCCAATGAAGGTCGCTTGCGCTTGTGGTTGGCGGCCCATGCGAACCACGCCTTGGTCCAGCACCTGGCCGAGGATGGCGGCGGTGTCGTCGGGCAGGCGTTCGGCCATGGGCAAGAGCAACACCGTGGGGCTGGTTTGCAGCAACAAACCCGCTTGGTAAACCGCTTTGCCAGCGTGGAGGGTGGCACCCAAATCCAGCCCGCCGAGCAAGCGTTCTGCATCGGCATGGCCGGGCAGGCGGCGCAGGCCAGGGTGGAGGTCGGCCAAGGTGGTCAACCAGGCGTCGCGCACCGGACCGTGGGGCGCGCGCAGCCAGATGCCACGCAAACCCGCTGGGTCAACGCTGAGCGCGGCCGCAGCCCACAAGGCGTCGTCCCAAGCCAGGTTCACGACCCGAGCACCTCCTCAAGGGCGCGTTGCACACGCACGCCCGAGCCGGTATCGTCCAGCGGGTTGCGGCGCAGTCGGTGGCGCAGTGCCAAGGGCGCGATCGCACGCAGGTGTTCGTTTTTGACGGTTTTGCTGCCTTGGATCGCGGCATAGGCGCGGCTGGCGCGCATCAAGGTGAGTTCGGCACGCAAACCATCGGTGCCCAGCGATTGGCAGAGCTTGGCGCAGGTGCGCAGTAAGTCGTCACCAGCCACCACTTTGTCCAAGGCTTTGCGGGCTTTGACGATGTGTTTGCGCAGGGCCTCGTTCTCGGCGGCAAAGCTGTCGCGGTAGGCCTCGGGGTCGCGCTCAAAGGCGTCGCGGCGTTTGATCACCAACACCCGTTGGTCCAGGTCTTGCGGCGTGCGCACCTCAACCGACAAACCAAAGCGGTCGAGCAGTTGTGGCCGCAATTCGCCCTCTTCGGGGTTGCCGCTGCCGACCAACACAAAGCGGGCTGGATGGCGCACCGACAGGCCTTCGCGTTCGACCACGTTTTCGCCGGAGGCGGCCACGTCGATCAACAGGTCAACCAAGTGGTCTTCCAGCAAATTCACCTCGTCGATGTACAAAAACCCCCGGTTGGCTTGCGCCAGCAAGCCGGGCGAAAACGCTTTCACGCCCTGGCTCAGGGCTTGTTCGAGGTCGAGGGCACCGACCACCCGGTCTTCGGTCGCGCCCAAAGGCAAGTCGATCACTGGCACGGGTTTGGTGACCGAGACGACCCTGCTGCCCGCCTTGAGCGAGCTGCAGTCGGGGCAACTCAAGTGCTTGCTGCTGGGGTCACACCCATAGGCGCAGCCCTTGACCACTTGGATCGGCGGGAGCAAATCGGCCAAGGCACGCACCGCGGTGGATTTGCCGGTGCCCCGGTCGCCCAGGGCTAAAACGCCGCCGACCTTGGGGTCGACAGCCACGATTTGAATGGCAAGCTTCATCTCGTCTTGACCGACGATCGCTGCAAAAGGGAAGGGAATGGCCATGACAGAGAGCTTAGCTTGGATGGCTTTCGAAAACGCCCTCTAAGCGGTCTTCCAGCTCTTCGCTGGCTTGTTGGAGTTGGTTGAGCATGTCTGCGTCTGGCTTCCAGTAGGCCCGGTCGGAGGCTTCGATCAGGCGGTTGGCCAAACGGGCCGAGGCCGTGGGGTTCAGGCGTGCCAGGCGGTCGCGCATCTCGGGGTCGAGCACAAAGGTTTCGGTGAGCTGCTTGTAGACCCAAGGTTGCACCTGTCCGGTGGTGGCTGACCAGCCCATGGTGTTGGTGATGTGCACCTCGATTTGTCGCACACCCTCAAAGCCGTGCTCGAGCATGCCTTCGTACCACTTGGGGTTGAGCATGCGGGTGCGGGTTTCAAGCGATACCTGTTCGGACAAACTGCGAACCGTGCCGTCGCCGCGGGTTTGGTCACCAATGTAAACCGGCGTGTTGTCCTCGCCGCCTTTGGCTTGGCGCACCGCGCGGGTGATGCCGCCCAGGGTGTCGAAATAATTGTCCACGGTGGTCACACCAAGCTCGACCGATTCCAGGTTTTGGTAGGTGAGCTGCACATCGGCCAAGGCGCTGCGCAGCAAGGCGGCGTGGTGCACCGGTTGACCGCTCACGCCAAAGGCAAAACCTTTGCGCGAGGTGTAGGTGTTGGCGAGCTCTTCCTCGCTGTCCCAAGCACCGTTGTCCACCAGATGGTTGACATTGGCCCCATAGGTGCCGTCCGAGTTGCCAAACACCCGCAGGGCGGCGGTTTCCATGTCGCACTGGTGGGCTTGTTGGTAGGCCAAGGCGTGTTTGCGGATGAAGTTTTGCTCGGGCGGTTCGTCGGCTTGTGCGGCCATGAGCGCGGCCTGCGCGAGCATTTTGATTTGCAGGGGCAAGAGGTCACGGAAGATGCCGGACAAGGTGACCACCACATCGATGCGGGGGCGACCAAGCTCGGCCAAGGGGATCAACTGGGCGCCGACCAACCTGCCATAGCTGTCAAAGCGGGGCTGAGCACCAAGCAAGCGCAGGGCTTGGCCAATTTGGCTGCCCTCGGACTTCAGGTTGTCGCTGCCCCACAGCACGATGGCGACTGACTCGGGCAAGGCATGCCCATCGTCCATGAATCGGGCAATGAGTTTGTCGGCTTGCTTGGCACCGTCTTGCACCGCAAACGCGCTGGGAATGCGAAACGGGTCAAAGCCATGCAAATTGCGGCCCGTGGGCAAGACCTCGGGTGTGCGCAGCAAATCGCCGCCTGGGGCAGGGCGGATGTAGTGCGCGTCCAAGGCGTTCAAGATGCCTTCGATTTCGCTGTTGCGGCCCATCAGCGTGAAGCTTTTCACCAACGTGTCAAACAACTGGTTGCGCTCAGGTGTGGCTTGCAATCCGCTGAGCTCTGCGGCTTTGGCTGCGGTGGCACCGTTCACGACGGCTTGAATGGCAGCAGGGGCCACGGCACCCAAGCCCTGGCTCTCGGCCATGGCCGACAACATGTTCAGGTATTGGTCTTGGTGGTAGGCCTTGCCCACCACATGCAAACCATGGGGAATCAAGGCGTATTCCAACTCGAGCATCTGCTCGGACAAGCGTTGTACCGTGTCCTGCACGGATGTCATGTGCGCGGGCGTGTCGATCCGCCAGATCGGCTCGGCAGGGGTGAGGTCGATCGCGGCGGCTTGTGCTTGGATCAGCTCGGCCAGGCTCGCCATGTCACGTGCTTCGCTGGGGCTGAGGTTGCGCCAACGGTCGATCGAGGCTTTCAAGTCCACCAAGCCGCTGTACAAACCGGCTTCTTCTACCGTCGGGGACAAATAGCTGATGAGCGTGGCACCGGCACGACGTTTGGCAATCGCACCTTCGGAGGGGTTGTTGGCGGCGTAGAGGTAGAAATTGGGCAGGTCGTGGATCAAGCGGTCAGGCCAGCAGCTGCCAGCCAAGCCGGTTTGTTTGCCAGGCATGAATTCGAGTGAGCCGTGGGTGCCAAAGTGCAACACGGCATCGGCTGCAAAGTCCTCGCGCAAGTAGCGGTAAAAGGCCGAGAACGCGTGGGTGGGTGCGAAGCCACCCTCGAACAACAGGCGCATCGGGTCACCCTCATGGCCGAACGAGGGCTGAACTGCCACCAACAGATGGCCAAACTGGTGGCCCATGACGAAGATGGACTGCCCGTTGGACAGTTGTTTGCCGGGCGCCGGGCCCCAATGGGCCTCGATCTCGGCCAAATGCCGCTCGCGGCGCACATGGTCTTCGGCGCTGATCAAGGTATGCACATTGGCATCCGCGCCGAACTGGCTGGCATTGCCTTGCAAAATCTTGTCTTGCAGGTCCTGCACCGAGTCGGGCATGTCGACCGTGTAGCCCTGGGCTTTCATGGCGCGCATGGTGTTGAACAGCGACTCGAAAACACCCAGGTAAGCCGCGGTGCCGGTATTGCCTGCGTTGGGCGGGAAATTGAAAATCACCATCGCTACTTTGCGCTCGGCATGCCGGCTGCGGCGCAAGGCAACCAGCTTGGCGATGCGCTGGGCCAACATCGAGGTGCGCTCGGTGCAGGTGAACATGTCTTCTTGGCGGTGCGCCTTGGTGAAGGTGCAGCGCTGGGCACAACCTTGGCAAGTCACGCCGTCGGCGCCTGGGCGACCGCCATAGACCATGGGTACCACCGAGCCATCAAGCTCTGGGATGGCGACCATGATGGTGGACTCCACCGGCAACAAGCCCCGGGCTGAGCCGCCCCATTGGTCCAGGGTTTGAAACTCCACCGGGTGCGCCGCGATGTAGGGCACATTGAGCTTGGCCAAGATGTCCTCAGCCGCGCGCGCATCGTTGTAAGCCGGTCCGCCCACGAGTGAAAAACCAGTGAGGGAAATCACCGCGTCGACCGTGGTTTGACCGTCTTTCACAAAGTACGCCTCTATCGCGGGGCGCGAGTCCAGGCCAGAGGAAAAGGCAGTCACCACCTGCAGGCCTTGCACCTCCAGGGCAGCGATCACCGCGTCATAGTGCTGCGCGTTGTTGGCAATCAGGTAGGAGCGCAACACCAGCACACCGACGCGCCCTTTGGCCGCCTCCGGCTTGACCATGGTGGGCAGTTGGGCGATGTCAGCGTCCAAGCGGTTTTTCATGCGCGGGTGGTAGACACCCACTTCGGGGTACTCCACCGGATCGCCCACCTTCACCTGGCCCTTGGTGAACACGTGTTTGGCATAGCGGTCGAGCAAAAACACCACCAGGTTGTGGATGTTTTCCTGAGAACCGCCCAGCCAGTATTGCAGGGTGAGGAAATAGGCGCGCAGGTCTTGCGCGGTGCCTGGCACGAAGCGCAGGATTTGCGGCAAGCGGCGCAGCATCTTCATTTGCTTGGCGCCGGCCGAGGCATCTTGGCCGGCTTGGGGCTTGCTGCCGCGCAGTTTTTTCAGGAAAGCCATGGGCCCGGTGCTCGGCTTGCCCATGTCCAATCGGCCCATGCGGGTGAGTTTGACCACTTCAGCCGCCGACATGATGCACACCATGGCCGCGCATTGCGAGCGCCTGGCCTCGAGATCGGTCAGGATGGGCTTGAAATGGTCTTCCAGAAACAGCATGGTGACAATCACCACATCGGCGGTGGCGATATCCGCCTTCACCCTGTTGAGTTTTTGGGGATCGGTCGAGAATTCGGAGGCTGAATGGATGACCAGCGACAATTGCGGGGCCAGGCGCGTCAAGCTTTCGCGGGCTTTCATGGCCGCGCTGTTGAGGTGCGTGTCCATGGTCACAATGACCACTTTGCTGGAACCGGCGCTGGCAGACTTGGCGTTCATGCGTGTTGGCGTGGTGTTGACCTCAGAGGAATGTCTGTAGTGTGTCAACAATACTTGACATTAAAAGATGTCTAAGGAAATTTATAATTAGGGATTACCCTTGGAAAGAATGCTTTGACCACACCCTTGCCCAGCGATGGCACCGATTCCCGCCCTTGGCCTGTTTGGCGAGCCCATTGGCGCAGCCTGCTGGTGGCCTTTGCCTTGAGCTTTGCCGTGGCAGGCTTGGGTGGTGCACTCACCGACATCAGTGAGTGGTACTTTCAGCTTAAGCAACCCGACTGGAAACCGCCAGATGCTGCCTTTGGCCTGATCTGGACCGTGATTTTTTCCCTCTGTGCGGTCAGCGGATGGATCGGCTGGCTCCGCTTGCCAAGCCCAGGCTTGCGCAGCTTTGCCCTGTTGTTGTGGGGTGTCAACGGCGGCTTGAATGTGCTGTGGAGCCTGCTTTACTTTGGGTGGCGCCGTCCAGACTGGGCAATGCTGGAATTGCCGCTGTTGTGGCTGAGTATTTTGCTGTTGATCGCCTACCACCGTCGACACAGTCCCTGGTCAGCGGTTTTGCTGCTGCCCTACCTGGTCTGGGTGAGCATCGCGGGCCTGCTCAACTGGTC
>CAMDCZ010000019.1 GCA_945890735.1 Bordetella parapertussis | reverse complement strand
GTGGCCATCTTTGAGGTCAATCGCGGGGATGAGCAGCATAAGGTTGGGAGGTAGTGAACAGTTTGATCAAGCAGGTCAGGGCGACCAGGAGAGGAAATTGCGGTAGAGCATGAGTCCGAGGTCGGCGCTTTTTTCCGGGTGAAACTGGGCGGCAAAAATATTATCCCGAGAAACCACCGAGGTAAAGCTTTGGCCATACTCTGTAACCCCTGCAGTGTGGCGCGCATCTAACGGGCGGGCATAAAAACTGTGTACAAAGTAGAAATAGCTGTTGTCTGGCACGCCTGCCCACAAGGGGTGCGCCTGGGTTTGGCGCACTTGGTTCCAGCCCATTTGAGGCACTTTGTAGCGGCTGCCATCAGCGTGGTGTTGACCAGCCAAATCAAACTTCACCACTTCACCAGGGATCAAGCCCAAACAAGGGGTGCCAAGGTCACCGCCTTCGGCGCTGTGATCGAGCAGCATTTGCATGCCGACGCAAACACCAAACAAGGGCTTGTTGGCTGCGGCGTCTTGCACCGCTGGAAGCATCCCGCTGTCGTTCAGTTCGCGCATGCAGTCGCGCATCGCGCCTTGACCAGGCAAGACCACGCGTTCGGCGGCATGCACCTCGTCAGGCTGCGAAGTGATGATCACCTGCACATCTGTGCCAACCGCCGCGGCCATGACGGCCTGCGCCACCGAGCGCAAATTGCCCATGCCGTAATCGATGACTGCAACGGTTCGCATGAAAGGGCTAGAGCGTGCCTTTGGTCGAGGGAATAACGCCTGCCGAGCGGGGGTCGATTTCGATCGCATCGCGCAAGGCGCGGGCAAAAGCCTTGAACACCGTCTCTGCCTGGTGGTGGGCGTTCTCGCCGCGCAGGTTATCGATGTGCAAGGTGACAAAGGCGTGATTCACAAAACCTTGGAAAAACTCAAACGCCAGCTGGGAATCAAAGTGACCGATCATGCCGCTCTTGAAGGGGACGTGCATTTCCAGGCCAGGTCGGCCAGAGAAGTCGATCACCACACGGCTCAAGGCTTCGTCCAAAGGCACGTAAGCATGGCCATAGCGACGAATGCCTTTTTTGTCACCCACCGCCTTGGCCACGGCTTGGCCCAAGGCAATGCCGACGTCTTCCACGGTGTGGTGGCCGTCGATGTGCAGGTCACCAGTGGCTTGGATGGACAGGTCAATCAGGCCGTGACGCGCGATTTGGTCCAGCATGTGGTCAAAGAAACCAATGCCCGTGGACAACTCGGATTGGCCCGTGCCATCCAAATTGACGCGGACCTGGATTTGGGTTTCTTTGGTGTCGCGGCGAATGTCTGCGGTGCGTTGTGTCATGGTGGGTGTTTGGTCGGTTAAAGCGTGGCCAGCACTTCTTGCAAAGCCTTGAGCAATTGATCGTTCTCTGCCGGGGTGCCCACGGTGAGCCGCAAGCAATGGTGCAGCACCGGGTGCATTTTAGAAACGTTCTTCACCAGCACACGGCGTTCTTTCAAGGCTTCGAACACGCGAGTGGCCACTTGCTCGTCGCCACTGAAACGGGCCAACAACATATTGGCTTGGCTGGGGTAAGGCGTGACGCCAGGCAGCTTGGCCAAGGCTTGGGTCAAGCGTTCGCGTTCGCTGCAAATCGCCTGTGCTTGCTGTTCAAACGCGCTGCGGTGTTCCAGTGCAAACAAAGCGCACTCGGCGTTCAAGACACTCACGTTGTAAGGCGGGCGGAGTTTGTCCAAGTGGCCAATCACCTCGGCGCGGCCCAGCATGTAACCGATGCGCACACCGGCCAGGCCAAACTTGGACAAGGTGCGCATCAGCAAGACCTGGGCATTGGCCGCCGGGTCGCGCTGGATTTCATCGAGCCATGTGGCACTGGAAAACGGCTGGTACGCCTCGTCCAAAGCCACCCAGCCGCCATAGGCCGACACCTGGGCGATCAAGCGGCGCATGACGGCGGCGTCCCACAAATTGGCGGTGGGGTTGTTTGGGTAGGCCAGGTAAACGATGGCGGGATGGTGCTGGTCAATGGCCGCACGCATGGCGGCTTCGTCGAGCTCGAAGTCGTCGCGCAGCGCCACCGGCACATAGGCCAAACCTTGGAATTGGGCGCTCATGCCATACATCACAAAGCCTGGCTCGGGCGCCAGCGCGGTTGCACCTGGCAAATGGCAGGCGGTGGACAACAGGGCAATCAGCTCGTCTGAGCCATTGCCCAGCATCAGGCCAAAGCCCTCAGGCAGACCGACAAAGTCAGCCAAGGCCTGTTTCAGGTCATTGATGCGCTCTCCGGGGTAGCGGTTGATCGCCAGCGCGCCCAAGCGAGCACCCAACTGGGCTTGCAAGTCGGCGGACAGGGTGTAGGGGTTCTCCATCGCATCCAGCTTGACCATGCCTGCGGCGGATTGCACATGGTAGGCCTGCATGGCTTGCAGGTCTGGGCGGATGAATTTCAAAGGGCTCATGGATTTCATCAAATTATAGGGCTGAGGACCTCGTCACCCCACCACTGAATTCAGAGGAAACCGATGGACACCCAGGGCACAAAAGCAATCACCAACAGGGCGACCAACAGAGCACCCAAGTAAGGCCAAATGCGGTTGAGGGCCTGGTCAGCCTCCACCTTCCCAATCGCACATGCTGCGTAAAAGCCGACACCCACAGGTGGCGCAAACAAGCCCAAGCCCATGGCGAACACCACCACCATGGCGTAGTGCACCTCATGGATGCCAAGCGCTCGCGCCACTGGAAACAGCAAAGGGCCAAACAAAACGATGGCCGGAATGCCTTCGAGCATGCTGCCAAGCAACACAAACACCACCATCGATACCAGCATGAAACCTGTTGCCCCGCCTGGCACCTGTGTCATGAGCGCCACCAAGTCACGCGAAAAACCAGATTGGGTCAAGGCCCAGGCCATCGCAGTGGCGCACCCAATGATCAGCAAAATCGCCCCAGACAATGACGCGGTTTCCACCAGCATGGGAAAAAGACGGCGCCAATCCAGTTGGCGGTAAAAGAGCAAGCCCACCACCAAGGTGTACAAAATACCAATGGTCGATACCTCGGTGGCTGTGGCCACACCCTCGACCACGGCTGAACGGATAACGAATGGCAAGGCCAAGGCAGGCAGGGCCAACCCCAAAGTTCGCCAAATTTCACGGCCGGGCTTACGCTGAACCTGCAGATCCTGCAGGCCACGGGACTGCCAGTAAACCACCACACACAAGGCAACCATGCCAACCAACGCAGGCATCAAGCCGCCCACAAAAAGCGCTGAAATCGATACACCGGTGACGGCGCCGATCGTGATCAACACCAAACTCGGCGGGATGGTCTCGCTCATCGCACCAGAGGCGGCCAACAACGCAACCAGCCTGCCGGGGTGTGCACCGCGTTTTTTCATTTCCGGAAACAACGCTGGTGCCACGGCCGCCATGTCAGCTGCTTTGGAGCCTGAAATCCCAGAGACCAAATACATCGCCGCCAACAACACGTACTGCAAACCACCGCGCAAATGCCCCAACAAAGAAGCCAAAAAATCCACCATCGCTTTGGCCAAGCCAGTCACCGCAATGAATGCGCCCAAAAACACAAACATAGGCACAGACAACAAAATCAGGTGAGACATGCCCTCATCGATCCGACTCACCACAATGGTCAAGGGGGTGGTGGTGGAAAAAAGCAGGTAGGCCGTTGTGCTCAGGCCAAAGGCATACGCAATGGGCAGACCCATGGCCACACACATGGCCACCATCAGCACAAAGAAGATCAACAAGTTGACATGCCCCCATTGCATCAACCAAGGACTCGCCAAGCCAAGGGCTGCAACCATCACCAACAACACAGCCAACGACCACAGCACTTGTCTGCCACGGGCTAAACGAAACAACTGCAACAGGGATTGCAGCAACATGAGCGACAAACCCACCACGACCGCAGCCACCCGCAAAGCATCTGGCATTTCCAGTGCAGGCGTGAGGATCACCCACTGTTCGTTCATGTGTTCTATCGCAGGCCAAAGCAACACGGCGCAAAACAAGACCGACAGACAGGCGACAAAAGTGTTCACCGCCACCTGCGAGGCGGGGGACAACTTGGCGACAAACACCGTCAAGCGCATGTGTTCATTGCGCTGCATCGCAACCACCGCCCCCAACATGGCCAACCACAAGAACAACACAGAAGCGAGTTCATCGGACCAGGTGAGTGGCGATTGCAGCAAATATCGGCTGATCACGCCCGCGGAGAGCACGGCTATTTCAGCCACCACCAACAAAGCCGCAGGCCACTCGGCCAGCGCACGCAACACCCGCTCCGGCCAAGCCAGGGTCATGCCAATTTACCCGTGTATTTCTCGAGCTTGCCAATCGCTTCGGGGCCGTATTTGGCTTTCCATTCCTGATAGAAACCGACTTGGGTTAACACGTCTCGAAAGGGCTTGGCATCTGGGTAATTGAATGCCATGCCTTTGGATTTCAGCTGTGCTTGCAGCACCGTGTTGAGTTGGCGGATGTCTTCGCGCTGCAGCATCGCTGCCTTTTTAAAGTGCAAGGCCACCAAGGCTTGTAAATCCTTGGGTAAGTTGCCCCAACGTTTTTGGTTGGCCAACACCCATTGACCATCCCACATGTGCGAGGTCATGGAACAGTACTTTTGCACCTCGTAGAGTTTGGCTGATTCAATCAGTGGCAATGGGTTTTCTTGCCCCTCCACGATCTTGGTTTGCAACGAGGAGTACACCTCACTGAAGTTGATCGATGCAGGCGAAGCACCCAGGGCTTTGAACATGGATGTCCACAAAGGACTGACTGGCACGCGGATCTTGAACCCTTGCAAATCGGCTGGGGATTGGATGGGCCTGGAGGAACTGGTGATGTTGCGAAACCCATTGTCAAAGCAGGTCTCGAAAGCGAACAAATTCACCTTGGCGATGGCACCCCTCACGTGCAAACCCAAGTCTCCATCCATGGCGGCCCATACCCCGTTGTAGTCCTTGAACACAAATGCCAAGCCGTTGATGCCCGCCACCGGCACCAGGGTTTGCAAGATCAGGCCAGAGAGCATGAAAAAGTCGATGGCACCTGAGCGCACTTGCGACAGCATGTCAGTGTCGCCGCCGAGCTGGTTGTTGGGAAACAGCTGGATGTCCACCCGACCTTTGGAATCAGCGCGGATAGCCTCCACGGCTTCTTTCATCCGCAGGTTGGTCGGGTGGGTGGCGGGGAAATTGTTGGCCAACTTGAGTTTGAATTCGGCGTTTTGCGCCCAGGCTTGGTCCGTGATCAAGGACCAAGCACCCATGCCAGCAGCCGCTTTCAACAGTTGGCGGCGGTTTGAAGAGGTTGAATACATCGGCTTACTCCACGGTGACGCTTTTGGCCAGGTTGCGCGGCTTGTCAACATCCGTTCCCCGCGCACAGGCCGTGTGATAGGCCAGCAATTGCAGAGGCACCACATGCAGCAAGGGTGACAAATCGCCGTAATGCTCGGGCATGCGAATCACATGCAAGCCTTCGCTGGAGCTGATGCGGGTGTCAGCATCGGCCAACACATACAACACGCCGCCACGGGCGCGTACCTCTTGCAAATTGCTTTTGAGCTTTTCCAACAAGGCGTCGTTGGGTGCGACGGTCACCACAGGCATGGCGCTGGTCACCAGCGCCAATGGGCCGTGCTTGAGTTCACCTGCTGGGTAAGCCTCGGCATGGATATAGCTGATTTCTTTGAGCTTCAACGCCCCTTCCAAGGCAATCGGGTAGTGCAAACCGCGGCCCAAGAACAAGGCGTTTTCTTTGCTCGCAAAGTCTTGCGCCCAGGCGATGAGTTGCGGCTCCAAGGCCAACACGCTTTGCAAAGCCACGGGCAAATGCCGCATGGCTTTCAAGTGCTGGGCTTCTGACGCCAGGCTCAATCGACCCTTGGCTTTGGCCAGCGCAAGTGTCAGCAAAAACAAACCCGCCAGTTGGGAGGTGAACGCCTTGGTTGACGCCACGCCAATTTCCACGCCTGCGCGGGTGATGTAAGCCAAGGCGCATTCGCGCACCATGGCCGAGGTCGACACATTGCAAACGGTCAGCGTGTGTTGCATGCCCAATGATTGGGCGTGACGCAATGCGGCCAAGGTGTCTGCGGTTTCACCCGATTGGCTGATGGTCACCACCAGGCTGCGCGGGTTGGGCACGGAATCACGGTAACGGTACTCGCTGGCGACTTCCACCTGGCAAGGCAGTTGGGCCATCCGCTCTATCCAGTACTTGGCCACGCAGCCGCTGTAATAACTGGTGCCACAGGCCAGGATCAACACCGAATCGACCTGTGCCAAGACCTGTTTGGCCAAGCCTGGCGCAGGGTGGGCAGGGTTGTCGAACAGCTCGGGGACGATGGCTTCGATGCCCTCCAACGTATCGGCAATCGCTCGCGGCTGCTCGAAGATTTCCTTTTGCATGTAATGGCTGTAAGGGCCCAGCTCAGCGGCTCCACTGTGGGCATGAACCGTCAAAACCTCACGTTGCACCGCTTGGTGTGTGACGTCGAACACCTGGTAATGGGTTTGCTGCACATCCACAACATCGCCTTCGGCCAGGTAGACGATTTGGCTGGTCACGCCCGCCAAGGCCATGGCATCGCTGGCCAAAAAGTTTTCGCCTTGGCCCAAACCCAGAATCAGCGGTGAGCCTGCGCGGGCGCCGATCACGCGGTGTGGCTCGTCCTTGGCCATGACCGCGATCGCATAAGCACCTTGCAGTTGTTGGGTGGCCTGGAAAACAGCTTGCAACACATCGCCTTGGTAGAGCGAGTCGATCAAGTGCGCCATCACCTCGGTATCGGTTTGGCTGAGAAAGCGGTAACCCTTGGCCTGCAACTCGGCTCGCAGTTCTTCATGGTTTTCAATGATGCCGTTGTGCACCAAGGCGATGCGGTCTCGGCTGAAATGCGGGTGCGCGTTGTGCACCGCAGGTGCGCCATGGGTGGCCCAGCGAGTATGCGCAATGCCGGTCATGCCCTGCAAACCTGCTGATGGGTCGTTCACCTGCGCGATCAATTCAGCCACACGGTCGGTGCTGCGTGCACGCTGCAATCCGGGCGCTTGATCCATTTGCGTTTGCGCGCTGTTGACCGCCACACCACACGAGTCATAGCCTCTGTATTCCAGCCTTTGCAAACCCTGCACCAAGACAGGAACGATGTTTTGTGATGAAACCGCACCCACAATGCCACACATACGGACTGTCCTTTTATTTTTTTGTTTTGACCGGGCGAGCCCAGTTGTCGATACTGGTTTGCTTGGCCCGCGTCACCGTGAGGGCACCTGGCGCGGTGTCTTTGGTGATGGTGGAGCCAGCGCCAATCGTGCCGCCAGCGCCCAAGGTAACGGGTGCCACCAACACGCTGTTGCTGCCCACATGCACATCGGCTTCGATGACCGTGCGGTGTTTGTTGGCGCCGTCATAGTTGGCTGTGATGCTGCCTGCGCCGTAATTGACCCGCTCGCCCACCGTGGCATCTCCCAAATAAGCGAGGTGGTTGGCCTTGGCGCCCCGGGCCAGGCTGGCGTTTTTCACTTCCACAAAATTGCCAATGTGCACTTCGTCACCCAAGGATGCGCCAGGACGCAGCCGGGCAAACGGACCAATGCGCGCCTCCTTGCCCACAGCCACAGCTTGTTGCTCACCATCGATGTGCGTGAATGCTTGCACGATGGTGCCCGCACCGATGTGTGCATTGGCAATCACGCAGTTCGGGCCGATGCGCACCCCATCGTCCAAACGCACCACACCTTCAAAGACGCAATTGACATCGATCTCGACATCTTGCCCGCAACTCAACTGCCCGCGCACATCGAAACGCGCAGGGTCTGCCAGGCGCACACCCGCCAACATGCATTGCTCAGCTTGCAGGTGCTGGTAAGCCCGCTCCAAAGCAGCCAACTGCAGCGGGTTGTTCACACCCTCGACTTGCCAGGCTTGGGTGATCATGTGCGCCGCGACAGTGCATCCATCGGCCACAGCAAATCTCACCACATCGGTCAGGTAGTACTCTTGTTGGGCGTTGTGGTTGTCCAAACGGGCCAACCAGCCTCGCAACAAGCGGGTGGGCACGGCCATGATGCCGCTGTAGATTTCGGTGATTAGGCGTTGTTCAGGCGTGGCGTCCTTTTCTTCCACGATCGCTTGCACCTGGCCTTGGGCATTGCGCACCAATCGTCCATAGCCTGTGGGGGATGGGGTTTGCAAGGTGAGCAAGGCCAGTTGCTGACCATCACACATGGCCAACAAGGCTTGCAAGGTGTCAGCTTGTATCAAGGGGACATCGCCAGACAAGACCAAGGTGAGACCGTCATCGGTCAGCGCTGGCATGGCTTGTTGCATGGCATGCCCCGTACCCAACTGCGGCATCTGGCGCACGCATTGCAGATGGGAGTGGCCTTGCAAACTGGCTTCGACTTGCTCTGCGCCATGGCCAGTGATCACCACCACACGCCTGGCTTGCAGCTGCTTGGCCGTGTCAATCACGTGCCTGAGCAAAGCCCTACCGCCTACCTGGTGAAGCACTTTGGGCATACTGCTCTTCATACGGGTTCCCTTGCCCGCCGCCATCACCACCACATCCACACTGTCCATGCGATTGCTTCCTTTATTGACAGGCATTATCAGTCAGCTCAGCGCACGCCTTGGCCGCCCCGGAAAACTGGCTGCGCTGTGTCTGGTGGGTTGTTTGAGCAGTTGCAGCCTGGTTGTCACGGGCTACAACAACGCCCCACGCTGGTTGGTTTTCACCTGGGTCAACCCACACCTGGACCTCACTGCGGCACAAGAACAACAGGTGCTGACCGACTTGCAATCGGTATTGGCTTGGCACCGACAAACGCAGCTTCCCGCGTACCGGTTGTGGATACAACGCATGCAATCCTTGGCACCGCAAAACATCACTGCTGATCAGGTGTGTCGTCTCGTTGATGATGCCCGCAACAGCTTGCCGGCAGTGATGGCGAAGTTGGAGTTGCCGCTGGCTGATTTGTTTCTCACGTTGAAACCCCATCAGCTCACGAACCTGCGAGACGAGCTGGACACAAACAACCAAAAATGGCGACGCGAATGGAAAATTGACCAACCACGCTCCGCCCAATGGCTTGTTCAAGCCCAAAAGGGACAAGACAATGCGGAGCGTTTTTACGGTCGTTTAGACAAAGCGCAGCGGCAGTTGGTGCTTGAGCTCGCCACCGCCTCTGGCTTTGAGCCCAGCAGAAGCGACCAAGAACGGTTGCGCCAGCAATCGGATGCTTTGAGCGTGATGCAGCGCATCGTCACCGAACAAGCCGATCGCGACCAAGCCCAACAACTGGTGCAGGGGTGGTTGCAGCGCATGCTCAACCCACCCAACCCCAGTGATGCCCAATACCGCCAAAAGCGCCAGCGCACCCAATGTGAAGCTGTTGCGCAACTGCACAACACCACCTCGCCGGCGCAACGCGCCAATGCCGTGGCTGTGTTGAAAGGCTACGAAGCCGATTTGAACGAGCTGATCACGCCACCCCAGTGAGCATCAGCTTTGCAGCGAGGCCCACATCTCTTTGTCACGCTCGGCAGTCCAGATGCGGGGGTTTTGGATGCCCTGGGCTTCGTCATACGCACGGCTCACATCAAAAGGCAAGCAATGCTCGTAAATGAATACCTGGCCAAACACCGGGTCCATGTGTTGGCGGGTGTGCGCCATCGCGGCTTTCAAATCCATGCCTTGTGCCACCGCCTCTTGACCACATTTGAAAAGTGTTTCCACCCATTGCTTGGTGTAGTCCAGTGCTTTGTTGACATTCGCTGGGCCTTGCATGGCTTCGCCACGCCCGGGCACGATGGCCTGCGCTTGCAGTGCTCGCAAAGCCTCTAGGGTGGTGGGCCACTGGGCCAAATGGGCGTCGCCGGTGTAGACACCTGCTTGGTACTCCACCAAGTCACCGCTGAACAAGACTTTTTCAGCCTCCACCCAAGCGATGGTGTCGCCGCGGGTATGACCAGCGCCTGGGTGCCAAATCTCCACCGCCACACCGCCCAAGTCAATGCGCAAACTGCCTTGGCGACCGGGCTGTCCGTCACCAATCACCATGGTTGGCCAAGTCAAGCCTGGCACACTGTCTGCACCACGGAACAAACGGGGAAACCGGTCCATCTCACTTTGCATGTCCTCGGCACCGCGCTCGACGATCAAATCGTGCGTTCCTTTGCTGGCGATGATTTCGGTCGCACCTTCGGCCAGGTAAGCGCTGGCACCCAAAACACGCACGGCGTGGTAGTGGGTCAGCAACACGTATTTGATGGGCTTGTCACTGACCGCGCGGATCTTGGCGATCAGGTCTTGTGCCATCAAAGGCGTGGCGGTGGCATCACTCACCATGATGTACTTGTCGCCAATGATCACCCCTGAATTGGGGTCGCCCTCGGCGGTGTAGGCCCAGCAGTGCGGGCTGAGTTGGGTGAAGCTGATCTGTTTATCGGTCAGGTCGCTTTGGCTGGCAAATGCTTTAGACATAGGTGTGTTGAAAACCAAGGGTTGAATCAGCAGGCATCATAAGCAATTGACTGCCCGTGCAGCTCAATCAGGCAGGCTGTGGATGGGCGTGGCCTCAATAACCGACGGTTGGCCAAACCACACCGTTCTCATTGAGCAAAGCATCCAAAGGCACGTCGTGGGCTTCGGGCACAAAGTCAGTCAAAAACCCGTTGGTGAATCCCAAGCCAACCGTGAAAGGTGCGGGGTGCAATTGCGCCAAAGTGCGGTCATAAAAACCTCCGCCATAACCCAGTCGGTAACCGCCGGGCCCATAACCCACACAAGGCACAAACAAGAGCGTTGGCACGACCACCTCTGTGTCCTTGGGTTTGGGAATGTTGTAGGCGTCTTCTTCCATGTCACAACCCGGGTACCAGGCATGAAACCGCAGTGTTTTGGTTTGTTTGTCCACCACGGGCAAACCAATGCGACGCAACTCAGGCTCGTCCAGCAATTCACCGTCTTCTTTCCAACGGTGCAGGGCAGGCAGAGGATCAAACTCACCTTTGATCGGCCAATACGCACCGATCACCGCATCCTTTCGATCAAACAGCCAAATACGCATCACGCTTTGCAAGAGATCAGCGCGCTGCGCTCTGTCTGGCAAATCCAATCTGACACGAATCAATTCTTCACGAAGGGCTTTTTTGTCCATGGGAGAATCACCAACTGTTGAGTAACTCGATTGTGTCATGCTTGAATCATTGATCCGTACCTGGCTGATTGTTCTTCTGAGTGGTGGCTTGGTGGCGGCACATGCTGATACCCCTGCGGTTGCAGCCAACTTGGACAAAGCCGATGTTGTCTTGCGAGACATGGCCAATGCGTTTGCGCAAAACGACCGCAAAAAACTCACCCAACTCTTGCCCCAAGCCAAAGGCCATTTGTTAGAACCTTGGGCAGCCTACTGGGAGCTGCGGGTTCGGTTGGGGGACGCCTCTGACGCCGAAGTCAACGCTTTTCTCAAACGGTATGCAGGCACCTACCAAGAAGACCGCCTGCGCAACGACTGGCTGTTGGTCTTGGGGCAACGCCAAGAATGGTCACAGTTCGAACGCGAATACGCCCTGTACCGGATGCACGATGACAAGGAGGTCGAGTGTTATGCCAATTGGCTCGACATCGGTCACAAGAAGCTTGCCGGCACATCCGCGCAAGAGGCCTTCATCCGAACAACTTGGCTGGCTCAACGACAAGCCGATGATGGTTGTACTTTTGGTGTTGAGCAACTGTTTTTAGCCAAGCGTGTTCCCCCGCAAGAGGTATGGCGTAAAAGCCGCTTGATGGTGGAGTTCAACCGAAAGCAAGCCGCGAGGGATGCTTTGCGCATCGTGTCTGAACACAGCTTAAAGGGCTTGGATGACCTGATGGCCAATCCGATACGGTTTTTGAACATGCGGGGAGTCAACTGGGGCCAAGAAACCTCGGAATGGATCACGCTCGGGTTGGTGAGATTGGCCGCCACTGACCATGAAGCCGCAGCCAAACAGATCCAGGGGCCGACCGGCCAGAAACTCCAAACCGAACAAAAACAATGGCTCTGGGGTGTGATCGGCCGCCAAGCAGCACTGCAATTGGACCAGCAGGCGCTGACCTATTTTGGCCTGGCAGGTCCGGATGCCCAACTCACCGACGAGATGCTCGCTTGGAAAGTGCGGGCCGCTTTGCGCGCAGACAGCACCCCGCAGTGGCACACCGTTGAATCAGCGATCAAACGCATGAGCCCTGCAGCGCAAAAAGACCCGGCTTGGGTGTATTGGCTGGCACGCGCGGACATGGCCAAGCAGCCCAAAGGCAGCCCCCTGAGTTCGGGCGCCCTGACAGCCTTGCAAGCCATTGCAGGTCCGCAAGGGTTTTACGAGCAACTGGCCGAGGAAGAACTGGGCCGGAAGATCGCTGCCCCGGCAAGGCCCCCGCCACCCAGCGTCCAGGAAATGATGGCCGTGAAAAGCAACCCAAGTTTGCAGCGCGCCATGCACGCCATTCGGATTGGCTTGCGAGCAGATGGCGTGCGCGAATGGAATTACGGCACCGGTTTGGTTGACGGCATGGGCAAGAGAGGCCGCATGTCTGATCGCGAAAAATTGGCTGCGGCCCAGTGGGCTTGCGAACAAGCCATTTGGGACCGCTGCATCAACACCAGTGAGCGCAGCACGCCGATGGATGTTGCACAACGCTATCCCACACCTTTCAAGACCCAGGTGCTTGAGCGAACCAAGGAGATCGGTCTGGAGGCCGCTTATGTCTATGGCTTGATTCGCCAAGAAAGCCGGTTTGTGATGGATGCTCGCTCATCCGTGGGCGCTTCGGGTTTGATGCAAATCATGCCAGCGACCGGCCGGTGGGTGGCCAAAAAAACGGGTCAGCGGCAGTTTCAAATCGAACAACTCAACCAGCGAGATACCAACATCGCCATAGGCACCAGCTACTTGAAAATGGTGTTGGACAATTTTCAAGGTTCGATGCCGATGGCCGCTGCCGCCTACAACGCCGGCCCCAGTCGTTCACGCAAGTGGCGCAACGGCCCGGATCTCGAAGGTGCCATCTGGGCTGAGTGCATTCCCTTCACGGAAACCCGAGACTACGTGAAAAAGGTAATGGCCAACACCACCATGTATGCGGCTGTTTTATCAGGCGAGCCCCAATCGCTCAAATCTCGCCTGGGCCAAGTCGGCCCACGCGACAGCAGCCGTGACACAGAAGACGTTGACTTGCCTTAAGTCTCGTCTTCTTGGCTTTGCTGCAGTGACCACATGTGGGCATAGCGGCCGTTGGCTGCCAACAAATCCAAGTGGGTGCCTCGCTCGATCACTCGCCCTGCATCCATCACCACAATTTCATGCGCGTCCACCACGGTGGACAGGCGGTGGGCAATCACCAGGGTGGTTTTGTTCTGGGCAGCATCGCGAAGCTCTGCTTGAATAGCACGTTCGTTGGTGCTGTCCAACGCCGAAGTGGCTTCGTCAAATATCAAAATGGCTGGGTTTTTCAACAAGGTGCGGGCAATGGCAACCCGCTGCTTCTCACCACCGGAGAGTTTCAAGCCCCTTTCTCCCACCATGGTTTCATACCCCTGCGGCGTGGAAGCAATGAAATCATGGATTCGGGCTGCGCGCGCGGCCTCCTCCACCTGTTCTCGCGAAGCTTGGGTGTTGCCATAAGCGATGTTGTAGTAGACCGTGTCATTGAACAAAACCGTGTCCTGCGGGACGATGCCAATCGCAGCGCGCACCGAATCCTGGGTCAATTGCCGGATTTCTAAACCATCGATGTAAATCCCACCTTGCTGGACATCGTAAAACCGAAACAACAACCTGGCCAAGGTGGATTTGCCTGAGCCGGAGGCGCCAACGACAGCAACCGTCTTGCCAGGCGGAACTGTCAAACTGATGCCATGCAATATCGGTCGGTCTGGTTCATAGGCAAAGAACACATTGTCAAACCGAACCTCGGGTGAATGCTGCAGCCGCAGTGACTCAGCAGTTTCCAAATCAGCCACTTCCCGCTGTTTTTCCAACAGCTTGAACATGCTCTCCAAATCGGTGAGGCTTTGCTTGATTTCCCTGTAGATGACTCCCAGGAAATTCAGCGGGATGTAGAGCTGGATCATGAATGCGTTGATCATGACCAAGTCACCCAAGGTCATCCGGCCCTCAACCACGCCTTGAGTGGCTCGCCACAACATGGCGACCAAGGCCACCGCGATGATGACTTGTTGGCCAATATTGAGTGCACTCAATGAGTTTTGTGCTTTGATTCGAGCCTTGCGCAGCTTGTCCAAATTCAGGTCGTAGCGCTTTGCCTCAAACGCCTCGTTGCCAAAATATTTCACAGTCTCATAGTTCAGCAAGGAATCAATCGCGCGCGAATGGGCACTGGAGTCGAACTCGTTGACTTCTTTGCGAAACTGGGTGCGCCACTCGGTGACGGTGACGGTGAAATAGATATAGGTGGCCAAAGCCAGCAGGGTGATGATGGCATACCACTTGTCAAATTTCACACCCAAGATGGTCAGCACCAATATCACTTCGATCAAGGTGGGCACGATGCTGTATAGCGAATAGGCGATCAAGGACTCGATGCCGCGCACACCGCGCTCAATGTCGCGGCTCATGCCACCTGTTTGACGCTCCAAGTGAAAGCGCAAACTGAGTCGGTGCAAATGCTCAAAGGTTTGCAGTGCAATTTTCCGTGCAGCGCCTTGCGTGGCCTCAGCGAAGACCAGCTCACGAAACTCTGTGAAAGCCGAAGCAGACAAACGCAGCAAACCGTAGGCAATCAACAAAGCCACAGGCACCACCAACACAGCTTGGGCCACAGTTGGTTGGGGCGTCATGCTGTCAATCAAGTCTTTGAGCAACAACGGGACGCCAACATTGGCCAGTTTTGCGCCAACCATGAATGACAAGGCGGCCAACACCCGCCATTTGTATTCCCACAAATAGGGAAACAGACGCTTCAAAGTGCCCCAATCCGACTCGGCATTCACCGTGACTGGTTGGGCGGGTAGCCGAGGATAACTGGAGCCGGTATGACGCATGTCGCACAATAGGGGTTGGATTCAACAACGCTGATTGTGCCTGTGACCACCAAGACCGACGCCCGGACCACCACGCCTACCCTGCCAACGGATGCCGAATTGGTGCTCAAAGTCATCCCCATGCCTGCCGATTGCAATGCCAACGGAGACATTTTTGGCGGGTGGGTCATGGCCCAGGTGGACTTGGCTGGCGCGGTCTTGCCAGCCCGTTATGTGAACGGCCGCATTGCCACCGTGGCGGTCAATGAATTCGTGTTCAAGCAACCGGTCAAGGTCGGTGACATCCTGAGTTTCTTCAGCAAAATACAACGCATCGGCAATACCTCGATCACCGTGACCGTCGAGGTTTTTGCTGAGCGGTTCAGCATGCAAGGCCATTACCTCAAGGTCACCCAAGCCAACATCACCTACGTGGCGATTGACCCCAGCGGCAAACCTCAAACCATCCAGCGCCGCAATACCCCGGCTCAATAGACTGGTTTGCGTTTTTCCATGAAGGCGCTGAATGCCTCGATGGCTGCAGGCTCTTTGAGCATCCGTCCGAAGCTCATGGCTTCTTCTTGGATACGGGCCAATACTTTGGGCACTTTGCCAGACTTCATCAAGCGTTTGGTTTCCATCAATGACGTGAGGGGTTTGGTGGCGATTTTGAGTGCCTGTTGGTGCGCATAAGCATTGGCCTGCGTGGGCGGCAAGACGCGGCTGACCAAGCCCATCTCCAGGGCGTCGTCCACCATGAAGGGTTCACCCAGCAACAAGGCTTCGGCGGCACGGTGGTAACCCATGAGCTCGGGGGCCAACAAGCTCGAACCGGCTTCGGGACACAAGCCCAGGTTGACAAAGGGCATGGAAAAAGCCGCGTTGTCTCCCGCGTACACCAAGTCGCAATGGAACAGCATGGTGGTGCCCACCCCAACGGCCGGGCCACATACGACCGCCAGCAATGGCTTGGGGAAAAGCGCGATGCCCCGCAGAAAGCGAAATACCGCAGCGTCTTCATTGGCGGGGGGTTGCTGCAAAAAATCAGCGATGTCATTGCCTGCACTGAACACCGTTTCGTGACCCTGAATCACCACCACCTTGATGCTTGCGCCGGCCGTGGCTTTGTCAAGCGCGTCAGCCAAGTCTGCATACATGGCAGCGGTGAGAGAGTTTTTCTTGTCCACCCGGTTGAGGGTCAAGGTCAACACCCCCTGCTCTTCGTTGTGCAATACATGTGACATCACTGCGTCCTTATTTGGGTTGGTCCACACGCAGCCAAATTTGGGTGCGGTACAGCGGGCCAATGTAGCCTCGAACTTTCATTTTTTTACCGCCTTCGATCGGCTCCATTTCCACGGTGTAGACCTTGCCGTTGCCCGGGTCGAGGATTTTGCCGCCACCGCCCCAAATGTTTTTGGTGCCCTCTTGCTTGACACCACGAATGAATTCCAAGCCAACGATCGGTTGGTCTTTGCGGTCGTCTTTGCACAAATCGCAAATGGTTTTGGCTTTCGGGTCATCGACCAATGAGCGCCCAACCACGCCGGTGAGCACACCATTGTTGTCAGTGATGGTGACTTCACCCTTGGGTTTTTTGGTTTCGTCGTCAATGGTGTGCCAAGTGCCCACTGGCGTCATTTGCGCCCAGGCTGCGGCGGCCCACAAAGTCAAAGCAGCTGTCCAAAAGGTCTTCATGTGATGTCTCCTAGGGTTGGGGGGGTATCAAGCAAACACATCGGCAGTGTCCATCAACACATCACTGCCTGCACGGGCAGTTTGCATCAATGACGCGGTCTCAGGCAACAGTTTGGCAAAGTAAAAACGCGCTGTTTGCACTTTGGCTTTGTAAAAGGGATCGGTGTTGCCTTGGCTGATTTGCTGCAGGGCCACTTGCGCCATGCGCGCCCAAAAATAACCAAACACCAGGTGACCGGTGACCCGCAAATAGTCGACCGCAGCCGCACCCACCTCATCGGCATTGCCAAGCGCTTTCATTCCGATTTCACCTGTGAACTGGGTCATTTGCTGACCTAACTTGGCCAAGGGTTGGGTAAAGGGTGCCATGTCTTCGTTGCCCGTCTCCGCGGCGACCAAATCGGCAATCAGCTTGCCGAATTTTTTCAAGTTGGACCCTTGGTTACCCAACACCTTGCGGCCCAACAAATCCAGGCTTTGGATGGTGTTGGTGCCTTCGTAAATCATGTTGATGCGTGCATCGCGCACGTACTGCTCCATGCCCCACTCGCGGATGAAGCCATGCCCACCCAAGACCTGCAAGCACGCAGAGGTGGCCAACCACCCGTTGTCGGTGATGAAGGCTTTGACGATCGGGGTGAGCAATGCCACCATGTCGGCCGCCTCTTTTCGCACTTGCTCATCCGGGTGATTCAGTTCTTGGTCGAGCAGCAATGCGCAATACAAACTCAGTGCGCGTCCGCCTTCTGCATAAGCCTTGGCGGTGAGCAGCATTTTGCGCACATCCGGATGCACCAAGATGCTGTCAGCTGGCTTGTCTGGGCTTTTGACGCCCGACAAACTGCGCGATTGCAAGCGCTCCTTGGCATACGCCAAGCCGTTTTGGTAGGCCACTTCGGTCAAGCCAAGCGATTGCATACCCACACCAATGCGAGCCGCGTTCATCATGACGAACATCGCTGCCAAGCCTTTGTTCGGCTGCCCCACCAAGGTGCCCACCGCTTGGTCGAGCACCATTTGGCAGGTGGCGTTGCCGTGGATGCCCATCTTGTGCTCAAGCCCCCCACAGTGAATGCCGTTGCGCTCACCCAAACTGCCGTCTTCATTGACCAAAAATTTGGGCACCACAAACAAACTGATGCCCTTGCTGCCTGCGGGCGCGTCTGGCATCCGCGCCAACACCAAGTGAACAATGTTGGGCACCAAGTCGTGCTCACCCGCACTGATGAAAATTTTGTTGCCCGTGATCAAGTAAGTGCCATCGGCTTGTGGCTCGGCTTTGGTTCGGAGCAGGCCCAAGTCGGTGCCGCAATGGGCCTCGGTCAGGCACATGGTGCCGGTCCACTCACCGCTGGTGATTTTGGGCAGGTACATTTGCTTTTGCGCCTCGGAGCCATGGGCATGCAAGCATTCATAAGCCCCGTGGGTGAGGCCAGGGTACATGGTCCAAGCTTGGTTGGCGCTGTTGAGCATTTCATAAAAACACTGGTTCACCACCAGGGGCAGGCCTTGACCGCCATAAGCCGGGTCACAGCTCAACGCAGTCCAACCACCTTCAATGAATTGCGCATAGGCTTTTTTAAAGCCTGTGGGGGTGGTGACTTCATGGGTTTGTGGGTTCAAGACACACCCTTCTTGATCACCTGTGGCGTTGAGAGGCAACAGCACTTCAGCGGCAAATTTGCCACCCTCTTCCAACACCGCGGCGATCGTCTCTGCGTCGAGCGCCGCGTGCGCCGGCAAGGTTTTCAGCACATCGGTGATCTGCAATACCTCGTTCATCACGAAATGCATGTCGCGCAATGGTGGGTTGTAAATGGGCATGGGGTTTCCTTGTCAAGCGGGTGAATTCGCGCCGTAGCGCTGCAAGATGTGTTCAAAACCTTGTGTGGCTCGGTGCAGGCTTTTTGCGGTTTTCAAGAACCGCGCTTCGTAATGCAAGGCCAAAATCAGGCCGTGCAATTCGAAAGACATTTGTGCCGCATCCGTGTCGGCTGACAAATGGTTTTCTTCTTTGGCCTTGAGTACTGCGCGGTGAACCGCGGTCAACCAGGTTTTGACGGAGCTGGCCAAAGCGTCACGAACAGGGCCTGGTCGGTCATCAAACTCTGCTGCACCGCTGATGTAGAGGCATCCGGAATCGATTTCTGCGCTGGTGCGCTGCATCCAATTGCCAAACAAAGCCCTCAGCCGGGGCAAGCCACGCGGGAATTGCATCGCAGGCTCAAACACCTCCTGCTCAAAGCGCTGGTGGTAATGCCTGATCACGGATATTTGCAGCTCTTCACGCGAACCAAAGTGGGCAAACACCCCCGACTTGCTCATTTGCATGACTTCAGCAAGGGCTCCAATGCTCAGGCCTTCGAGACCAATTTGCGTGGCCAGCCCCAGCGCCGCATCAACGATCGCTGTTTTGGTTTGTTGGCCCTTGTGCATGAGGCGCTGTCGCGTCGCACTATGATCAGGTTCCTGGGTAGGCGCTGTGCTGCTGTTCACTGGCAATTCCAAAAAAGAACGGTCGTGCTATTTTGCACCAGTTTTTTAACTTCTACACTCAGCGCCATGCAATCGACACGAATTTTGGCCATCCGCCACGGTGAAACTGCTTGGAACGTGGAGACACGCATACAAGGGCACACCGATATCCCACTGAATGCACAAGGGCTTTGGCAAGCCGAGCAACTGGCTCTGGCCCTGAAAGAAGAGTCCATCGATGCGGTTTACGCCAGCGACCTCTCTCGGGCCATGACAACCGCCCAAGCCATCGCCCAGGTACACGGCTTGTCCGTCGCCACGGAAGTGGCCCTGAGGGAGCGCCATTTGGGCCTTTTCCAAGGCAAGACCTGGCAAGAGATTCAAGCCCAACACCCGCAAGATGCTTTGCTTTGGAAGCAAAGACTGCCTGAGTGGACGCCTGCGGGTGGCGGTGAAAACCTGCACATGCTGGCACAACGCATCGGCACCTGTATGAATGAGATCGCCGCACGGCACATGGGCCAACACATTGTTTGCGTCACCCACGGCGGTGTGCTGGACATCCTGTACCGCTTGGCCACAGGCCAAACCTTGCACGCACCCCGGACCTGGGGACTGCGCAACACCGCGGTCAACCGCCTGCTGTGGACACCCGAAGGCTTGCAATTGGTTGGCTGGGCTGACGAGCGGCATTTGGCCAACGCCCGCGAAGAAACTGGCGCCTGAGCCCTACTCGGCCTGATCCACAAACAAGCCGCCTGCGCTGGCCGGCGGCACCACCCCCAGGTGTTTGTATGCAGCCAAGGTGGCGATGCGACCGCGCGGCGTGCGCTGCAAAAACCCTTGCTGGATCAAAAAAGGTTCGATCACATCTTCGATCGTGTCGCGCTCTTCCCCGATGCTGGCAGCGATGTTGTCCAAGCCCACCGGGCCGCCATCAAACCGGTGGATCACGGCTTCCAAAAGCTTGCGGTCCATCAGGTCAAAGCCTTGGGGGTCGACATCCAGCATCGCCAAGGCGGCCTGCGCCACCGCTTGCGTGATCTGCCCATTGGCTTTGACTTCGGCGTAGTCACGCACGCGCCGCAACAGCCGGTTGGCAATGCGGGGTGTACCGCGAGAACGCTTGGCGATTTCAAACGCACCGGCTTCTTCCAACTGGGCTTTCAACAAACCACCACTGCGCATGACGATGCGCAGCAATTCTTCGGGCGAGTAAAACTCCAGGCGGGCCACGATGCCAAAACGGTCGCGCAAAGGGTTGGTGAGCATGCCAGCGCGGGTGGTGGCGCCGACCAAGGTGAATGGCTGCAAATCGAGTTTGATGCTGCGCGCTGCCGGGCCTTCACCGATCATGATGTCGATTTGGTAGTCCTCGAGTGCGGGGTACAAAATCTCCTCCACCACGGGTGAGAGCCGATGGATTTCATCGATGAACAAGACATCGTTTTTTTCCAGGTTGGTCAACAAAGCGGCCAAGTCCTTGGGCTTTTCCAACACCGGTCCGCTGGTTTGCCGCAAGTTCACACCCAACTCTTGGGCAATGATGTGACTCAGGGTGGTTTTGCCCAAACCTGGCGGGCCAAACAACAGCACATGGTCGAGGGCTTCTTCGCGGTTTCGCGCCGCACCAATGAAAATCTCCAACTGCTCACGTACCTTGGCTTGGCCCACATATTCTTGGAGCAACTTGGGTCGCAGTGCACGCTCGATCGCTTCTTCTTTCGGGCTGACCGCCGCGGCAGACACCATGCGCGGTTCGGCGGCGAAATCGTCTGTTTGGATGCTCATGGTTTATTTGGCCAAAGCTTTCAAGGCTTGCTTGATGCCATCACTCACAGAGACATCGGCAGGCAACTGCTTGAACGCCATGGCGGCCTCTTTGTCGGTATAGCCCAGCGCCATCAGCGCTTGCATGATGTCGTTTTGCGCGCTGTGGTGTTGCCCAACCGGGCCGGTGCCCAGGTCGGTGCCCATCTTGCCTTTGAGCTCGAGCAGCAAGCGTTCGGCGGTTTTTTTGCCGATGCCAGGGATTTTCACCAACCGACCTGCTTCTTGCAATGAAATGGCCTGCGCCAACTCAGCCACGCTCAAACCACTGAGCACGCCCAAAGCCATGCGCGGGCCGACACCTGAGATTTTGATCAATTGTCTGAATGCCGTGCGTTCTTCATGGCTGGCAAAGCCGTACAAAATTTGCGCATCTTCTCTGACAACGAAATGCGTGAGCAAACTGACTTTCTCGCCAGTGGCAGGCAGGTTGTAAAAAGTGCTCATGGGCACATCGACCTCGTAGCCCACGCCATGGCAGTCCACCAGCACTTGCGGTGGATTTTTTTCGATGAGGATGCCGCTGAGTTTGCCAATCATGGGGGTTCACGCTGTCTAGGCATGGATTATCAGGGCGAATGGTCGAGCACCTGACGCAGGCTGCAACAGCCTTTGGGGTATGCTTGTCAACTTGATACTTCGCCATGCTTTCTCCCCTGCCAACAACACGCGTTTGGGCCACCTCTGTGGCGCCTTGGACGAACACCTGCGCACCATCGAACTGGCGCTTGAAGTCAAGATCGGGCACAGCCACGAAAAATTCAAAATCGATGGGCCCAAAGCCAAAGCCGAACGGGCTTTGGAAATGCTTCAAGCCATGTACGAGCGCGCGGGCAAACCGATCCCCAAAGAACAGGTGCAACTGATGTTGGCGGGTGACGAGCACATGCCTGTGCGTGAAGATGGCAGCGTGGCGCTGTCCACCCGACGCAACGATGTACGCGCCCGCACACCCACCCAAAGTATTTACCTGGACAACATCGCGCAGCACGACATCACCTTTGGGATTGGCCCGGCGGGCACGGGCAAAACCTATTTGGCGGTGGCCAGCGCGGTCGACGCCTTGGAGCGCAGCGCGGTGCAACGCATCATCTTGACCCGACCTGCGGTGGAAGCCGGCGAAAAGCTGGGTTTCTTGCCAGGGGACTTGGGTCAAAAGGTCGATCCTTATTTGCGTCCGCTATACGACGCCTTGTATGAATTGATGGGGTTCGACAAGGTGCAAAAGGCGTTTGAGCGCAGCGCTTTGGAAATCGCCCCCTTGGCTTTCATGCGTGGGCGCACCTTGAACAATGCATTCATCATCTTGGACGAGGCGCAAAACACCACACCCGAACAAATGAAGATGTTCCTCACCCGCATCGGCTTTGGTGCCAAAGCGGTCATCACGGGCGATGTGAGTCAAATCGACCTGCCCAAAGGCAACCCCAGTGGCTTGGTGGACGCAGAGCGGGTGTTACGCCGCGTCCCAGGCATCGCCATGACCCACTTCACCAGCAAAGACGTGGTGCGGCACCCCTTGGTGGCCCGCATCGTCGACGCCTACGACAAGCAACGCAAGGCAGGTTGATGCGCGTGGCCCTGCCCCAGCTTCAGTTGTCGCTGCAGTTTGCCGACATTCCCTATGCCGCCAGACACCGCGCAGCTTTGCCCAGGCATGGGGTTGCACGCTGTTTGCGTCACGCCTTGGTGTCAGATGCGGAAATCACGGTGCGCATCGTGGGTGTGGCGGAAGGGCGGGCTTTGAACGCCAGTTACCGACAAAAAGCATACGCCACCAATGTCTTGACCTTTGACTATGCGCAATCTCCCCGCGTGCTGGCCGATCTGGTGCTGTGTGCACCCGTGGTCGCTGAGGAGGCCAAAGCGCAGGGCAAAACCTTGGCCGCGCATTACGCCCATTTGCTGGTGCACGGCTGTTTGCATGCCCAAGGCTGGGACCATGAGACTTCGCTGAAAGAGGCTCACGCCATGGAAGCGCGCGAGATCGAGATCTTGGCTGGTTTGGGCTTGGCCAATCCTTACCGCTGACCTGTCAGGCCATCGAGCAAACGCACGCGCACTGTTTTGCCTTTGATACGCCCCTGTGACAAGCGCTCAACCGCGGTGCCTGCAATGGCCCGGTCAACCGCCACATAGGTGGAGAATTCGTTCACATTGATCTTGCCAATGTGAGCGGCATTCAAGCCAGCTTCCCCGGTCATGGCGCCCAGCACATCGCCAGCTCGGATTTTCTCTTTGCGTCCACCCACGATTTGCAAAGTGCGCATGGGCGCTTGCAAGGGTTCGCCCCCTGCATCGGTCAAAGCAGCCAATGGCTCCCACACAGACGCTTGACCTTGCATGACTTCGATGCGACCAACGGCACCCATCTCGTCCAGGCTTGCCAAGGTCAGGGCCAAGCCTTGCGCATCAGCTCGACCGGTGCGGCCAATGCGGTGAATATGCAATTCAGCGTCCGGTGTCACGTCCACATTGATCACCGCATTGAGCTGGCTGATGTCCAAGCCACGCGCAGCGACATCGGTGGCCACCAAAACCGAGCAACTGCGGTGGGCAAATTGCACCAAAACCTGGTCGCGCTCGCGTTGCTCCAATTCGCCATACAAGGCCAGCGCATCAAAGCCCTGGGCTTGCAGCACCGCCAAGAGCTCACGGCAATGCTGCTTGGTGTTGCAAAACGCAATCGTTGATTCAGGGCGAAAGTGGTTGAGCAACAAAGACACGGCGTGTAAACGCTCGTCTTCGCGCACTTGGTAGAAGACCTGTCGGATTTTGTCGGGCTGGTGAACGGTTTGCACTTTCACGGTTTGGGGGTCGCGCATGAACTGGGCGGAGAGTTTCGCGATGCCTTCGGGATAAGTGGCTGAGAACAACAAGGTTTGCCGCTTGGGTGGGCACTGCTGAATCAGTTGCTTCATGTCGTCGAAGAACCCCATGTCCAGCATGCGATCGGCTTCGTCGAGCACCAAGGTTTTGACCGAGTCCAAGCGCAGGTTGCCCCGCGTCAAGTGGTCCAGGATGCGCCCAGGCGTGCCGACCACCACATGCGCGCCGTGTTGCAGGCTTTGCTCTTGACCGCGCAAGGCCACACCACCGCACAACGTAACGACTTTGATGTTGGCCGTGGCCCTGGCGAGACGGCGGATTTCGGTGGTCACCTGGTCAGCCAACTCGCGGGTCGGACACATCACCAAAGCTTGCACCGCGTGGAAGTTGGCGGTGAGTTTTTCCACCAGGGGCAAACCAAACGCAGCGGTTTTGCCACTGCCGGTGCTGGCTTGGGCAATCAAGTCTTGGCCGGCCAGCGCCAGAGGCAGGCTTGCTGCTTGGATGGCGGTCATCTCGGTGTAGCCGAGTTGATCGAGGTTGTGGAGTGTGTCGGGGGAAAGAGAAAGTGCGTGGAAGGATGCAGACATGGCTGGATTATCAGCCCATGCCCTTGTGGCGTGCGCCCTGGCTTTATTTCAAATCGCGGACATCGTCGAAATGCGCTTCCACGTCATTGGGCAAGAGTTGGATGGATGCTCGCAAGCCGGGAACCGCGCTCATCAACGCTTGTTCAACACTGGTGCGCAGTGCCGCCGCACGACCCAAGGACCAACCCGATGGCATGTGCATGTGCATGTCGACAAACCGTCGTTGGCCTGCGCGACGCGTGTTCACATGGTCAAACCGGATGATGTTGACCTCACCTCGCTGGTGCGCAAAACCGTTGAGCACTTCGTGGATTTGCGCCAGCACCTCGGGCTCTACCGCCTCGTCCATCAAACCTTGCGAAGAACGCCAGATCAGTTGCACGCCCTCTTTCAAAATGTTCAAAGCCACGGCCATGGCCACCAAGGCATCCAACCACAGCCAGCCCGTGACATACACCATGGTCAAGCCCATGACCACGCCAGCCGATGTCCAAACATCGGTGAGCAAATGGCGGGCATCGGCTTCCAAGGCGATGGATCGGTGCACCTTGGCCGCACCAAACATCACCCAAGCGAGCAATCCATTCAAGATGGCGCTGGCCACCGACAGGGCCAGACCCCAGTTCAGGGACTCGACAGGTTGCGGTTCAAACAGTCGGTGTAGCGAAGCCCAAATGATCGCGGCAGCCGCGCCCATGATGAGCACACCTTCAAAACCCGAGGAGAAATACTCTGCTTTGTGGTGCCCATAGGGATGCGCTTCATCGGCGGGTTGCATGGCCACGGTCAGCATCACCAAAGCAAAGATGGCGCTGGCCAAATTCACGAACGACTCCATGGCGTCTGACAACAAACCCACTGAATCGGTGATGTACCAGGCCAAGGTTTTCATCACGATCGTGACGATGGCCACCACCACAGACACCCAGAGCAGGGTTTTGGGAGAAATCTTGGTCAGGAGGGTCATGCAGCCATGATCGCTGATGCGGATGACACCGTTTGCTGGCTCAAGTCAGATGAACACGCGCAAATTTGCGCTTGCCTACTTGCACCACATGCGTTCCTGCAGCCAACTTCAAGGCCTTGTCACTGACCACACTGCCATCGATTCGCACACCGCCGCCGTCCATCAGTCGATTGGCTTCACTGCTCGAAGGCGCCAGACCTGCGCTTTTGAGCAGCGCGGCGATGCCCATGGGTGCGCCACTGAGGTGGACATCGGGAATCTCGTCTGGGATACCGCCTTTGCTGCGGTTGACAAAATCTTGCTCGGCGGCATCGGCCAAGGCGGCGCTGTGAAAGCGGGTGGTGATTTCCTTGGCCAACATGACTTTGGCATCGCGCGGGTTGCGCCCGCCATCCACCTCGTTCTTCAAGGCGGCAACCGCCTCCAGGCTTTGGAAACTCAGCAAGGTGAACCAACGCCACATCAAGGTATCGCTGATCGACAAAACCTTGGCAAACATGGTGTTGGGCTCCTCGGTGATGCCAATGTAGTTGTGCTTGCTTTTGGACATTTTGTCCACGCCATCCAAGCCCTCGAGCAAGGGCATGGTCAAAATGCATTGCGGTTCTTGGCCATACTCTTGCTGCAGGTGACGACCCATCAGCAGGTTGAATTTTTGGTCGGTGCCGCCCAGCTCCAAGTCGCTCTTCAAGGCCACGCTGTCGTAGCCTTGCATCAGCGGGTATAGGAATTCATGCACGCTGATCGATTGCCCGCTGTGGAACCGTTTGTGAAAGTCGTCGCGCTCCATCATGCGCGCCACGTTGTACTTGGCGGCCAGCTCGATCATGCCGCGCGCACCCAAGGGATCGCTCCATTCGCTGTTGTAGCGAATCTCAGTGCGTGCCGGGTCCAAGACCAGACTGGCTTGTTTGTAATAAGTCTCTGCATTGGCCTTGATTTGCTCGGCCGTCAAGGGCGGGCGGGTGCTGTTGCGGCCCGACGGGTCGCCGATCATGCTGGTGAAGTCGCCGATCAAAAAAATGACTTGGTGCCCCAGGTCTTGGAGTTGGCGCATTTTGTTGAGCACCACGGTGTGCCCAATATGGATGTCTGGCGCGGTCGGGTCCAAGCCCAACTTGATCCGCAGCGGCTTGCCTGTGGCCTCAGAAGCTTGTAGCTTTTTGATCCATTCCGCCTGTGGCAACAGTTCCTCGCAACCACGCATCGAAACAGCCAGTGCGTGTTGAATGCGATCAGACAGTGAGGAATGTGTTTCAGGTGCTTGATTCATAAGTCTTTTTGGATGCTGACCGCAGGGGATTTGGCCTGTATACTGCACCCCCGACGTGGGATGAACGCTTAATGGCTATACCCACTGCTGTTGCCACATTCTAAAGCGCAGTCTCACCAAGACGGCGATGACACAACCCAAACCTGCGACCATGCCCTTTTCAGCATCACCGCCGACTGACACCCAGACACCCAGCGCCAAGCCTTGGGTGTGGCGTTTGGGTGCACTGATGATGCTGGCCGCGGGCGGGACATTGGCTGTTGCCGGCTTCACCACCGCTGATCAACAGGTGCCTGTCAGACAACTGGTGCAAGCCGTCTCCACCCTGGGCACCGCGTTTCAGCTTCAAAGCTTGGACAACGCTGACATGCGCTTGTTCCGCTCTGACATATCCCGTTCGAGCGATACCGCCGACTCCCTCTTGCGGCGGTTGGGCATCCATGACAAGCAAGCGGCTGATTTTTTGCGAAGCCATCCCCTGGTGCGTGACAACTTGGCTGGGCGTTCGGGTCGTTTTTTGAGTGCCGAAGCTGACAGCAACAACCTGTTGCTCAAATTGACCATTCGCTGGGCCCCGGACAGCAGCAACACTTTTCAGCGCTTGGTGATCGAGCGACAAGCCGAGGGCCTGACTGCGGTTCTGCAAACAGGCGATTTGACCTCTTCTGTCCGGCTCGCGGGCGCCCCTATCCAATCCTCCTTGTTTGCCGCGACCGATGAAGCCGGCATACCCGACAGCATCGCCATGCAAGTGGCAGATATCTTTGCAGGCGACATTGATTTCCATCGCTCCTTGCGCAAAGGTGACCGGTTCACGGTGAGCTACGAATCCCTGGAAGCCGACGGTGAACCGCTCAAACCCGGCAAAGTGTTGTCAGCGGAGTTTGTCAACAAAGGCAAGACTTACCAAGCCATGTGGTTCCAGGAGTCTGCAGACCACCCTGGCGGCTACTACACCTTGGATGGACAAAGCATGCGACGCATTTATCTGGCTTCTCCGTTGGCCTTTTCCCGGGTCACCAGCGGCTTCAAAATGCGTTTTCACCCGATCTTGCAGACCTGGCGCGCACACCTTGGTGTGGACTACGCTGCCCCCAAAGGCACACCGGTGCGCAATGTGGGCTTAGGTGTGGTCGAAAGCGCCGGCGTGATGGGCGGTTACGGCAATGCCGTTGTGGTCAAGCACCGCAACGGCCACAGCACGGTCTATGCACACCTGAGCAAAATTTTGGTCAAGCGCGGTCAATCCGTTTCACAAGGTCAGTCCATTGGCTTGGTAGGCGCAACCGGTTGGGCCACTGGACCCCATTTGCACTTTGAATTCCGGGTCAACGGCAAACACCAAGACCCTTTGCTGCTGGCCAAACAAAGTGAAACCGTGGCCGTGTCTGCCCATGCACGTGAACGTTTCGACCTGCTGGCCAAGGAAGTGGCCAACCAACTCTCTTCTTCTGCTGTCGCCTTCGCCGACACTGCGCCCTGAAGCACCCCATGTCCTCGCTGTATATCGGCGTGATGTCTGGCACCTCTTTGGATGGTGTGGATGCCGTGGCGGTCGATTTTTCAAACGGCATCCAGTCTTTGGGTCATGTGGGATTGCCCATGCCTGAACCCTTGAAACAGGTTTTTTTACAACTCAATCAAGCAGGCCACAACGAGTTGCATCTGGCTGCGTTGGCCGCCAACGACTTGGTCGCTGTCTACGCGGCTGCGGTTGATGCCTTGCTGCATCAGCTTGGTTTACCCGCCTCAGCCATTGCAGCCATTGGTGCACACGGCCAAACCGTTCGCCACCAGCCGCGGTGGCAAGGCAGTGTGGGCTACACCTGGCAACTCAACAACCCCTCTTTGCTGGCTGAGCGCACCGGTATCCCTGTGGTCGCCGACTTCCGAACGCGCGATATCGCCGCAGGCGGCCAGGGCGCCCCGTTGGTACCCGCCTTTCACCAACACGTGTTCTCCGAGCAGGGTCAAACAGTTGTCGTGCTCAACTTGGGTGGCATGGCCAATATCAGCATCCTGCGTGACGACCGGGTCTTGGGCTTTGACTGTGGCCCCGGCAATGTCTTGCTCGACGCTTGGTGCCAAAGCCACACGGGTCAAGCCTTTGACCGGTCAGGCCAATGGGCTGCGGGCGGTCAGGTCTCACCAAGCTTGTTGAGCCACATGCTGGGCGAGCCTTTTTTCAGCTTGTCACCCCCCAAGAGCACCGGGCGCGATGTGTTTCACGCGGCGTGGTTAGACCAGCATGTTCAGGCGGTGCCTGGCCTGAGCCCTGTGGATGTGCAAGCCACTTTGGCGGCTTTGACTGCGCAAACCTGTGTCCAAGAAATCAAGCGCCATGCACCCCAGGCTCGGCGACTGCTGGTGTGCGGCGGCGGCGCCTTCAACCTGCATCTGATGCATTTGCTGGCTCTGGCCTTACCGGAGATGGTTGTGACTTCGACGGACAGCCAAGGCTTGCCACCGATGCAGGTGGAGGCAGCGGCATTTGCTTGGTTGGCTCGCCAAACCCTGCTGCAGCTTCCCGGCAACCTGCCCGCAGTCACTGGCGCGCAAGGACCTCGGGTTCTGGGCGCGGTTTACCCAGCCTGAAACCGCGGCCGCCCATCAAAAAAGCCGGGATGAACCCGGCTTGGTTGGTTGATCAGGCCATCTTCAGGCAGAAAAAGACGACCCGCACCCACAAGTGGAGGTGGCGTTGGGATTCTTGATCACAAACTGCGCGCCTTGCAGGTCTTCTTTGTAATCGATCTCGGCACCCAATAAATACTGGTAGCTCATGGCATCGACCAACAAAGACACGCCATTTTTGGTCATGGTGGTGTCGTCTTCGTTGGTGATTTCATCGAACGTGAAGCCATACTGGAAGCCTGAGCAACCACCACCTTGCACGAACACGCGCAATTTCAGGTCAGGATTGCCCTCTTCAGCGATCAGGTCAGCCACCTTGGCGGCTGCGCTGTCGGTGAAGACAATCGGGTCAGGCATGGCGGTGGGCAGGGATTCGGCTAATGCACTCATGGCGCGCTCCAATACAGGTTTGACTTGATCTAGGGCTAATAGTAACGTATTTCAGTCAACAATAACCGCCGCAAGGTTATTGGCAGGCATGAAAAAAGCCGCCAGGGCACCGGGCCACCAGCGGCTTCGCAGGAACCCCGAAGGGCTCCACCAGGTCAGCGTTTGCTGAACTGCTTGCGGCGACGAGCGCCGTGCAAACCGACCTTTTTACGTTCGACTTCACGCGCATCGCGGGTGACAAAGCCAGCTGCGGACAGCACAGGTTTGAGCGTTGCGTCGTAATCGATCAAAGCGCGGGTGATGCCGTGACGGGCAGCGCCGGCTTGGCCAGATTCACCGCCGCCTTGGACGTTGATTTGGATATCAAACGATTCACCGTGCTGTGTCAGCAGCAGGGGTTGTTTGGCGATCATGATCGAGGTTTGACGACCGAAGTACTCGGTGATGTCTTTGCCATTGACCGTGATCTTGCCAGAGCCTTTTTTCAGAAACACGCGGGCGACGCTCGATTTGCGACGGCCGGTGCCATTGTTCCATTCACCAATCATGTCATAGCTCCTTAGATGTCCAGCGTTTTAGGCTGTTGGGCGGTATGGGGATGCTCGGCACCGCCGTACACCTTGAGCTTTTTGATCATGGCAAAGCCCAATGGGCCTTTGGGCAACATGCCTTTGACCGCTTTTTCCAAAGCACGGCCGGGGTGCTTGGCTTGCATGTCGCGGAAGTTGATGCTGGAGATACCACCAGGGTAGCCAGAATGGCGGTGGTACATCTTGTCCAGGGCTTTGTTGCCCGTGACACGGATCTTGGATGCGTTGATGACGACGATGTAGTCGCCGGTATCGACGTGAGGCGTATAAATGGCTTTGTGCTTGCCGCGTAAACGGAGGGCTGCTTCGCTGGCAATCCGTCCGAGCACCTTGTCGGTGGCGTCAATCACAAACCACTCATGCGTCACGTCAGCGGGTTTTGCGCTGAAAGTGGACATGTGTTTTCCTAGAGTGGGTTGTGCGGTCCTTTTCCACGGTCGGTGTTCCTCTGCTGGGAACCTCTTAGGTGGGGGTGAAAACTCCGCCGCGGGACCTGGGTGCGCTGCGAAGCCTGCCATTCTATGGCATTTCTTCTGTTTTGGACCTGCTCTTTGGCAGGCGGTTACCATGGGGCATGTTCAGTTACAGACACGCCTTTCATGCTGGCAACCATGCCGATGTGCTCAAACACACGGTTTTGATTGCTGTTTTGCAGCATTTAGCACTCAAAGAGGTGGGTTTCACCGCGATTGACACCCATTCCGGCCCCGGCCTGTACCGCTTGGATGGCGCAGATGCCCGCCAAAGTGGCGAGGCCCAGGAAGGTTTGTTGGCGTTAATGCGCAACAAATCCAAGCTCTCGGGCCCCATGGCACCGGCTTTACAGGCCTACCGCGCGGTGCTTGACCACTTCAACCCCAAGGGTGGCTTGCTCAATTACCCCGGCTCGCCCTTCATCGCCCAACACCTGTTGCGCGAGCAAGACAAGCTCAAACTGTTTGAAATGCACCCCACCGACATCCGCGCCTTGCAAGCCAATGTGGATGCGCTGCGCGTTGGGCGGCAAGTGGCTGTCGCCCAAGAAGACGGCTTCAATGGCTTGCCCAAATACCTGCCGCCGCCGACCCGCCGAGGCGTCGTGTTCATTGACCCGAGCTATGAAATCAAATTGGATTACGAAAGGGTGGCGGTGGCGGTTTCCATGGGCTTGCAGCGATTTGCCACCGGCACCTTCGTCGTTTGGTACCCGATCATTCCCCGCCCACAGGCGCACAGCCTGCCCAAGCACCTGACCTCCTTGGCGCGGCAAGCCGACAAGCCCTGGCTGCATGCGACCCTGCGCATCAAATCAGGGGCTCGAAACGAGGCAGTCACCGGCGAGCCGTTGAAACGGTTGGGCCTGGTGGAAAGCGGCGTGGTGGTGATCAACCCGCCGTTCACCTTGCACGAGCAACTCAAAGAGGCCCTGCCTCAGATGGTGCAACTCATGGGGCAAGACGCGGTGGCGGGCTTTGAGCTGACCCAAGGCTAGGTGTTGAGATCCAGGCCTTTGCACAAGGCCGTGACTGCCGCAGACTGGTTCATGGTGTAGAAGTGCAAACCGGGCGCACCACCGTTTTTGAGCTGTTCACACAGGTCGGTCACCACGTCCAAACCAAAGGCTTTGATGGACGCGGTGTCGTCTCCAAACGACTGTAAACGCAAGCGGATCCATCGCGGAATCTCTGCGCCACACGCATCGGAGAAACGCATCAACTGGGTGGAGCTGATGATCGGCATGATGCCCGGCACCACAGGAATGTCAGCGCCATGTTTGTACGCCTCGTCGACAAAGCGAAAGTAAGCATCGCTGTTGTAAAAATACTGCGTGATGGCCGAACTCGCACCCGCTTTGACCTTGGTCACATAGGCTTGCACATCCGCCTCTGGCGACTTGGCCTGGGGATGCACCTCGGGGTAACAACCCACCTCGATGTGGAAATCGTCGCCGGTTTCCTCGCGAATGAATGCCACCAATTCACTGGCATAGCGGAATTCACCAAACGTGCCGTGGCCGCTGGGCAAGTCGCCCCGCAAGGCCACCATGCGGCGAATGCCCGCGTTTTTGAATTCGAGCAACTGCGCGCGCACACTGTCACGGGTCGCGCCAATGCATGAAAAATGGGGCGCTGCGTCGAAACCGTCTTTCAAAATCGCTTGCACCTGTTGCAAGGTGCCATCTTGGGTGGTGCCCCCAGCGCCGTAGGTGACACTGAAAAAATCAGGCTTCAAGCCGTACAAGTCTTGACGCACCTGCTGCAGCTTGGTTTGGCCTTCGGGGGTTTTGGGTGGGAAAAATTCGAAACTGATGGGGAAATCTGAGGCACTCATGCGGCCCTCCTGGCATGGATGAAAAATTCTTGGTTGCCATCGCCACCGGTGATGGCGCTGCGGAACCACTGCAAGACTTGCAAACCAGCGGCGTCACACGCGCCTCGGACCCGTTGCTCTACCCGCAGGTACAAGGCCGGGTCTTTGACGATGCCGCCCTTGCCCAGGTCATCGGCTTGCAACTCGAACTGCGGCTTGATCAACACCACGGCGCAGCCAGTCGGCTTGAGCAAAGCGGGGATGCCCGGCAAGACCAAGGTGATGGAAATGAAACTCAAGTCCGCCACCAGCAGGTCAAACCCCCGCGCAGCAGGTGGCCCGAGATCGCTGGCTTGGAGTTCGCGTGCATTGTGTTTCTCCACGCAGTGCACACGCGGATCGGCCTGCAGGCGAGGATGCAATTGGCCGTGGCCCACATCCACACCCGACACCTGCGATGCACCGTGTTGCAACAAACAGTCGGTGAAACCACCGGTGGATTGCCCCAGGTCCAAACACACCAAACCCTTGACCGACAAGCCGATGTGTTGCAAGGCGCCTTCGAGTTTCAAGCCGCCACGCGATACATACCGGGTCTCGGCGTCATCGAGCAGTTGCAACTCACACAGCATCGGCAGCTCAGCACCGTTTTTGTCGACCCGCTGCCAATCCTGCGCGTTCGAGCGCCACAACACGCCCGCAGCGATCAAACGCTGCGCTTGCGAGCGCGTGGCAGCCAAGCCGCGCTCGACCAGCAACTGGTCGGCGCGCATGGGATCAGTAGCGGTAGGTATCGGCTTTGTAAGGGCCGCTCTTGCTCACACCGATGTAAGCCGCTTGCTCGTCGGTGAGTTCGGTCAGCATGGCGCCGACTTTCTTCAGGTGCAAGCGGGCCACTTTCTCGTCCAAATGTTTAGGCAACACATAGACCTTGCCAGACTCGTAATGGTCTTGGCGTGTGAAGAGTTCGATTTGCGCAATGGTTTGGTTGGCAAACGAGCTGCTCATCACGAAGCTGGGGTGGCCGGTGGCGCAGCCCAAATTCACCAAACGGCCTTTGGCCAGCAAAGTGATTTTCTTGCCGTCCGGGAAGATCACGTGGTCGACCTGGGGCTTGATCTCGTCCCACTTGAGTTTCTCGAGGGAGGCGACATCGATTTCGTTGTCAAAGTGACCGATGTTGCAAACAATGGCTTCGTCTTTCATGGCGGCCATGTGCTCGTAGCGGATCACGTTTTTGTTGCCAGTGGCAGACACGAAGATGTCGGCTTTGTCAGCGGCGTATTCCATGGTCACGACTTTGTAGCCTTCCATCGCGGCTTGCAAGGCGTTGATCGGATCGATCTCGGTCACCCACACTTGCGCGCTCAGGGCACGCAGGGCTTGGGCAGAGCCTTTGCCCACGTCACCGTAGCCGGCGACCAAGGCCACTTTGCCCGCGATCATCACGTCGGTGGCGCGTTTGATCGAGTCCACCAAAGACTCGCGGCAGCCGTACAGGTTGTCAAACTTGCTCTTGGTGACGGAGTCGTTCACGTTGATGGCGCGGAACATCAGGCTGCCTTTGGCGGCCATTTCGTTCAGGCGCAACACGCCGGTGGTGGTTTCCTCGGTCACGCCGATGATCTGCGCGCCTTTTCGGCTGTACCAGGTAGGGTCAATGGCCAACTTGGCTTTGATGGCGTTGAACAAACAGACTTCTTCTTCGCTGCCGGGGTTGTTCAACACGGAGGCGTCGGTTTCAGCACGCTTGCCCAAGTGCATGAGCAAGGTGGCGTCGCCGCCGTCGTCCAGGATCATGTTGGGGCCTTCGCCCTCGGCGCCTGCTGCGCCGAATTCGAAAATGCGGTGGGTGTAGTCCCAGTAGTCGTCCAGTGTCTCGCCCTTGTAAGCAAACACAGGGGTGCCGTTGGCCACCAAGGCTGCTGCAGCATGGTCCTGGGTGGAGAAGATGTTGCAAGAGGCCCAACGCACTTGCGCGCCCAGGGCTTGCAGGGTTTCAACCAGCACCGCGGTTTGGATGGTCATGTGCAAAGAACCGGTGATGCGCGCGCCTTTGAGGGGCTGGGCTTTGGCGAATTCTTGGCGAATCGCCATCAGGCCGGGCATTTCGGTTTCAGCGATTTTGATTTCTTTGCGGCCCCAATCGGCCAAGGACATGTCGGCGACATGGAAATCGGTGGTTTGGGCGGGTTTCAGCGATGCATTCATGTGAGGCTCCAAAAAGGTTCAGGGCCACTGACGCACGTGAGCACAGCAAGACGGGGGGACCGAGGTGCTCACCTCACGTTGTCAGTGGGTGAGCGCAGTTGGGTGAAATGACCGAGCCTCATGCCTGTGGGCACTGCAGCGCTCCTCGGTGCCG
>CAMDCZ010000018.1 GCA_945890735.1 Bordetella parapertussis | reverse complement strand
CTGAAAGCATCTAAGCGGGAAACTCGTTTCAAGATGAGATCTGCCGGGGCCTTGAGCCCCCTAAAGAGTCGTTCAAGACCAGGACGTTGATAGGTCAGGTGTGGAAGCGCAGTAATGCGTTAAGCTAACTGATACTAATTGCTCGTGCGGCTTGACCCTATAACTTTGATACAGCAATGTTCAAGGTTGTTATGCCAAGTGACGCATTCAAAATAAAAGCTGATTCGCTCTATAAATTCCTTGTCCTGACTTTGTCAGGGTGAGAACAAGTTATGCCTGATGACCATAGCGACGTGGTACCACTCCTTCCCATCCCGAACAGGACAGTGAAACGCGTCAGCGCCGATGATAGTGCGGATCCCCGTGTGAAAGTAGGACATCGTCAGGCTATTACAGCCTCAGAAAGCCCAACTCAAACGAGTTGGGCTTTTTGTTTTGTGTATTCAACGATTGCATTTCTGTCTCAGGCGTTGATCAGCAAACCATGTTGTATTTGCATGGCTTTTCGTTCAACCAACGCCTCGATGATCTGATCTATCCACTGCACCAGTGGCACTTGCGCAAAAAATACAGCGTGAATCTTGCACAGCAAAGGCGCCGCTGACGCCCATGCCACGAATTGCTGCAACTCACAGCGCTGGTGTTCCATCAATTTGAATTTGAGGAGAACTTTGGCGGCGTATAAAGCATGCTTGTCAGGCTGACTAGCAAAGAAATCCAATTTGCTTCTTGCTTGCGAGAGTGCTTGCTTGACATCGGTGAACAGACGGCCGTGGCCTGGCAAAACCACTCGAACCTTGAGCTGCTCAATCATGTCAAGGGTTGATGCCACGTGTTGAAAACCGGGTCCACCCAAAAAAGCAGGGAACACCACACCAAAGCCACTTTCCCATAAAGCATCTGCTGACAACAACAAACCATGGTCAGGCTGGAAAAAAACCAACGAATCATCGTCATGACCAGGCGATGACTTGGCCAGCCAAGGGTAGCCACACACCATCAGGACCTGGTCTGGGCAAATGCCGTGATTTGCGCCAAACCGCGGACAAGTTTGACCCGTCATCTCAAAACTCAATGCCTGGTCATTCCAATCAACAACAGTCTCGAACTGTGTGATGGGGACATGGGTTTGCAAGTGAGCAAATTCGGCTTGGAGAAGTGCATTTCCGCCACAATGGTCGCTGTGCAAATGGGTGTTGACGATGGTGTCCAAAGACTGGCCAGCCAGTTGCTGCTTGACCAAACCACTCAACTGGGCCGAATGGGTGACGTAACCCGTATCGAACAAGGCAGCTTGGTCTGGTGATTGCAGCAGCAAACTGTTGGAGGACAGCCAGCCACGTTCAATGAAAGTCAATCCTGCTGGAAGCATGGTGGGATGAAAAAAATAGACTGTCAGTAAAACAAGATATCCTAGGGAAATCTCAGTTTAGTTTGAAAAGCGTGGACGAAAACCAACCCCATACCAAGACAAACCATGTTTTCCAGCAATTGTGGAAAAAAATCATGGGCCGATTCTTTGCCAAGCCCCAAAGCAAAGAAGAACTGATCGATCTGATTGACTCTGCCGAAATCAAGGACTTTATCGGTGCAGAGAGCCGAATCATGCTGGAAGGGGTGTTGAATATCGGGGACATGCGGGTGGCAGACATCATGGTGCCCGCACCACGCATGGACATGCTCGACATCCACATGGAAATGGATGAGTTGCTCGACAAGGTCATCGACATTGGCCACTCGCGATACCCAGTCTATGAAAACGACAAAGAAAGCATCATCGGGGTATTGATGGCCAAAGACTTGCTGAAATTTCAGCGGGCGCCTGAATTGAACATCAAGATTCTGCTGCGCACCGCCGTGTTTGTGCCTGAAAGCAAGAAACTGATTGACTTGTTGCGTGACTTCAAGCGCAACAGGAACCACATGGCCATGGTGGTGGATGAGTTTGGGCGGATCGCAGGTTTGGTGACTTTTGAAGACATCCTGGAAGAAATCGTGGGAGAAATCGAAGACGAGTTCGACACGGAAACAGACCGAGGCGATATTTACAGCCTGGTGGACAACAGCTTCAGGGTGGCAGGACACACAGCGATCGAGGCGATCAATCAGCGGTTTGAGATTGCGCTGACCACCGAGGTAGATGAGGAAACCTTCGACACGATTGGCGGGCTGATCGCGCATGAAATGGGCCGCGTCCCCCAAAAAGGTGAACACCGTGACATGCAAGGCTATCGGTTCGAGGTCATGCATGCCAAAGGGGGTTCGGTGAAATGGTACAGGGTTAAAAAACTCAAAACTTGATTTCACCAGTGCGCTTGCCAACATATCAGCTGTATGCCTTGGCCATCGGGCTGGGTGGTTTGCAAGCCATGGCCTTGAGTTATCCGGCAGGCGGATGGGTTTCACCCTTGCTTCAAATCACGGGCATGGTGGGCCTGCTGCGGATCACCCAAGCCAAACATGCCTTTCGACTGACTTGGTTATTTGCCACCACCTGGCTGTGCGCGAGTGTCTGGTGGTTGTTCATCGCACTGCATACCTTTGGCCAATTGCCAGCCTTGTTAGCCGTGCTGGCCATTGTGTTGCTCTGCGGCGGCTTGTCGCTTTACTATGCGTGCGCCGTCAAGTTGTATGCATGGAGTCAATCATCGGTGCCGCCCGTGGTGCAGGCTTGCATGTTTGCTGCCTGTTGGACCGCAGCAGAAATGGCGCGTGCCCAGTGGTTCACCGGATTTCCATGGGCAGCTGTGGGTTATGCACATGTGGACGGTCAGCTATCAGGTCTGTCGTCCTACGTCGGGGTGTATGGGGTGGGATTCGCCGCTGCATGGGTTTCCGCCATGACAGTGGCCGCATGGAACAGCAAGCAAAAACGCATCAAGCAAATCGCGGTCTTGGGTTTTGCCGTCGCATTGCCCGTCAGCATCGCTGTGCCAGACGCACACACCACAGGCTTGCGCGTGGCATTGCTGCAAGGCAATATCGCACAGGATGAAAAGTTCGCTGCTGCACGCCAACAGGCGATGGATTGGTACCAACAAAGCATGCAGTCCAGCCAAGCGCAAGTGACCGTGCTGCCTGAGACAGCCATTCCCTATTTCAAATCGGAGCTACCGGCAAAGACCTGGGAAGGCCTGACCGACAAATTCATGTCAGGCGACCAAGCAGCCATCATCGGCATCCCAACACGCGATGGCGTCAACGGCTTTGGCAATTCCGCGATGGGTGTGGGCATGGACGGGGGAACAGCGCAATACGACAAACACCACTTGGTTCCGTTCGGTGAGTTCACACCAGCATCACTGCGTTGGTTCACCAACATGATGAAGCTGGGGTTCGCAGACTTCAATCGAGGTCCGGTGGGGCCTGCGCCATTTGCCTGGCGTGGCCATCAACTGGCGGTCAATATTTGCTATGAGGATTTGTTTGGCGAAGAACTGGCCAAACGGTTTGTCAGCCACCCGCATAGCATTCCAAGTGTGATGGTCAACATCAGCAACATTGCTTGGTTTGGAAACACGGTTGTGATTCGTCAACACCTCAACATCGCCCGCATGCGCAGTTTGGAATTCAAAACACCCAGCATTCGGGCCACGAATTCCGGTGGCACGGCCATCATCAATGCGCAAGGCGTCATCACACACCAGTTAGCGCCATACACACGTGGGATATTGCAAGGCGAGGTGGCCCCTCAATCGGGCGTGGTCACACCGTTTGCCTATTGGGCTGGCCATTGGGGTCTCAAGCCGTTGTGGCTGATTTGCTTGGGCATCATGATGTGGGTGTCCGTACACACATGGCGAAGCCGCCAAAACAAGCACGACGGTGGTGATAAGTAAAATGAATGCATGACATTTCAAAAAATCATTTTGCAACTGCAACAGTACTGGGATGCGCAAGGATGCGCATTGCTGCAACCCTATGACATGGAGGTGGGTGCGGGTACATCCCACACGGCAACCTTTTTACGCGCCATCGGCCCTGAACCTTGGAAGGCCGCCTATGTTCAGCCCTCACGCAGACCCAAAGATGGTCGTTATGGCGAAAATCCAAACCGTTTGCAACACTATTACCAATACCAAGTCGTGCTCAAACCTGCGCCTGCAGATATTTTGGACTTGTACCTCGGCTCATTGAAGGCATTGGGTTTTGACCTGACGCAAAACGATATCCGCTTTGTGGAAGACGACTGGGAGAATCCCACCTTGGGTGCCTGGGGATTGGGCTGGGAGGTGTGGCTCAATGGCATGGAGGTGACCCAATTCACTTATTTTCAGCAAGTCGGCGGCATCGACTGCAAGCCCATCACAGGCGAAATCACATATGGCTTAGAGCGCTTGGCGATGTATTTACAAGGCGTTGACAATGTCTATGACCTGCAGTGGACCGACACCATGAGCTATGGCGATGTCTACCTGCAAAATGAAAAAGAGCAATCGGCCTATAACTTTGAGCACAGTGACATGGATTTTTTGTTTCACGCTTTCACTGCCCATGAAACACAAGCCAAGCACTTGATGGCCAATGATTTGGCCTTACCCGCTTATGAGCAGGTACTCAAAGCCGCGCACACTTTCAACTTGCTGGATGCACGGGGTGCGATCAGTGTGACCGAGCGTGCGGCCTACATCGGCAAAATCCGCAACCTCGCACGCAGCGTGGCACAAAGTTACTTGCAAAGCCGAGAGCGTTTGGGCTTTCCGATGGCGCCGCCTGAGTGGCTGGCTCAGCTGAGCAAGGCGGCGGCATGAAAAATCTCCTGCTGGAACTCTTCGTGGAGGAGTTGCCTCCGAAATCCTTGCGCAAGCTGGGACAGGCGTTTGCAGACGGCATCACCAAGGGCTTGCAAGACAGCGGGCTGATGCAAAGCAACAGCCAAGTGCAGATGTTTGCGACACCGCGCCGGATGGCTGTACACATCACCCAGGTGGCTGACAAGGCCGCGGATCATGAAGTCACTCAAAAACTCATGCCAGTGTCTGTCGGCTTGGATGCACAGGGTCAAGCCACGCCTGCGTTGTTGAAAAAACTCCAGGGCATGGGCATGGGCGCAGACCACGTGGCGAAGCTGCAAACCAAACCCGACGGCAAAGCCGAGGCTTTGTTTGTGAACCAACTGGTTCAAGGGCAGACCTTGGCGCAGGCTTTGCAAGCCGCCTTGCTGATGAGCTTGGCCAAACTGCCGATCGCCAAATCCATGACGTATCAGCTGATGACCGACACTGCCATGCCAGGTTGGGACAGCGTCAGTTTTGTGCGGCCCGCCCACGGTTTGGTGGCATTGCACGGCGACCAGATCGTGCCCATCTCGGTACTGGGTTTGCATGCCGGTCAAAGCACGCATGGCCATCGGTTTGAAGCCAAGGCTTGCCCTGTGGTGTTCAAACATGCAGACGACTATGCCGAGACCTTGCTTCAAGACGGTGGTGTGATCGCCAGTTTTCAAGCGCGGCGAGACAACATTGCCCAACAGCTCATGAACGCAGCGCAGCAACTGGGCGCAGGGGTCAAGCCCATCGAGGATGACGACTTGTTGGACGAGGTGACTGCGTTGGTAGAGCGGCCCAATGTGTTGGTCTGTCAGTTTGACCCTGTTTTTTTGCAAGTGCCACCAGAATGCTTGATTCTGACGATGAAAGCCAATCAAAAGTATTTCCCTTTGCTCGACGCTTCAGGCCAATTGAGCAACCGATTTTTGGTGGTGAGCAACATCAGTCCACAAGACCCCAGTGCCGTCATCCAGGGCAATGAGCGTGTGGTGCGTCCGCGCTTGGCAGATGCCCAATTTTTCTTTGACCAAGACCGCAAGAAAACACTGGCCTCTCGGTTGGAGGGGCTGGGCAAAGTGGTTTATCACAACCAATTAGGCACCCAAGGCGAACGCACGCAGCGTGTTCGGCTGCTCGCTCTCCACATCTTCGACTGCTTGCCACAGGCCAAGGACTCAGTTTTGCGTGCCGCTGTGGACACGGCCGCCCAACTGGCCAAAACCGATTTGTTAACCGACATGGTGGGTGAATTCCCAGAGCTGCAAGGGACCATGGGTGCTTACTATGCGCGCCATGATGGCTTGGGTGAAGACGTGGCGTTGGCGATTGAAGACCATTACAAGCCGCGTTTTGCCGGAGATGAACTGCCACGCAACCAGGTGGGCATGGTGGTGGCTTTGGCTGACAAACTCGAAACACTGGTGGGCATGTTTGGCATTGGCAATTTGCCCACAGGCGACAGAGACCCGTTTGCGTTGCGCAGGCATGCGCTGGGCGTTTTGCGCATCCTCACCGAAGGCGGGTTGGACATGCCCTTGGATCAACTGTTGGCCCATGCAGAGGCGGTGTTTGGCACCCCCATTCAGCCAGTGGCGCAGGCCTTGACAGCATTCATCCATGACCGCATGGCCGTCAGCTTGCGAGACCAGTTGTACTCGGCGCAAGAGGTGGATGCCGTGTTGGCCTTAAACCCTCAAAGGCTCGGCGACGTCAAAAAGCGGCTGTCAGCGGTGCGTGCTTTTGCCGCTTTGCCCGAAGCGGCAGCCTTGGCGGCAGCCAACAAGCGCATTGGCAATGTCTTGAAAAAATCCGGTGAAGTCGATCCCCACGCCAATCCAGCGCTTTTCAAAGAGCAGGCAGAAACCCAGCTCTTCAACACCATGCAGCAGCTGTTGCCCACCTCACAAGCCCAGTTCGAAGCGGGCGACTACACCGCCAGTTTGCAAACCTTGGCTGCTTTGCGTGAACCGGTGGACGCATTTTTTCAGGACGTGATGGTCAACGCTGAAGAAGCCGATTTGCGTTTGAATCGCCAGGGTTTGTTGAAGTCATTGCACTTGGCCATGAACCGGGTGGCCGACCTGTCTCGTTTGTCAGCCTAATCCATGCTGCACACCAAGCTGGTCATCCTCGATCGCGATGGCACCATCAACCAAGACCGTGACGATTATGTGAAGACGGTTGACGAATGGATTCCCTTGCCCGGCGCCATAGATGCCATGGCCCGGCTGCACCATGCGGGCTGGCACGTGGTGATCGCCACCAACCAATCAGGCTTGGGGCGAGGCCTGTTTGATGTGGCCACGCTCAATCAAATGCATGACAAGCTCAACAAACTGCTGTCCAAAGCCGGCGGGCGGGTGGACGCGATTTTTTATTGTCCGCACACGCCGGATGAGCACTGTCATTGCCGCAAACCTCTGCCGGGTTTGTTTGAACAAATTGCTGAGCGTTTTGGCGTTCAGATGACAGAGGTGCACGCCGTTGGCGACAGTCTGCGTGACGCGCAAGCGGGTGCCGCCTTGGGCTGTCAAACCCATTTGGTGCAAACCGGCAAAAGCCAGGGTTTGACTGGCCTTGCATTGCCCGAGCGCTTTCCGGCGACAACACGGGTGCACAAAGACTTGTCTGATTTCGCCGATTGGCTGATCAGCGAATCAACCCCCAAGGAGCAAGGCACTTGATCGCAGCCGCTCGCGCTTGCCTGCATCTGTTGTGGATGCTGATCACGGTCATACCGGTGGCTTTGTACCTGATGCTCAGTGCTGTCATGGGGGCCAGTGGTCCTCGCCTGTACCGCTTGGCCCGGTTCTGGTTGTGGCTCAGTATCGCTGGCGCCAAAACCATCTTGGGTATTCGTTACCGGGTTGAGGGCCAAGACAATTTGCCCGCCGATGACCAGCCCGCGGTCTTGCTGGTCAAACACCAGTCGACCTACGAGACTTTTTTGATGCCAGTCATCATGCCGCGCGACCTGGCGTACGTGTTCAAAAAAGAGTTGCTGTATGTGCCATTTTTTGGTTGGGCGATTGGCAAGCTCGACATGATCCACATCGACCGCAGTTTGCGCAAACAGGCGTTTCACAAAGTGGCGCAACAAGGTCGTGCGCTCTTGAACCAAGGGATTTGGGTGATCATGTTTCCCGAGGGCACGCGCATCGCTCGTGGGCAGGCGGGTCAATACAAATCCGGCGGCACCCGTTTGGCGATCGATGCTGGCGTGCCGGTCGTGCCGATTGCCGTGAATTCCGGTGTGTGTTGGCCCCGCAAGGCGTTCATCAAGCGCCCCGGTTTGGTGACGGTGTCGATTGGCAAGCCGATCGAGAGCACGGGGCGCGACCCGGATGAACTCATGGCCGAGGTGCAGCAATGGATCGAATCGGAAATGCGCCGCTTAGATCCCGAGGCCTACCTCGGGCAAAACGCGCCATGAAAGCCTTTGTCCAACTCGCCTTGGATTGGTTGGACCCCAAGCCAGCTGCGCTGGCCACGCCCACTGAGCCAGCGCAGCCGCTGCTGGCGTTGTCAGAGGTTTTGACAGCCACCCATTTTCAGCACCCACATGCCAACCGCGGCATCCACTTGGGCGCAAGCTCGGTGGCTTATTGTTTAAAACGAAGTCCGCGCAAAACCATTGGCATGTCGGTCGGACCGGACGGCCTGGATGTGCGAGCGCCACGCTGGGTCGGCATTGGCGTGATCGAGGCGTTCTTGCGCGAGAAGGCTGATTGGATACTGAACAAGTTGTTGGAAATGCAAGCGCGTCAAAGGCAGATGCAAGCCAGCATCATCCAATGGCGCGATGGTGTGACATTGCCGTTCTTGGGGGAAACCGTTGTGCTCAAGCTGGATGGGACGCACGGTTTCAAGACAGTGGGCGCGCATTTGCAAGAAGCCACGCCAGACAGCCCAGGCTGCCCACGCGTGTTGCGAGTGGCCGTTTCACAAGCGGCCAGTGAACAACAAATCCGGGATGCGGTACAAGCCTGGTTGATGCAGCAAGCCAAGCGCAACTTCACGGAACGCCTGAACCACTTCGCGCCAGGCCTGGGCGTGCAATGGAAAAAGCTCTCCTTGAGCAACGCCAGCACCCGGTGGGGCACGGCCAGTGCCGATGGGGCGATTCGCTTGAATTGGCGTTTGATCCATTTCAAACAAGACATCATCGACTATGTCGTGGTCCATGAACTCAGCCATTTGCGGGTGATGGACCACAGCCCATTGTTTTGGGACACGGTGCGCACCGTCGTGCCCGACTATGCCGAGCGCCGTGCCCAACTCAAGGACGAGGTGTTGCCCCAGTGGGCTTGAAGCGGTAAACACCATCGATACCCTTGTGCCGGGTCAAGTCGCCTGCATGCCACAGCAGGTGCAGATGCGCCAAGGATTCGCCCATGGCAAACGTGGATTGGTGTGCGTCCATCTCGCGCTTGAACAGCACCGGCAGGACATCGGCCGCGCTCATGCCCGCTGCCGGACAACAATCGATCAGGTCTTGCAAGCGTTCTGCATGGTGGTGTTGCAGCTGAGTGATGCGTTGGTGCAGGCCCGTGAAAGGCTTGCCGTGGGAGGGCAAGACCAGGCAATCGCTCGGCAGCGCCGCATACCGCTGGAGTGAATCCAAAAACAGCTGCAGCGGATTGCCTTCGGGCTCGCTGTCGTACACGCTGATGTTGCTCGAGATGCGGGGCAACACCATGTCGCCGCTGATCAAGACATTCAAGTCGGCGCAATGCAGCGCGATGTGCTCGGGCGCGTGGCCATAGCCGCTGATGCATAGCCAGTCATGACCGCCGATGCGCACCCGCATGCCATCGATCAAGCGCACAAACTGTGCAGGCAGGGCAGGCACCATGTGGCCAAATTGCAGTTGCCTGTCGCGCAAAGCGCCATGCACCTTTGTGTCTTGCAGGCCATGCGATTGGAAAAACGCGATGGCCTGTTCGCCGTCATGTGTGTCGGTGCTGGAAATCAGGGTGTGGGCGGTGTGGTAATCGGTGGCACTGATCCACAAAGGAACTTGCCAGTGGGCGCACAGCCAATGGGCCAGGCCCAAATGGTCGGGGTGCATGTGCGTGGCGATCACCCGCAGCACTGGTAAACCGGCCAAACAGTTGTCAAACACCTGCAGCCATTGGGCTCGGGCATGGTCATTGTCCAAACAGCAGTCCACCACGGTCCAGCCATCAACCCCATCGATGCAGTCACGTAGCAGCCATAAATTGATGTGGTCCAAGGCAAACGGCAAGCCCATGCGCAACCAATGCACCCCTGGAGCCACTTGCAAGCCATGGCCCTTGGCGGGCAGGGCGTCGCCCAGGGGATAGTGCAGTTCTTGTTCGAGCAGGTTCATGGCGGGGCGATTTTGCTTGATAATTAACGTTTACGTAAACGTCAATTGTCCCATGGCGACCCATTACACCATTCGCGATCTGGCCAAAGAGTTCGACCTCACCACGCGCGCCATCCGTTTTTACGAGGACATGGGGTTGCTGCGCCCCGAGCGCCATGGGCCAGGCGGACGCAATCGGATTTACAGTGCGCGCGAGCGTGCCCGCTTGCGCCTGACCTTGCGGGCCAAGCGACTGGGTTTGTCTTTGACCGAGGCCAAAGACATCATTGACATGTACGACAGTCCACGTGACACCGTGCCGCAGTTGCAAAAATTCACTGCCGTGCTGGCGGAGCATCGCAAGCAACTGGAATTGCAAATGCAAGAGATCCAGGCCAATTTGGACGAAGTGAAACAACACGAACGCGAAGCCAAGCAGTTGATGGCCAAGCACAACACAGGCGAACGGGTTTGAACATGACAACATCCATCACTTCTTTGTTTGACAACAACCGCGATTGGGCGCGGCGCATGTCGCTCGAGCGCCCCGGGTTTTTTGAGCGGCTGGCCAAACAGCAGTCACCCAAATACCTGTGGATCGGTTGCTCAGACAGCCGCGTACCCGCCAATGAAATCATTGGCCTGGACCCGGGCGAGGTGTTTGTCCACCGCAATGTGGCCAATGTGGTGGTGCATTCCGACTTGAATGCCTTGTCGGTGATCCAGTTCGCGGTCGAGCACCTCAAGGTCGAGCACATCATGGTGGTTGGGCATTACGGCTGCGGCGGTGTGCTGGCCGCGGCCCGCGGCACCCGCATTGGCTTGGCCGACAACTGGTTGCGCCATGTCTCAGATGTGCATTTGCGTCACCGTCAGCGGCTGAACCATTTGCCCCAGGCTGAGATGGAATCGGTCTTGTGCGAAATGAATGTGTTGGAACAAGTGGGCAATGTGGCCTTGTCCAATGTCATGCAAGACGCCTGGGCACGTGGTCAAAAAATCAGTGTTCACGGCTGGATTTACGGCTTGGATGACGGCTTGGTGAAGGACTTGCAAGTCACCATGAGCCGCGCCGAAGAGGTCGTGGATGTGTTTCGCACGGCTTTCAAGCGTTATCCGCGCGGCAACCCCTGAAGCGGGCCAACATGTTCCCCCAGCGCCTGGACTCCACCGTTGCCTATGACATCGCCAAAGCGATGATGGATGGGTTTAACCGTCACTACGAGTTGTTCCGCCTGGAGTCTTCGCAAGCCAAATGCCGCTTTGAGCAGCAAGATTGGCACGGGCAGCAACGGGCCCAGCGAGAGCGTATCGAGTATTACGACCTGCGCGTGAAAGAGTGTTCTGAGCGTTTAGAGACGGAATACCAAGCGGAAACCCAGCCCAAAGAAATTTGGCAGCAAGTCAAATTGCACTACATCGGCTTGTTGGTTGACCATTTCCAACCCGAATTGGCGGAAACGTTTTTCAATTCGGTGACCACCAAAATCCTGGACCGCAGCTATTTCCAAAACGAATTCATTTTTGTGCGGCCAGCGGTGAGCACGGAATACATTGAAAACGACCAAGCTGGCGCCTTGCCCACCTACAAAGCCTGGTATCCGTCAGCCCACAACCTGGGCGATGTGATCGGGCAAATGGTTCGGCACTTCCAGTTGGACTGCCCGTTTGAAAACCTTGAACGTGACGTGGCGGACATTTTGCGCAATGTGCAAAACCGCTTGGACAACACCCGTTTGCGTGCCAACTTTCAGGTGCAGGTGCTGTCCAACCTTTTCTTTCGCAACAAGGGGGCTTACATCGTAGGCAAAGTGATCAACGGCTTTCAGGAAATACCCTTTGCCTTGCCCATACTGCACAACCCACAAGGCCAACTGGTGATTGACGCGGCTTTGTTTGGCGAAGATGACTTGCTGATGTTGTTCAGCTTTGCCCGTGCGTATTTTTTGGTGGACATGGACATCCCGTCCGCCTACGTGCAGTTCTTGCGCAGCATGATGCCGCGCAAACCGCGCGCCGAAATTTACAACGCGCTGGGCTTGGCCAAGCAGGGCAAAACCTTGTTCTACCGAGACCTGCTCTACCACCAGCGCCACAGCACCGACAAATTCCGCATTGCGCCGGGCATCAAGGGCATGGTGATGTTGGTGTTTGACCAACCGTCGTTCCCTTATGTGTTCAAAGTCATCAAAGACTTTTACCCACCCCCCAAAGACACCACCCGCGAGCAAATCCAGGGCAAGTATTTGCTGGTCAAGCAACACGACCGGGTCGGGCGAATGGCCGACACCTTGGAGTACAGCAACGTGGCCTTTCCGCGCGCTCGCTTCGAGGATGAGTTGATTGCCGAGATCCAAAAATTTGCACCCAGCCAAATTGAGATCAACACCCGCAGAGACGGCCATCAAGAAGTGGTGATCAAACATGCCTACATCGAGCGGCGCATGATTCCTCTGAATATTTACCTGCAAGAGGCTTTTGACGCAGGACTAGACGACCCCAAGGCGCAGGCCCAGATGGAGCGTGCAGTGATCGAATACGGTAACGCCATCAAGGACTTGGTGGCGGCCAATATTTTCCCCGGCGACATGTTGTGGAAAAACTTTGGCGTGACACGCCACGGCAAAGTGGTGTTCTACGATTACGACGAGATCGAGTACATCACCGACTGCCATTTCCGTCGCGTGCCCGCACCCCGCAACGAAGAGGACGAAATGTCTGGCGAGATTTGGTACCACGTGGGCCCCCGCGATGTGTTTCCCGAGACCTTCGGTCCTTTCTTGCTGGGCAACCCGGCGGTTCGCGCGGTATTCATGAAGCACCATGCCGATTTGCTGGACGCAAGTTTTTGGCAAGGTCACAAAGAGAAAATCAGCCAAGGACATGTCCATGACGTGTTTCCCTATGAGGCTGACAAACGCTTTGCCGTGCAACGGCTGATCCATTCCAGCCAAACTTGATTTTTATTCCAGAGGAGACAAACATGTCAGACGCTATTGTGATTGTGAGTGCCGCACGCACACCCATGGGCAGTTTTCAAGGCGACTTTGCCGCGCTGTCCGCGCATGATTTGGGCGGGGCAGCGATTGCCGCTGCCGTGCAGCGCGCTGGCATCGCACCAGACGCTGTCACCGAGGTGATTTTTGGCAACTGCTTGATGGCCGGCCAAGGCCAGGCGCCGGCACGACAAGCTGCGTTCAAAGGCGGTCTGCCCAAGAGCGCGGGTGCAGTCACCATGTCCAAGATGTGTGGCTCCGGCATGCGGGCCGCGATGTTCGCCCACGACATGTTGGCTGCCGGCACCCAAGAGGTGTTGATCGCAGGTGGCATGGAAAGCATGACCAACGCCCCCTACCTGATGCTCAAAGGCCGCGGCGGCTACCGCATGGGCCACGACAAAATTTACGACCACATGATGCTCGACGGTTTGGAGGACGCTTACGAAGCGGGCCGCTCCATGGGTACTTTTGGCGAAGACTGCGCTGCCAAATACAGCTTCACCCGTGAAGCCCAAGACAAATTCGCCATGACCAGTGTTGAGCGTGCCAAGGCCGCCACCGCTTCTGGTGCCTTCGCCAAAGAAATCACCGCCGTCACCGTCAAAGAGCGTGCCGGTGACCGCGTGGTCAGCATCGACGAAGGCCCTGGCAAGGTCAAGCTCGACAAGGTCAGCACCTTGCGTCCCGCCTTTAAAAAAGATGGCACGATCACCGCCGCCTCCAGTTCGTCCATCAATGATGGCGCGGCAGCCTTGGTCATGATGCGCGAAAGCACCGCCCAAAAACTCGGTTGCACCCCCTTGGCGCGCATCGCCAGCCATGCCACCTTTGCGCAAGAACCCGAGTGGTTCACCACCGCCCCCGTGGGCGCCACCCACCAGGCCTTGGCCCGCGCGGGCTGGAAAGTCAGCGATGTCGAGTTGTGGGAAGTCAACGAAGCCTTTGCGGTGGTGCCCATGGCGCTGATGCATGAGCTCAAGGTTCCCCACGAGATCGTCAACGTCAACGGCGGTGCGTGTGCCTTGGGTCACCCCATCGGCGCGTCTGGCGCCCGCATCATCGTGACCCTGATCCACGCCATGCAAGCCAAAGGCCTGAAAAAAGGCCTGGCCACTTTGTGCATTGGTGGTGGCGAAGGTACCGCCATGGCCATTGAAATGATCTGAGCCCATGAGCGTTCTGGCGAGTCAACTGTCACCCCGGTCGGCCACATTTCAGGCCAATGCCCAGGCCATGCAAGCCATGGTGGAAGACCTGCGCCTGCAGTTGCACGCCAGTGCCCAAGGCGGCGGCGAGGCGGCGCGTGCCAAGCAATTGGCGCGCGGCAAACTGCCGCCCCGCGAACGGGTCTCGCTGCTGTTGGACCCTGGCACCCCGTTTTTGGAGTTCAGTCCGTTGGCGGCCCACGGCATGTACAACGGTGACGCGCCCTGTGCGGGTGTGATCGCTGGTTTGGGCAGGGTCAGCGGCATCGATTGCGTGATTGTTTGCAATGACGCAACCGTCAAAGGTGGCACCTACTACCCCATGACCGTGAAAAAGCATTTGCGGGCCCAAGAGATTGCCCAGCAAAACCACTTGCCTTGCATTTACCTGGTCGACTCGGGTGGCGCGAATCTGCCCAACCAAGACGAGGTGTTTCCCGACAAGGAACACTTTGGCCGCATCTTCTATAACCAGGCCAACATGAGTGCCCAAGGCATCGCGCAAATCGCGGTGGTCATGGGCAGTTGCACGGCAGGTGGTGCCTATGTGCCGGCCATGAGCGATGAAACCATCATTGTGAAAAACCAAGGCACGATCTTCTTGGGCGGCCCGCCGCTGGTGAAGGCTGCGATCGGTGAAATCGTCTCCGCTGAAGATTTAGGTGGCGGCGATGTGCACACCCGCCTGTCGGGCGTGGCCGACCATTTGGCCGACAACGATGCCCATGCGATCGCGCTGGCGCGTGAAGCGGTCTCGCGACTGAACCGCCGCAAAACGTTTCAAGCCGCGGTTCAGCCCGCCCGCCCGCCGCTCTACGACGTGCAGGAGTTGCACGGCGTGATCCCCACCGACACCAAAAAGCCGTATGACGTGCGTGAAATCATCGCCCGCATGGTGGACGGCTCCGAGTTGCATGAATTCAAGCCGCGCTTTGGCAGCACCTTGGTCTGTGGCTTTGCCCATGTTGAAGGCATGCCTGTCGGCATCATCGCCAACAACGGCGTGTTGTTTTCCGAGTCGGCCCAAAAAGGTGCGCACTTCATTGAGTTGTGTTGCCAACGGAAAATCCCCTTGGTGTTTTTGCAAAACATCACCGGCTTCATGGTGGGGCGCAAGTATGAAAACGAGGGCATTGCCCGCCATGGCGCCAAGATGGTGACCGCGGTGGCCAGCGCCCAGGTGCCCAAGTTCACGTTCATCATCGGTGGCAGTTATGGCGCGGGCAACTACGGCATGTGCGGCCGCGCCTTCAATCCCCGTTTTTTGTGGATGTGGCCCAACGCGCGCATTTGTGTGATGGGCGGCGAGCAGGCCGCCAGCGTCTTGGCCACGGTGCGCCGCGACGGCATAGAAGCCAAAGGCGGTGCCTGGAGTGCGGCCGAAGAAGCGGCCTTCAAGCAGCCCTTGCTGGATCAATTTGCCCACCAGTCTCACCCCTATTACGCCAGCGCCCGTCTGTGGGACGATGGTGTGATCGACCCGGCTGACACCCGTCAGGTGTTGGCCTTGGCGCTCTCAGCCTCGCTGAACGCCCCGATTCCCGACACCCGCTTTGGTGTCTTTCGCATGTAAATGTTCCCTGATCCTTGCCATGAACCACATCTACCACCTGCCTGAACACCAAACCCTGCGCGACCAAATGCAGCGCTTTCTCGAGCGCGAAGTCGAGCCTTATGGCCTTGAGTGGGAAAAAGCCGGCAAGGTGCCGCGCGAGGTCTTGAAAAAAATGGGCGACGCTGGCTTTTTTGGCCTGATGTATGAAAGCGAATACGGCGGTGCCGAGGCCGATGCCTTGACCAACCTGGTGTTTGCCGAGGCGCTGTCCCAATCGACGTTTGCGGGCTTCATCGTGAGCGTCTTGGTGCACACCGACATGGCTTCGCCGCATTTGCACCATGCCGGGACCGCCGCTCAAAAGGCCAAGTACATGCCCAGCATCATCGCGGGCGACACCATTTGCGCCGTGGCCATGACCGAGCCTGGCGCGGGTTCTGATTTGGCCGGCATGCGCAGCACCGCCACAAAAGAGGGCGATGGCTGGGTCCTCAATGGCACCAAAATCTTCATCACCAACGGCGTGCACGCCAACCTGTATTTCGTGGCGGCGAAAACCGGGCCAGGCAAACACCAGATGTCGATGTTCATCGTTGAAAAAGGCACGCCTGGTTTCAGTGTGGGCCGCTCCTTGGACAAAACCGGTTGGTTGTGTTCAGACACGGCCGAGTTGGTGCTCGACAACGTGCGGTTGGGTCCAGAGGCTTTGCTCGGCGAACAAGACAAAGGCTTTTACGCCCTCATGAAAAACCTACAGACCGAGCGCATCGCCTTGGCTGCCATGGCGGTGGGTCATTGCCAACAAGCCCTCGCCTTGACGCTGGACTATGTGCGGCAACGCCAAGCCTTTGGCAAGGCCTTGTGGGACATGCAAAACATCCGCCAACGCATCGCCATGCTCGACGCCAAAACACGTGCCGCACGTCAGTTCATGTACCACTGCGCCTGGTCGGTCACCCAAGCGCACGACATCGTGCAAGAAGTGTCCATGCTCAAGTCGCTCACCGGCGAGTTGGTCAACGAGGTGGTTGGCGGTTGCCAGCAATTTTGGGGCGGCATGGGCTACATGCGTGAAGCACCGATCGAACGCTTGTGGCGTGATGCGCGGGTCTTGGCCATTGGTGGCGGCGCCACCGAGGTCATGCTCGAAGAAGTGGCCAAGCGTTACTGAGCATGTTCAGCAAAATACTGATTGCCAACCGCGGTGAAATCGCCTGCCGTGTGGCAACCACCGCCCGGCGTTTAGGTGTTCGCAGCGTGGCGGTGTATTCCGATGCAGATGCAGATGCCGCGCATGTGCTGGCCTGCGATGAGGCGGTTCACATCGGTGGTCATGCGCCGCAAGACAGTTACTTGCAATGGCAACGCATCATCGATGCCGCATTGCAAACCGGTGCTCAAGCGGTTCACCCCGGTTACGGTTTTTTGAGTGAAAACGCTGCCTTTGCCGATGCTTGCGCCAAAGCGGGCTTGGTGTTCATCGGTCCATCCTCAGCCTCTATCCAGGCCATGGGCTTGAAAGCCGCCTCCAAGCAATTGATGGAATCAGCCGGCGTGCCGCTCGTGCCTGGCTACCACGGTGACAACCAAGACCCGTCCTTGCTGGCCCAGGCCGCGCAAGACATCGGCTTTCCGGTGTTGATCAAGGCCAGTGCAGGTGGCGGCGGCAAAGGCATGCGTATCGTCACCCAGGCCAGCGACTTTGCGGAAGGCTTGGCCTCGTGTCAGCGCGAAGCGCGCAGCAGTTTTGGCAACGATGCGGTGCTCATTGAAAAATATGTGCAACGCCCGCGCCACATCGAAATCCAGGTGTTTGCCGACACCCATGGCCACACCATCCATTTGCATGAGCGCGATTGTTCGGTGCAAAGGCGCCACCAAAAAGTACTGGAAGAATCGCCCGCGCCTGGCTTGAGCCCAGCGCTGCGCGAGCGCATGGGCGCGGCAGCCGTGGCTGCAGCCAAAGCGGTCAACTACCTCGGCGCAGGCACGGTGGAGTTCATCGTCGAGCAAACCGCCCAGGGCATGGATTTCTTCTTCATGGAGATGAACACCCGCTTGCAGGTCGAGCACCCGGTCACCGAAGCCGTGACGGGTCTGGACCTGGTGGAATGGCAGCTTCGCATCGCAGCGGGTGAGCCCTTGCCGTTGACGCAAGCCCAGGTGCAGGTGCAAGGCCATGCGATCGAGGCGCGGATTTGCGCGGAAACGCCCGACAACCAGTTTTTGCCCGCCACCGGTCGCCTGCATGTGATGCGCACACCCGCGGCCAGCCGCTTTCAAGTCGGCGCGGTGCGTTTGGACAGTGGCGTGCGCGAGGGCGACGAGATCAGCCCGCATTACGACTCCATGATCGCCAAACTGATTGTGCATGGCGACACCCGCGCCCAAGCTTTGGCGCGCTTGGACCAGGCCTTGTCCGAGTTGCACATCGTGGGCGTGGCCAACAACATCACCTTTTTGCGCCAAGTCGTGCGCAGCCCCTCGTTTGTGCATGCCGATCTAGACACTGCACTGATCGATCGGGAAAAAGCGGTCTTGTTCCATCAACAAGCCTTGCCTTTGGCTTGGGCTGTGGCATCGGCCGTGGTGTCGCATGGGCAAGCCGCGCAGCCACCGGGCACGGGTTGGACAGATCCCATGGCCAAGACCGATGGCTGGTTGCTACAAGGGGAAAGCCGTCAAACCATGCAGTTCATGGTGGGCGAGCAGCTGGTGCCAGCCGAGTTGATTCGCCGCAACCGAGGCGGCATGGTGTTGCGTGTCGACGGACAGCAGGGTGAATTGGATGGGCGCCAGCTGACCGACGGCGGATGGCGCTTGCGCTGGGCCGGGCATCGCTGGTCTGCGCATGTCGATCAGGTTCAAGGAGTCACCCATGTGTTCACCGCTGCAGGCAGTTGCAGCCTCAGCTGGGTCAACCCTTTGGCCCATGCGGCCGAGGACGCTGCTCAGGGTGGCAATTTGTCGGCCCCCATGCCCGGCAAGCTGTTGTCTTTTGCGGTCAAGGTCGGTGACACAGTCACCCCTGGGCAGGCCTTGGCGGTGATGGAGGCCATGAAGATGGAACACACCGTGGCCGCGCCCAACGCGGGCACCGTGGCGGAATTGTTGTTTGCCCCGGGCGACCAGGTCAGCGAAGGCGCACCGCTGCTGCGCATCGACCGTTAAGCGCTGACCCATGGATACCTTGACCACACCTTGGAACACCTTGCGTCAACGCTGGCAGCAGGTGCAACACACGCAGCCTGACCAAGCCTGCGCCTCGCCGTGCATGTCGGTGTGCGTCATGCAAGACAGTGGGGATGAATGCGTGGGTTGCCTGCGCAGTCTGCAAGAGATCGCCCGCTGGGCTGCCTACAGCCCCCAACAGCAAAGGCAGGTTTGGTTGCGTGTGGGGCAGCGCATTGACCAGCATTTCCAACCAGGCCCTTGAATGCACCAACTCACCTTCTACCTGGACTTCATCAGTCCCTATGCCTACCTGGCTTTTCATGCGCTGCCCCAGGCATTGCAGGGCATCAGCCACCAGGTCACCTACCAACCGATCCTGTTTGGTGCGGTGTTGCAGCACCACGGCCAATTGGGCCCGGCTGAAATCAACGGCAAGCGCGAATGGACCTACCGCCATGTGCAGTGGCTGGGCGCACAGCAAGGCTGCGCCTTGCGCATGCCCGCGAGCCACCCTTACAACCCCTTGGGCATGCTGCGTTTGGCCACGGCTTTGAACCCCCAAGGACAACCCAACCGCTTCCAGGTCGAGCAGATGTTTCACCATGTTTGGGCGGATGGCTTGGAGGCGGCTGACCCGGTTCGATTGGCCGAGTTGCAAACCCGACTGGCCCCCCAGCGCGACCCGAACTCGGATGAGGTGAAAACCCAGTTGCGCCAGGCCACTGAAGCCGCCATCACGGCCGGGGTGTTTGGCGTGCCAACCATCGCGGTGGATGGCAAGCTGTTTTGGGGGCAGGACGCGTTGCCGATGTTGCGCGACTACCTGTCGGGCGGCGCCTGGTTTCAAGGCCAGGCATGGAACGACAGCTCAGCTTTGCCAAGTGCATTGACACGAAAGCGTCCTTAATTCACATGGCGAAATAACAACTGCGGGTTTGCACTTAAGTTGTCAGCACGTGTTCAGTTTGAAGTCAGTCGCTGGCAAGCACGGCCCTTGAAAATCCCGGCAGACCCCCACCAGGCGGGCATCACCAGGAGACCCCCATGGCCATCGTGCATGAAGACCGACCAATGTCGTCGGAAGAGAAAAAAGTGATTTTCGCGTCCTCACTCGGCACCGTGTTTGAGTGGTATGACTTCTATCTTTACGGTTCACTCGCGGCCATCATTGCCAAGCAGTTTTTCAGCGGTCTGGATGCCGGCTCGGCCTTCATTTTTGCGCTGTTGGCCTTTGCCGCTGGTTTCATCGTGCGTCCGTTTGGCGCCATCTTCTTTGGCCGCCTGGGCGACATGATTGGTCGCAAATACACCTTCTTGGTGACCATCCTGATCATGGGCTTGTCCACCTTTATCGTGGGCATCTTGCCTACCTACGCCAGCATTGGCGTGGCCGCGCCGATCATCTTGATTGGCTTGCGCTTGCTGCAAGGTTTGGCGTTGGGCGGTGAATACGGTGGTGCAGCCACCTACGTGGCCGAACATGCGCCGCATGGCAAGCGCGGTGCTTACACCGCCTGGATTCAAACCACAGCCACACTGGGCTTGTTCCTGTCCCTCTTGGTGATCCTGGGCACCCGCACCGCCTTGGGCGAAGAAGCCTTTGAAGCCTGGGGCTGGCGCATTCCTTTCTTGGTCTCCATCGCTTTGCTGGGCGTGTCTGTCTACATCCGCTTGTCGATGAACGAGTCTCCCGCTTTCGTGAAAATGAAAGCCGAAGGCAAGACCTCCAAAGCACCGCTGACAGAGTCTTTTGGTCAATGGAAAAACCTCAAAATCGTGATCTTGGCCTTGATCGGTTTGACCGCTGGCCAAGCCGTGGTCTGGTATACCGGTCAGTTCTATGCCCTGTTCTTCTTGACCCAGGCGCTGAAAGTCGATGGCGCGACCGCCAACTTGTTTGTGGCGGCTTCCCTGATCATTGGCACACCGTTCTTCATCGTCTTCGGCGCCTTGTCTGACAAGGTGGGCCGCAAGCCCATCATCATGTTGGGTTGCTTGTTGGCGGTGCTCACCTACTTCCCTGTGTTTGAGCAACTGACCAAGGCGGCCAACCCGGCTTTGCATGCTGCACAGCAGGCCAACAAGGTGGTGGTGGTGGCGGATCCAGCCGAGTGTTCATTCCAGTTCAACCCCACGGGCACGGTCAAGTTCACCTCATCTTGTGACATCGCGAAGCAGAAGCTGGCCAGCAATTCGGTCAGTTATTCGAATGAAATCGCGCCCGCTGGCACACCCGCGGTCATCAAGGTGGGCGACACGGTCATCTCCACCACCGTGACCCCAGAGGATGTGGCCCTGGCCAAAGACGCCGCAGAGAAAAAGCTCAATGCCTTGAAGGCAGCTGAACCGGTCGACGCCAAGGCGGTGAAAAAAGCCCAAGACGCGTTGACAAACCTGTCTGACGAGAAGAAAAGCCGCGATGCGGTCATCTCCTCGAAGTTGAGCGAGACCTTGAACGCAGCTGGCTACCCCGTCAAGGCTGACCCAGCCAAAGTCAACAAAATCGTGGTGATTTTGATCCTCACTTACCTGGTGATTTTGGTGACCATGGTTTATGGCCCGATCGCAGCCATGTTGGTCGAAATGTTCCCGACCCGCATCCGTTACACCTCCATGTCCTTGCCCTACCACATCGGCAACGGCTGGTTTGGCGGTTTGCTGCCCACCACAGCGTTTGCCATCGTGGCCCAGACCGGCAACATGTACAACGGTCTGTGGTATCCGATCATCATCGCGGGCGCGACTTTCGTGATCGGCACCTTGTTCATCTCCGAAACCAAGGATGTTGACATCTACGCTGACGACTGAGTCTGTGGCTCGGTGTCATCCAACCCTCCCCTCGGGGAGGGTTTTTTTTTACCTACAATCGCCCACCTTGGGAGAGATGTCATCGATATCCTGCTGCAACAAATCATCAACGGCTTGGTGCTGGGCAGCATGTACGCATTGCTGGCCTTGGGTTACACCATGGTGTACGGCATCATCAACCTGATCAATTTCGCGCATGGCGAGGTGCTGATGGTGGGTGCCTTGGTCAGTTGGACAGTCATCGGTGTGTTGCAAGCCTCTTTCCCCGCATGGCCTGGTTGGTTGGTGCTGGCCTTGTCGATCGCCCTGGCCTGTTCAGCCGCTGCGGCGCTCAACTACCTGATTGAAAAAATCGCCTACCGACCATTGCGCGGCGCGCCCAGGCTGGCCCCCTTGATCACCGCCATTGGCATGTCGATTTTGTTGCAGACCTTGGCCATGGTGATTTGGAAACCCAACTACAAACCCTTCCCCACCTTGTTGCCCAGCGAGCCCTTGGCCATCGGCGGTGCGGTCATCACCCCCACACAGGTCATGATCCTGGTGGTGACCGCGTTGACCTTGGTGATGCTGATGTGGCTGGTCCATGGCACCCGTTTGGGCCGCGCCATGCGCGCCACCGCAGAAAACCCCCGGGTGGCCGCCCTCATGGGGGTCAAGCCCGACAACATCATCTCAGCGACCTTCGTGATCGGTGCCATGTTGGCCGCTTTGGCAGGCGTCATGTGGGCTTCAAACTACGGCACGGTCCACCATGGCATGGGTTTTCTGCCCGGGTTGAAAGCGTTCACGGCCGCCGTGTTGGGCGGCATCGGTAATTTGGCAGGGGCTGTGGTGGGCGGTTTGTTGCTCGGCTTGATCGAGGCCATCGCATCCGGTTACATCGGCGACCTGACCGGCGGCGTCTTGGGCAGCCACTATGCCGACATCTTTGCCTTTGTGGTGTTGATCATCATGCTGACCTTGCGCCCCTCGGGCCTGCTGGGTGAGCGCGTGGCGGACAGGGCTTGAGCATGGCAGCCACCCCGGGCAGCTCACACATGCGCTACCTGCTCTGGGGGCTGGCGCTGTTGGCCTTGCCCCTGTTGTTGCAAAACATGGGCAACGCCTGGGTGCGTATCGCCGACATGGCGTTGCTCTACGTGTTGCTGGCGCTGGGTCTGAACATCGTGGTGGGGTATGCCGGCTTGCTGGATTTAGGGTTCGTCGCTTTCTTTGCCGTGGGTGCATACATGTTTGGCTTGTTGGCCTCCCCACACCTGACCGATACCTTCCCTTGGATCGCCGCCATGTTCCCAGGCGGGCTGCACCTGCCTTTGTGGGCAGTGGTGCCCATCGGTGCGGGGCTGGCGGGTTTGTTTGGGGTGCTGCTGGGCGCGCCCACCTTGAAACTGCGCGGCGACTACCTGGCCATCGTCACCTTGGGTTTCGGTGAAATCATCCGGGTATTCATGAACAACTTGGATAACCCGGTCAACATCACCAATGGACCCAAGGGCTTGGGTCAAATCGACGCCATGACCGTGCTGGGCCATCCCTTGTCTCAACGCCTGGACCTGGGCTTCATCGAACTGCCCAGTGTCACCCAGTACTACTACCTCTTTTTGGCAATCGTCTTGGTCAGTGTTTTGGTCTGTTACCGCTTGCAAACCTCGCGCATTGGCCGTGCTTGGATGGCGATCCGAGAAGATGAAATCGCCGCCAAAGCCATGGGCATCAACACCCGCAACCTCAAGCTGCTGGCGTTTGGCTTGGGCGCCATGTTCGGTGGCGTGGCTGGGGTGTTGTTCGCGTCCTTCCAGGGGTTTGTGTCGCCCGAATCATTCAGCCTGATGGAGTCGGTGATGATCGTCGCCATGGTGGTCTTGGGTGGCTTGGGGCATTTGCCCGGCGTGGTCTTGGGGGCGGTGCTGTTGTCGGCCTTGCCCGAGGTGTTGCGTTATGTGGCCGGCCCTTTGCAAGCCCTGACCGATGGGCGGCTTGACGCGGCCATTTTGCGTCAGCTGCTGATCGCCTTGGCCATGATCCTGATCATGCTGTGGCGTCCGCGTGGCTTGTGGCCCACCGACCGGGGCCCCGCATGAGCCACCCAGTGTTGCAGGTCTCAGGCATCGCCAAGCGCTTTGGCGGGTTGCAAGCACTCAGCGATGTTGGCATGACGATCCAAGCTGGCCAGGTCTACGGCCTGATCGGTCCCAACGGGGCAGGCAAAACCACTTTTTTCAATGTCATCACCGGTTTGTACCTGCCGGATACAGGCAGCTTGATGCTGGCAGGCAAGCCCTACCAACCCAGCGCGGTGCACGAGGTGGCCAAAGCGGGCATTGCCCGCACATTCCAAAACATCCGTTTGTTTGCCGAGATGACTGCTTTGGAAAACGTCATGGTCGGTCGCCATGTGCGAACCGGTTCCGGGGTGCTGGGCGCGATTTTCCGCACCCAGGCGTTCCGCCAAGAAGAGCAAGCCATCGCCGAACGCGCCCAAGCGCTGCTGGACTATGTCGGGATTGGCGCCCTGGCGCCCTGTCAAGCACGCACCTTGAGCTATGGCGACCAGCGTCGCTTGGAAATCGCTCGCGCTTTGGCCACCGACCCCCTGTTGATCGCTTTGGATGAACCCGCGGCTGGCATGAACGGCACGGAAAAAGTCCAGCTGCGCGAGCTGATTGACCGGATTCGCCGCGATGGTCGCACGATTTTGCTGATCGAACACGATGTCAAGTTGGTCATGGGTCTGTGCGACGCAGTGACCGTGCTCGACCATGGTCGGCAAATCGCGCAGGGCTCACCCGCCGAGGTGCAGCGCGACCCGCAGGTCATTCAAGCCTATTTGGGCACAGGGGAGCACTGAGATGCCCAGCACCAACGTGTTGTTGCAGGTAGAAGACCTGCGGGTCGCGTACGGTGGCATCCAAGCAGTCAAGGGCATCGGTTTCGAGATCCGTGAAGGCGAGCTGGTGTCCCTGATCGGCTCCAACGGCGCGGGCAAAACCACGACCATGAAAGCCATCACTGGCTCACTGCCGCCCAGTGGCGGGCGAATGACCTACTTGGGTCGGGACATCCAGGGGCAGGGCGCTTGGGACCTGGTGGCTCAGGGGTTGGTCATGGTCCCCGAAGGACGGGGCGTGTTCACCCGCATGAGCATCCTGGAAAACCTGTACATGGGCGCTTATTTGCGCCGCGACAAAGCCGGCATTGCCTCAGACATCGAGCGTGTTTTTCATCTGTTTCCCCGTCTCCAAGAACGCAGCAAGCAGTTGGCAGGCACTTTGTCGGGTGGCGAACAGCAAATGCTGGCCATGGGCCGGGCCTTGCTCAGCCGTCCCAAGCTGTTGCTGCTGGACGAGCCTTCCATGGGCTTGTCGCCGATCATGGTGGACAAGATTTTCGAGGTCATCGCCGAGGTTGCAGCCCTGGGCGTGACCTTGCTGCTGGTCGAGCAAAACGCCAGCCGGGCCTTGAAGATGGCGCAGCGGGCGTATGTGATGGAGTCCGGCGAAATCAGCATGCAAGGCGACGCCAAAACCCTGTTGCACGACCCGAAAGTCAGGGCCGCTTACCTCGGGGAATAATGCGGGCATGACCCAAGGCCTGATCCGCATCCGAGGCGCCCGCCAGCACAACCTCAAAAACATTGACATCGACATCCGCACCAACGAGCTGACGGTGTTCACCGGGCCCAGCGGCTCTGGCAAATCCAGCCTGGTGTTTGACACCTTGTATGCCGAAGGTCAGCGACGCTATGTCGAAACCTTCAGCGCCTATGCGCGGCAATTCCTCGACCGCATGGACCGGCCAGCGGTGGACCGGGTCGACGGCGTGCCGCCTGCCATTGCCATCGACCAGACCAACCCGGTGCGCAGCTCGCGCTCAACCGTGGGCACCATGACCGAGTTGAACGACCACCTCAAGTTGCTGTTTGCCCGGGCGGCTCAGTTGTTCGACCGCCAAACCGCCCAAGCGGTGACGCACGACAGCCCGGCATCGGTCCTCCACAAGCTGATGGCGCTGAGTGAAGGCGACCCGCGCTGGGTGATCACCTTTCCCGTGGAGTTGCCCGCCAACACCACCGCCGATGAACTGCAAGCCTGGTTGAGCGCGAGCGGGTTCACCCGGGTGCATACCCAGCGTGAAGCCCGGGTGACCTCCACCGCAGTGCCGACCAAGACCAGCAAACCCGCTGCCAAAAAAACCACCAAAGCCAAAGCACCGCCTGACGATCTGCGCCAGGTCTTGGATGTGGTGGCGGACCGTTTTCGTCTGCAGTCTGCTGAGCATGCGCGGGTCATGGAGGCCATCGAATTGGCCTTGCAGCGTGGCAACGGTCGACTGACCGCTTACCGCATGCCCGCAGAGGCAGACGCAGACAGCTTGGGCGAAGCCTTTCGGTTTTCCACAGGCCTGCACTGTCCCGACAGCGATTTGCGCTACAGCGACCCCACGCCGTCGATGTTCTCTTTCAATTCACCGGCGGGTGCCTGTCCCACTTGCCGTGGCTTTGGCAGAGTGATTGGGGTGGATTACGGCCTGGTGATTCCCAACGAGAAACTCACCCTGCGCATGGGCGCGATCAAAGCCATGCAAACACCGGCTTGGCAAGAATGCCAAGACGATTTGATGCGCCACGCCGAAACCGCAGGCGTCCCGCGCGACACCCCTTGGTACAAGCTCACGCCCGAGCAGCGCGACTGGGTGATCGGCGGCTCGCCGAACTGGAACGGTAAGTGGAACCAGCAGTGGTATGGCGTCAAACGTTTCTTCGAGTACCTGGAAACCAAGTCCTACAAGATGCACATACGCGTCTTGCTCTCCAAATACCGCAGCTACACCCCTTGCGGCGATTGCCATGGCGCTCGCTTGCAAACCGACAGCCTGCTGTGGCGCATGGGCAGCCTGGAAGGTGCCTTGCAGGCCATGCCTGCGGCCAAGCGGTTCATGCCCGCGGGCGTGGCTTGGACACGCGCGCAACTCGAAGCGCTGCCAGGCCTGTGCTTGCACGACATGATGCTGTTGCCGCTGGAGCGCTTGCGAGCGTTTTTCGACCACATGGCCAGCGATGCCTCGCTCACCGCGCACGCCCAGGCCGAGCAGCAAGCGCTGCACATGCTGCTCGAAGAAATCCGTACCCGCCTGAAATACCTGTGCGATGTCGGCATTGGCTACCTGAGCCTGGACCGGCAAAGCCGCACCTTGAGTGGCGGCGAGGTGCAGCGCATCAACCTGACCACAGCCTTGGGCACCTCCTTGGTCAACACCTTGTTCGTGTTGGACGAGCCCAGCATCGGCCTGCACCCGCGTGACATGCACCGCATCACCCAGGCCATGCTGCGACTGCGAGACGCGGGCAACACGTTGGTGGTGGTGGAGCACGACCCCGCAGTGATGCTGGCAGCCGATCGGATCGTGGACATGGGGCCAGGGCCGGGTGAACGCGGCGGGCAGGTGGTGTTTGACGGCACGCCAGAGGGCTTGAAACGAGCTGACACCTTGACCGGCGCGTATCTGGGGGCGCGCAAGCAGGTCGGTGTGGGCTTGAAGCGTTTGGTGACCGACGCCACACCGCGCTTGATCTTGGAAGGCGCACGTGCGCACAACCTGCAAGACCTGAGCATTGAATTTCCCTTGCAGCGCTGGGTCACGGTCACGGGCGTGAGCGGCTCGGGGAAATCCACCCTGATCCAAGACATCTTGGCGCCTGCTTTGCTGAGGCATTTCGGCAAAAGCACCGAAGGTGCGGGCGCACACGACCGTTTGCTCGGGGCGGATCACTTGAGCGATGTGGTGTTTGTCGACCAATCCCCGATTGGCAAAACCGCACGCTCCAACCCGGTGAGTTATGTCGGTGCTTGGGACGCGATCCGTGACCTTTTTGCCAATACCGCGATGTCGCGCCAACGCAGTTACACCGCCTCCAAGTTCAGCTTCAATGGTGGCGATGGCCGCTGCCCGACCTGCGGCGGCTCCGGTTTTGAACACGTGGAAATGCAGTTTTTGAGCGACGTGTATTTGCGCTGCCCCGATTGCGATGGGCAGCGTTACCGCCCGGAAATATTGGAAGTCAAGATCGAGCGCGGCGGACGCTTTTTGAATGTCGCCGAGGTGCTCGGCCTCACGGTCAGCGAAGCCGTGCTGTTGTTTGCCAACGACCGCGAGGTGATCCGTGCGGTGCAGCCGATCGTCGACGTGGGCTTGGAATACGTGCGCTTGGGCCAACCGGTGCCCACCTTGAGTGGTGGAGAAGCGCAGCGCCTGAAGCTGGCCGGTTATTTGGCCGACGCCGCGAAAAGCCTGTCGGCCAGCAAGCAATCGCTGGCCCGCAAAGGCATGTTGTTTTTGTTTGACGAACCCACGACCGGCTTGCATTTCGACGACATCGCCAAGCTGATGCGCGCCTTGCGGCGTTTGCTGGATGCAGGGCATTCGCTGATCGTGATCGAGCACAACCTGGACGTGATCCGCGCCTCGGATTGGCTGATTGACCTGGGCCCCGAAGGCGGCGAGGGCGGCGGCTGGTTGGTGGCCGAAGGGCCGCCCGAGCTCGTGATGCAGCATGCCAGCTCGCACACCGGCTTGGCCTTGCGTGAATATGACCAGACCATGGGCTCGCTCAACGGCGACAAGCCATTGACAGCAACCGAGCCCAGCGCGAAGTACCTGGGCCAGGTGCTCAACAACCAGATCCGCATCGTCAATGCCAAAGAACACAACCTGAAAAACCTGAGCGTGGACATCCCGCGTGGTCAGTTCAATGTGGTGACCGGCGTCAGCGGTTCGGGCAAGTCCACCTTGGCTTTTGACATTTTGTTCAACGAAGGGCAGCGACGCTATTTGGAAAGCCTCAACGCCTATGCCCGCAGCATCGTGCAGCCCGCAGGCCGACCCGAGGTCGATGCGGTCTACGGCATTCCGCCCACCGTGGCGATCGAACAGCGCCTTTCACGCGGGGGACACAAAAGCACGGTCGGCACCACCACCGAGGTTTGGCATTTCCTGCGCTTGTTGTATGTGAAGTTGGGCACCCAGCACTGCATCCACGACGGGGCCGCGGTGCAACCGCAAACCCCCGACCGTTTGGCCGCCTTGCTGATGAAGCAATACCGTGGCCAACACATTGGCTTGCTCAGCCCCTTGGTGATGAACCGCAAAGGTGTCTACACCGAGTTGGCCGATTGGGCGCGTCCGCGCGGCTTCACGCATTTGCGGGTGGATGGACAGTTTTTGCCCACCACGGGTTTCCCGCGCCTAGACCGGTTCAAAGAGCACACCATCGAGCTGCCAGTGGCCAGTTTGAAGATCGACCCCAGCCGCGAAGCCGAGTTGCGCCAAGCCTTGTTGACCGCGCTTGAGCACGGCAAAGGCACGGTGCATGTGCTGAGTGAACTCGGTGGTTTGCAAGAAGCCATGCTGGCGGGTGAGGACACCACGCAGATTGGCAAGTGTCAGGCTTACTCCACCCGACGTGCCTGCCCGGTCTGCGACACCTCATACCCTGAGTTGGACCCGCGGTTGTTCTCTTACAACAGCAAGCATGGTTGGTGCACCGACTGCGTGGGCACGGGCATCACCTTGTCGCGCGAGCAACGCGCCGCCATGGACGATTCGGTGCAAGACCCGCAAGCACGGGGCCGCGAGAAAAGCTTTGCCGAGCCCGAGTTGGACGAGGTGAGCGAGCAGGTTTGCCGTGCATGTGCCGGCACCCGCTTGAACGCCACCGCACGTGCGGTGCAGTTTGAAGGGCAAGCCATCACCGACTTGGCCAGCATGGGTGTTTTGCAAATCCAGCAATGGGCCGATGGCTTGGTGCTCAGCGGCAGAGAGGCAAACATTGCCCGCGACCTGCTGCCCGAAATCCAAAGCCGATTGGCGTTTTTGGCCCAAGTCGGTTTGGGCTACCTCACCTTGGACCGAGGCGCGCCGACCCTGAGTGGTGGCGAGGCGCAGCGCATCCGCTTGGCCGCCCAACTCGGCAGCCATTTGCAAGGCGTGTGCTATGTGCTGGACGAACCCACCATCGGCCTGCATGCGCGAGACAACCAGGTTTTGTTGGACGCCTTGCGCACCTTGAGCGACAAGGGCAACACCCTGGTCGTGGTCGAGCACGATGAGGAAACCATTCGCCGCGCCGACCACATCATTGACATCGGCCCGAGTGCGGGCAAACGCGGTGGCCAATTGGTGGCCCAGGGCTCGGTGGCCGACCTGATGGGTGCTGCCGAGTCGCAAACAGGGCGCTATTTGAGGCACGCGATCAAACACCCTTTGCAAGCGCGCAGGCCGGTGGATCTGGCCGATGCCGCCGCTTGGCTCAGCCTGCAAGGCGCGTCACTGCACAACCTGCAGCAAGTCGACATTGGCGTGCCTTTGCAACGCTTGGTGGCGGTCACCGGCGTGAGTGGCTCGGGCAAATCGACCCTGGCGCGCGATGTGTTGCTGCACAACGTGGCCGCGGTGGTGTCGCAGCGTTCCACCCAAGCCGGACGCAAACTCGACGAGGCAGGCAAACACCCGGCTTGGTTGGGATGCCTGGCAGTTGATGGTTACCAAAGCATTGACCGGGTGCTGGAAGTCGACCAAACCCCCATTGGCAAAACCCCACGCAGCTGCCCGGCCACCTACATCGGGTTTTGGGACACGGTCCGCAAACTGTTTGCCGAAACCTTGGAAGCCAAAGCGCGGGGCTATGGCCCAGGCCGCTTCAGTTTCAACACCGGTGAAGGCCGTTGCCCGGGTTGCGAAGGCCAAGGCCTGCGTACCATTGAAATGAGCTTCTTGCCCGATGTCAAAGTCTTGTGCGAGGTCTGCAAAGGTGCGCGTTTCAACCCCGAGACCTTGGCGGTGCGTTGGCGCGGCAAAAGCATTGGCGATGTGTTGCAAATGGAGGTCGATGAAGCGGTTGACTTCTTTGCGGCCATGCCCAACATCAGCCACCCATTGCAGTTACTCAAAGACGTCGGCTTGGGCTACCTGACGCTGGGGCAGCCTTCACCCACCTTGAGTGGGGGTGAAGCGCAACGCATCAAGCTGGTGACCGAGTTGTCCAAGGTGCGTGACGACATCACCCGCCGAGGTCAGCAAGCCCCGCATACCTTGTATGTCTTGGATGAACCCACGGTCGGCCTGCACATGGCCGACGTGGACAAGCTGATCCGGGTGCTGCACCGCTTGGTCGATGGTGGGCACAGCGTGGTGGTGATCGAGCACGACCTGGATGTGATCGCCGAAGCCGACTGGGTGATCGACCTCGGTCCCGAAGGCGGTGACAGTGGTGGCCGGGTGGTTGCAGCCACCACGCCAGAAGCCTTGGTCAAGCTGGGCACACACACCGGCAACGCGCTCAAACCGGTGTTGGCCAGGCAGTGATGCCACAGGGGCTGACTACAATGCCCCCTGCTTGCCATGAACATCAACACACAACGCCGCATTGACGCTTGGGTCGGACCCTGGTTGTGTGGTTTGGTGTCTGTCTGGCACCGGTGGTTTGGCCGACCGGCCGACAGCGCTGCGCCGATCCACCGCGTGCTGGTCATCATGTTGTCCGAGATGGGCAGCATGGTGTTGGCGGGGCCGATGTTCCAGCACCTGCGCGACCGCCACCCTGGCGCAGACATCCATATTTTGCAACTGCGCCGCAACCAATCGGTGGCCCGTTTGCTCGGCCTGGTGCCCGAGACGCATTTGCACGGCATTGATGACCGCTCTTTGTTTGGCTTGCTGCGCGACCTGGTCGTGGTGATGTGGCGTTTGCGGCGTTTGCGCTTGGACGCGGTCATCGATTGCGAATTGTTTTCTCGCATCAGTGCCTTGCTCACCTATGGTTGTGGTGCACGCATGCGCGCAGGCTTCACGCCGCACACCCAAGAAGGCTTGTACCGAGGCTCTTTTTTCAACGCCGCGATTCCCTACAACCCCTACCGACACATCAGCCTGCAGTTCATGGCCTTGGTCGACGCACTGACAAGTTCGGGCATGCCACGCACCAAAAGCATGGTGCGCAATGCCAAGCCCCTGGACTCGGGCTTGCAAGTGCATTTCACCCATGGCGACATGCCCAGCTTCACCCAGGCATTGCACCGCGACCACCCGCGCTTGATGGCTGCTAAACAACGAGTCTTGATTTATGCAGGCGGCGGTTTATTGCCCATCCGCGCCTGGCCTGCATCGCATTACGCCACGCTGGCGCGTGACTTGTGTGAGCAAGGCCATGCGGTCGGCATCATTGGCTTGCCTGAAGACCAGGCTTTGGCCCAGTCCATCCAAGCCGAATCTGGTCATGACAATTGCTTGAACCTGGTGGGCTATACCCGGGACCTGGAGGCTCTGACCCGCTTGTTCTTCCATTGTGATTTGCTGGTCACCAATGACGGTGGTCCTGGGCATTTCGCCAGCTTGACCCCGATCCGCACCCTGATGTTCTTTGGCCCAGAAACCAGCGCCTTGTACGGGCCACTCACCCCGCGTGCCACGGTGTTGGAAAGCCATGCGGCTTGCTCGCCTTGCGTGACCGCTTACAACCACCGCGCCACCCCTTGCGATGGTGACAACCAATGTCTGAAACGCATCACGCCAGCACAGGTGCTGGCCTTGGCGCAGACCCAGCTGGGTTTGGCCGATCCGCGTCCGGCCGCTTATGACTGAAACCGATCGCCCTTTGCCTTTTCCCCTGCCAGCGGGTTTGCAATGGGCCGAGCCTGGCTTGCGGCGTTTGTACCGTTGGCGCTACCTGCGCTTTGCCACGGTCGGCGCGTCTGGCACCGTGGTCAACATGCTCATGCTGTTGTTGATGCAAGAGTGGGTGTTGGCCGGCTTGAGCGACCCAGCCCAGCGTTTGTCCTGGGGCCTGGCATGCGCGATTGCCGTGGCCACCTTGAACAATTTCGCCTGGAACAGCCTGTGGACCTGGGCTGACCGCTTGGCCACTGGCGAGGTGCAGGCGTTGGGAGTGAATGGCGCCACGGCTGCACGTTTGTTGAAATACGCCTTGGCTTCTTGGCTGGGCATCTTGATTCAATATGTGCTGACCCTGTGGTTGTCGCAGCACATGCATTACCTGCTCGCCAATGCCATCTCGATCGTGGTGGCCAGCATCAGCAATTACCTGACCAACGATTGGTGGACTTTTCGCCGCCAACCGCCGCCCCAGGCATGAAGCAGCACCCGAGTCCATCCATGAAGCCGCCGACCTGGTGGCTGTGGCTGTCGGTGGCGTGTTTTGCCCTGGTCTATGCCTGGGGATTGGACAACGCGTACATGCCGACCAACGGCGATGAAATGGTTTATGCCCACATCGCCCGGCTGACCGCCGACAGCTCACACTGGTTGCCGTTGGTGTCGGAGCTGCCCAACATGCGCAACACCAAGCCCCCGTTGCTGTTTTGGCAGGCCATGGTGGCTGGTGGCTGGGGTGAACATGGGCAGCTGTGGCTTTTGCGTGTCCCCAGTTTGGTCTACCTCGTGTTGGTGGCGGGTGCCATGGCGGTTGTGTTGCACCGCTGGGTGGGTGAATGGCGAACCCCTGCATGGGCGCTGCTGTGTTTTTTGGCGAGTTGGGGCACGTTCCGCTATGGTCGACCTTTCCTCACCACCGCCCCTGAAATGTTTTGGTTCAGCATTCCGCTCTTGCATCTGCTTTGGCGTGCGGCCAGCACAACCGGCTTACCGATTCACCACCACTGGCGCGAATGGGGTGTGTGGACCGGCTGGGGCTTGTTGCTGGGCATTGGTTTGGCCTACAAATCCTTTGCCTTGGTCGCCCCGGTGGCGGCTGGTTTGTGGGCAGTGCGGTTGATCATGGCGCCGGCGTTGTCATGGCGCAAGCTGTGGGTGTGCAGTGCGCAATTGGCTTGGATGAGCGTGGTTGCGTTGGGCGTGATTGCTTCATGGTTGTTGCTGGACCCGCAGCCTGAGGCGGTTTGGCGCGAATTCGTGGTGGGTGAAAACATGGGCAAGATGGGCCATGCCCAGGGCTATTGGGCCCAGTTGCTCAGTGTCAAAGCATGGGGTGGTTATGCCTTGGCGCACCTGGAAAACGCTGGCTTGTTGGCACCCGCGGTCGTGGGCGTGTATGCCCTGGCATGGCGACACAGGCATGCCAAGTGGCGGGATTGGCGAGGCCAGCTGAGCGCGGCTTTGGTGGTTTGGTTGTTGGTGTGGTGGCTGGTTTTTTTGCTGCCCAGTCAGCGCTCAGCGCGGTACCTGTTGCCGACCTTGCCCGCCATGGCCATGCTCATGGCCATCCACCTGGACCGTTTGTCTGCCTGGTCATTCAGGGGTGTACACCTGTTGTCACTGTGCATGTTGGGTGTGCTGGCTTGGTTGGGTTGGCATGCCCAAGCCCTGGGTTTGTTGCCCATGCCTTGGCAGTGCTTGTTGGCTGCTGCCTTGGCGCTGGCTGTGGCGCTGGCATGGTGGGCCTGGCAGAGATCGGCGTTCGCCGCCTTGGCTGCGCTGTGGAGTGTGGGCCTGGCGTTTGTCGGTTTGAATGCTTTGCTGCAAGGGCATGCCGGTGAGCGGGTGGCTTTTGTGGGTGAGACAGCCGATCGACCCATGGCGAGCACGGTGTGGGTGCCTGCTGGTTTCAATGGTGAGTTTGAGCGGTTTCAATTTTTGCTGCCAGGCGGGAACCGGTTTGTGCCGCAACAAGACAAGGTCGAAGCCTTGAGCCAGGGCCTGGACGCCACCCCAGGCACGTGGTTCATCGTGGCGCGATTGAACGGTGCCGATCCCTTGCCTTGTGAAGCCAGCACATGCCAGCGGGTGGCGGTGCGTTGGGACATCGAACTTCGGCTCAAGCCGGGTCAGGTCAACAGCAGCAACATCGCCAGCCCAGCCCAATGGCTGTGGCGTCAGGAATGGCTGATGCGGGTGCGTTGAGCCCTGGCATAGCGCAGCAGCACCACATGGGCATAGACCCAAACCCAGGGGTCTAGCAAGGCGTCCCAGGCATTGCCCGTGGGCGCACGTGACAACAAGAACACCGCGCAGGTGACCAACACACAGGTCGCTGCTCGGCTGTGCCAATTGGCCGTCGCGCTGTTTTGGAAACCCACCCAGACCATCCAGGCACCTGTTGATCCCCAGGCCAACCAAACGGGACCCGCGGTGAAGCCCCAGAGATACACATCCATGGGCAGTTGACCCCACAGGTCCAGCACCATGGCCCAACCCAACAACACCAAGCATGCCCAAGGCCAAGCCCTGCCAGACAGGTGCTCAGGGCTGGAAAAAATTTGCCTGGGAGGGGTCCGCATGTCGACCCAGGCTGCCATGACACACAAACACAGGCTGAGCAGCGAAGGCGATTGAAATGCCAGACCCAAGGCGGACAAAGGCGCTGGCCACCAGGCCAAGGCTGCGGCCCAAAACACGCTGGCGAGCAACCAGCGTGCCCCGCGCCAGTCAGTGGGCAAAAGGCTGGTGGACAGCCAGGTCAAGACAGCAACCCAAGCAGCCGTGTGCAGCATCAGTGCCACGTCTGCATCGGGCAGCGCAAATGATTGAAACAGCAGGTCCCCGTTCATGGTCGGCGCGGCGCCTCTGTCTGGGGACGCCAGCGCTGCCAGGCAATGCCTTGGCGGTCATTCGTGTAGGACAGCCACAAGCGCTTGTCCTGCCAGGCCCATGCCGGGTAGGCGAATTCACCGCCTTGGTTGTCTTGGTGCAAGCTTTGAGGGGCAGACCAATGCACACCATCCCCACTGACATGGGCCAGGAGTTGGCTGCGATAGCCTTCCTTGGGGTTGCGCGCCATCACCACCTGGCCATCGGGCAGGCGCAAGGCTGCGATCGCGGAATCGGTGTTGCTCAAGGGCAAGTCCTCTCGCAAACCCCAATGCAAACCAGCATCGGTTGTTTCAAGCACGGCGACTCGCTCACCCGGGCCCTGGGTGCGCAAATAGGCCAACCAGTGTTGTTCGGTGATGGCCACAGGCGCAGCCTGCAACAAATGGGGTTGTTCGGTGAACCGTCTGACACCTTGAAAGTCCCCTGTGGGGCTGAACCAGGCAAACACCGGGTACTTCGCGCCCAACTCGAAATACACCGGCAAGACCATCCCACCGTCGGCCAAGGGCAAAGGGGCATGTCGCACCAAATGGCTGATGTTCCAAAACCAACTCAGTGGCAGGGTGCCCACGGCTTTCAATGCCAGGGCATCGGCTTGCAATGGCGCTTGGGACTGCGCTTGTTGCAGGTGCAGCACGCGCGCGGCCGCCCAACCGCCCAAGCCCGTGCCGACGACAAATAAATGGATGCGGTTGGATTTGTCGAGCCATGCCACCGGGTTGCCCAAGCGGCGCACGCCTTTGCCAAGTGCCGCACCAACCGTGTGTCGGTTAACCACCCATTGCGGGCTCGTCCAGGCTTGCGCTTGGCGCGACCACAAGGACATGGCAATTTGCACATCCGCTGCCCCTTCGCTGCTGCCGGCAAACCAAAAGGCCGCCATCGCAAACTGTGGGTCATGGGGCAGGGCCAACAGGTTGCTTGCATGGGCGGCAGGTGCACCTGCTGGCTGAGGAATGTCGCCCTGGGCCTCCAGCACAAAAGGCCAGACACCCGGGGTGGGTGACTGCCCGGGCGCCTGACTGGCCAAGGCCGCGGGGCGGCCTGGCCCAGGTGCGGTCGGCGGCGAAGCTGTCCACAACACCCCACCCAGGGCCAGCCACAGGCTCACCCACAGCACAGGCAGCAAAGAGCCGGGGATCAGGCCTGGTCGCATGGGTGATGGTTAACCGGCAGAGCCCAAAGCCAAACCTGCGTGCTCGCGCAGGGGATGGAAATGGATTTTGGGAAAACGCTCTTGTGCCAAACGCACATCGTAGGGCGAGGTGCACAAATAGGCCAAGGTACTGGCTGCGTCCAAAGCCATGCGCTGGGGGTAGGCGTTGGTGAATTCACGCAGCTCGGCAGGGCTGTCCGCGGTGATCCATCGCGCGCCGGTGAATTGGCTGTTTTCCAGACGCACGTCGCAGTCGTATTCGGCTTTGAGTCGGTGTTGCACCACCTCAAACTGCAACTGGCCGATCGCCCCCAAGAGCATGGCGCCTCCCATCTCGGGCTTGAACACCTGGATCGCCCCTTCTTCGCCCAACTGCTCCAAGCCGGTTTGGAGTTGCTTGGTCCGCAAGGGGTTCTTCAAGATCACGGTCGTGAACAGCTCGGGCGCAAAAAACGGCAAGCCGGTGAATTGCAATGCCGCCCCATCGGTGATGGTGTCGCCCAGCTGCACGCCGCCGTGGGTGGTGAAGCCAATGATGTCGCCGGCATAGGCCTCTTCGACCGCTTCGCGGCGTTGGCTCAAAAAAGTCACCACCGACGTGGGGCGCAACTCTTTGCTGCTGCGTTGCACCTTGAGCTTCATGCCAGGCAGGTATTTGCCGGAAGCCACCCGCACAAAAGCGATGCGGTCACGGTGGTTGGCGTCCATGTTGGCTTGCACCTTGAACACCACGCCTGCAAAACCCGGGTCTTCGGGCTGGATGGTTTTTTCGACCAGTTGCTTGTTGACTTGCAAAGCGCTTTGGCGCGGTTGCGGTGAGGGTGCCAAGTCAACCAAGGCGTCGAGCACTTCCATCACACCAAAGTTGTTCACGCCCGAACCAAAAAACACCGGTGTTTGCTTGCCCGCCAAAAACGCTTCGCGGTCGAAGGCGGGCGATGCACCGGTGGCCAATTCCATGCTGTCCATGGCGCTGGCCCATTCCATGCCAAACCGCTCGCTGAGCTTGGCCTGGTCGCTCAAGGGCACGGTTTCAAAGTCTTGTGGCAAGCGCTCGCTGCCCGACTCGAACACGGTCATGGCTTGGGTGCGCAGATTGACGATGCCGCCAAAGCTTTTGCCTTGGCCGACAGGCCAGGTCATGGGCACGCAGGGCATACCGAGTTCGCGCTCGACCTCGTCCAAGATGTCCAAGGGGTCGCGCACCTCGCGGTCCATTTTGTTGACGAAGGTGATGATCGGTGTGTCGCGCTGACGGCACACCTCGATCAAGCGCCGGGTCTGCGCTTCCACACCATTGGCCGCGTCGATCACCATCAGGGCCGAGTCAACCGCGGTGAGCAC
>CAMDCZ010000017.1 GCA_945890735.1 Bordetella parapertussis | reverse complement strand
CGAATTGGGAAAGCGTGAAAGAACTGACGCATATTGCGCAAGTTGCTCACATCAAACCCCACGCCAAACTCTTCGCTCAAGCGCCTGGCCAATTCCCGCAGTACCTGCTTGCCGTAGGTCGCGCGCTTTTGCCCGCCCTGTTCGTCTTCCACAATCATGCGGCCGATGTGCCAATAGGTCTGCACCATGGCGGTATTCACCGTTTGCCGCGCTTGCGCACGGGCAGCCAACAGCAAGGCGCGGATGGCTTGGTGCAGGTTGGGTGACGGGGGTTCAGGCAGCATGGGTCGGTTCATGAGACCCAATATTAGCTATTTAATACCCATAAATCTCTCTATTTTCTTTATATATCCCTCTTTGTAGTCATGATGGCAATCTGATCTGCCATCGCATCCATCTGTTGGCCAACATGCTGGGTCGAATAGCCGCGAACCTCGCAGCTGTGCTTTGGTGAGCGGTGCCCGAGCCCGGCAGGGTTGGCCTGCATCGCTGGGCGTTGCTCGCAATCACGATAAATCCTTGCGTGGCTATGGAAAAACCCAGCGCATACAATGACCGGTTACCTCTAATAGGAGAGCTTTCTGTGTTGATGTCCTCTGCTTTCGCCCAAACCGCCCCTGCTGCCACTGGTGGCAGCGACCTTGGTTCGTCCCTCATGAGCATGTTGCCCTTGGTACTGATGTTCGTGGTGCTGTATTTCGTCATGATCCGCCCGCAAATGAAACGCCAAAAAGAACTCAAAGCCATGCTTGATGCTTTGGGCAAGGGTGATGAAGTGGTCACCACCGGCGGCATGATGGGCAAGATCAGCCAGTTGGGTGAGCACCAAATTGGCCTGGATGTGGGCAATGGCGTGACCTTGCAATTGCAACGCTCTGCCGTGGTCCAGGTGCTGCCCAAAGGCTCGATCAAATCTTTATGAACCGCTACGCACTTTGGAAATACCTGGTCATCTTGACCGCGGTGTTGCTGGGCACGCTGTACACGCTGCCCAATTTTTTTGGTGAAGCGCCCGCGGTGCAGGTCTCGCCTGCCCGCGCAAGTGTCAAGCTCGACTTGGATGTGCAAGCCAAGGTCGAGGAGGCGCTCAAAGTGGCCAAGCTCACCCCGTCCATGCTGGCTTTGGATGCCAACTCCCTCAAGTTGCGTTTTGAAAACACCGACGAGCAACTGCAAGCCAAAGATGTGGTCCAGCGGACACTGAACACCGACGCGGCCAATCCCTCGTTTGTGGTCGCGCTCAACCTGATTCCCCGCACGCCTGCCTGGCTCAGCAGCCTGAATGCCGCCCCCATGTACTTGGGCCTGGACTTGCGCGGTGGCGTGCACTTCATGCTGCAGGTCGACATGCCAGCAGCGCTGACCAAAAAAGCCGAGTCGCTGGCTGGCGATTTGCGCACCGCCTTGCGCGAGAAAAGCATTCGCCACAGTGGTATCAGCCGCAACCAGCAAAGCATCGACATCGAATTTGCAGACCAGGCTAGCGCGGATGCAGCCATGGCCTTGGTTCAAGCGCAGTTTGCCGATTTGCTGGCCACAGTCACCCCCCAAAACAATGCCTACCAATTGCGCGCCACCTTGAGACCCGAGGCAGCCAAGCGGGTGCAAGAACAAGCCCTGAAGCAAAACATCACCACCCTGCACAACCGTATCAACGAATTGGGCGTGGCCGAGCCGGTGATTCAGCAACAAGGCCTCGACCGCATCGTGGTGCAGCTGCCGGGGGTGCAAGACACCGCCAAAGCCAAAGACATTTTGGGTCGCACGGCGACCCTGGAAATCCGCATGGCTGACGACAGCAGCGAAGCGCGGCTGGCTGAGACTGGCAGCGGCATGGTGCCGTTTGGCACTGAAAAATACCTCGACCGCAATGGCCAAGGCGTGGTGGTTAAAAAGCAAGTCTTGCTGACGGGTGAAAACCTGACCGACGCGCAACCCGGCTTTGACACTGAGTCCCAAGAGGCCGCGGTTCACCTCACCTTGGATGCCAAGGGCGCGCGGATTTTCAAGGACGTCACGCGTGAGAATGTTGGCAAACGCATGGCCATCTTGCTGTTTGAAAAAGGCAAGGGCGAAGTGGTGACCGCGCCGGTGATCCGGTCCGAGATCGGTGGCGGCCGGGTCCAAATCTCGGGTCGCATGACCAGCGTGGAAGCCGCGGACACGGCCTTGCTGCTGCGTGCTGGGTCCTTGGCCGCGCCCATGGACATCATTGAAGAGCGCACGATTGGCCCCAGCCTGGGCGCTGAAAACATCGCCAAGGGCTTTGACTCGGTCACTTGGGGCTTTGCCGCGGTTGCGGTCTTCATGTGCCTGTACTACATGTTGTTTGGTGTGATCTCCAGCATCGCCTTGGCGCTCAACTTGATGTTGCTGGTGGCCGTGCTCTCGATGCTGCAGGCCACGCTCACCTTGCCTGGGATGGCAGCCATGGCCTTGGTGTTGGGCATGGCGATCGATGCCAACGTGCTGATCAATGAGCGCATTCGCGAAGAACTGCGCAACGGTGCCGCCCCGCAAACCGCGATCCACACGGGTTACGACCGCGCTTGGTCCACCATCCTTGACTCCAACGTCACCACCTTGATCGCTGGCCTGGCCTTGCTGGCCTTTGGCTCAGGGCCGGTGCGCGGTTTTGCGGTGGTGCACTGCCTGGGTATTTTGACCAGCATGTTCTCGGCGGTGTTTTTCTCACGCGGCCTGGTCAACCTCTGGTATGGCCGGCAAAAGCGTCTTCAATCGGTGGCCATCGGCACCGTCTGGCGGCCAAAAGACAGCACCCGCGACGTGATCGCCCAAGCCAAAGCCGACTGAAAGCAGACCATGGAATTTTTCAAAATCCGCAAAGACATTCCGTTCATGCGCCACGCTTTGGTGCTCAATGCCGTGTCTTTGATCACTTTTTTGGCGGCGGTGTTTTTCCTCTTCAGCCGTGGTTTGCATTTGTCGGTGGAGTTCACCGGCGGCACCTTGATGGAGGTGAGCTTCTCTCAACCGGTGGCACTCGACCCGATGCGCGCGCAAATCGCCAAGCTGGGCTTCACCGATGTGCAGGTGCAAAACTTCGGCTCGGCCCGCGATGTGCTGATCCGCATGCCCGCCTTGAAGGGCAGCACCGCCACCGAGCAAAGCACCCGTGTGATGGCCGTGCTCAAAGAAACCGATCCTGCTGCCGAGCTCAAGCGCACGGAATTCGTTGGCCCGCAAGTCGGTGACGAGCTCGCGATCGACGGTTTGAAAGCCTTGGCCTTCGTGGTGGTGGGCATCATGATTTACCTCGCGATCCGCTTCGAGTGGAAATACGCGGTGGCGGGCATCATCGCCAACTTGCACGACGTGGTGATCATCTTGGGTTTCTTTGCCTTCTTTCAGTGGGAGTTTTCGCTCCCAGTGCTGGCCGCGGTACTGGCGGTGCTGGGCTACTCGGTCAACGAGTCGGTGGTGATTTTTGACCGGGTGCGCGAGAACTTTCGCCGCTACCGCAAGATGAACACGGTCGAGATCATCGACAACGCCATCACCTCCACCATCAGCCGCACGATCATCACCCATGGCAGCACCCAGTTGATGGTCTTGTCCATGCTGCTCTTTGGTGGCGCCACCCTGCACTACTTCGCCTTGGCGCTGACCATCGGCATTTTGTTTGGCATTTACTCGTCCGTGTTCGTGGCGGCATCCATCGCCATGTGGCTGGGCATTCGCCGCGAAGACCTGATCAAAACCCCTGCCAAAAAGGAATTCGAAGACCCGAACGACCCCAACGCAGGCGCAATGGTTTAAACAGCCCGCTTCATGAAAAAAAGGCACCCTCGGGTGCCTTTTTTGGGGGGGAGGTATGCGAAGAGGTCAGTGCGCCACGCGTGCGATTTGGTCGTCGCACAACTCGTCGAGCACCAAGGCATCGGGTTCGATACCAGCGCTCCAGTAAACCATGAGCACGATGATCTTGAGGTCATCCAAGCTGACCGGGTAGTTGGGCACGGCCATGGCGCGGTCCACCACGATTTCACGCATTTGCGCGGGCAACACGCCGGCGCTTTCCATGAAGGTCAAAAAGCCCAGGCCAGCGGCACCCACATGCTGCTGCTCGGCTTCGGAGTAAATCCGCATGCTGTTGGGGGATTGGACGTAAGCGGGGGGGGCGCCGGCTTTGGCGTTGCCGACATGGATCATGTCGCTGTGCTGGGCGGCGATGTTGAGGCCCGCCAGCCACGCCAAGGCTTGCTCAATTTCATCGGCGTCAAAGCCAGCGGCACTGAGTTTGCGGCCTAAGAGGGGCAACTCGGGGCACGCATCACCACGCCAGTAGTGCTCGTACACATACACAAGAACATCGAACATGCAGGCAATATAACCTGTTTTCAACATGCCCCCGCCAGCTTGAATCCATGCGGGTGTCAGGGTGCCAAGGCTTGGTACATCCCACCCGGCATCTCAGCCACCCTGCCTGCTTGCAGCAAGTCGTGCAAGGCACACATCGCGTCTTCCAGGGACGCGCCACTGCGCCACCACAAGACATCGAGTGGCTGAGGGTCGTGCCCCAGCGCATCCAGCAGCGCACGCTGCACAGGATCGCTGGGCATGGCAGGTATTGGCGCAGGTGCATCCGTCAGGGTCGTCTGGTGCGACAGCGCATGCATGGGCAACTCTTCCAGCACGTCTTGTGCGGTTTCCACCAGCTTGGCGCCTTGTCTGAGCAAGGCATGGCAACCGCGCGCCAAGGGTGAATGGATCGAGCCGGGCACGGCAAACACGTCTTTGCCCATTGCCAAGGCCAGGTCAGCGGTGATGAGCGAGCCTGACTTCAAGGCCGCCTCAACCACCAACACCCCGGACGACAAAGCGGCAATCAATCGGTTGCGGCGGGGAAAGTGGTGCGCCAAGGGGGGCGTGCCAGGCGGCAGCTCGCTGATCAACCAGCCTTGCGCGGCCACCTGTTGCGCCAAGGCGTGGTGGGCGCGGGGGTAGACACGGTCCAGGCCAGTGCCCACCACCGCGATCGTCGTGCAGCCTGGGTGTGACAAACCTGAAGGCGCTGCTTGCAGCGCACCCTGGTGCGCCGCGCCATCGATGCCCAGCGCCAAGCCCGAGACCACGCACACACCCGCCGACCGCAAACTGTGCGCCAAGGCACGCGCGTTCTCGCGGCCCTGCGGGGTCGGGTTGCGGCTGCCCACCACCGCCACACACAGACCAGGCGTTTGTGCCAACTGGCCACAGGCGAACAACCACGGCGGTGGGTCATCCAGCGCCAGCAACGCCGCCGGGTAGCGCGGGTCCCCCAAGGCCCACACCGCGTGTTCTCGCTCCGGCGTGCTCTGCGCCAGCCAGGCTTGGGTGCGTTCACAGCCGACGAGACGGTCGGGCAGTGCGGGGGGCGCGGTGGCCATGTCAGGGCTGGGCGTTTGCATGTTGCGGTTTGGACAAGTCAAGGTCGCCAAAGCTTAGGGAAAAGCGCGGGCGCGCTGTGTGAGAGAGACTCACAGGGTTTGTGCGGACGGCTCAAACCAATCTGACCAAAAAAGCGACAATATCGCCATGGCTTTACTCCCCATCCTCTCTTTCCCCGATCCGCGTCTGCATACCGTGGCCAAACCGGTGGCCGAGGTGAACGACCAGATCCGCCAATTCGCCGCCGACATGTTGGAAACCATGTACGAGGCCAAAGGTGTGGGCCTGGCCGCCACCCAGGTGGACATTCACCAACGCTTGGTGGTCATGGACGTGTCCGAAGAACGCAACACCCCGATGGTGCTGATCAACCCCGAGTTGCTGTGGTTGAGCGATGAGCGCATCAAAGGCGAAGAAGGCTGTTTGTCGGTGCCGGGCATTTTTGACGGCGTCGAGCGGGCCGCACAAGTCAAGGTGCAAGCGCTGGACGAGCACGGTCAGTCGCGCATCATCGACGCCGATGGCCTGATGGCGGTGTGCATCCAGCACGAGATGGACCACCTCATGGGCAAGGTGTTTGTCGAGTACTTGTCTCCTCTCAAACGCATGCGCATCAAAGGCAAGCTGCTCAAAGCACAGCGCGAAGCCGAGCGCATTTAAATGCGCATCGTGTTCGCCGGCACGCCGGCCTTTGCCCAATCGGCGTTGGCCGCCTTGCATGCCGCTGGTCACGAGATCGCCTTGGTGCTCACCCAGCCTGACCGCCCTGCCGGGCGCGGCATGAAACGCCAGGCCTCGGCCGTCAAGCAATACGCGCTCGAACAAGGCTGGCCGGTTTGCCAACCGACAAGCCTGCGCCTGGACGGCCAATACCCGGATGAAGCACAAGACGCCCGAGCAGCGATTGACGCTGCACAGGCGCAGATCATGGTGGTCGTGGCCTATGGCCTGCTCTTGCCCCGCTGGGCTTTGCAAAGTGTGCCTTTGGGTTGCCTGAACATCCACGCATCCCTGCTGCCGCGCTGGCGCGGTGCCGCACCGATCCAACGCGCGATCGAAGCAGGCGACCGTGAAACCGGTGTGTGCATCATGCAGATGGACGAAGGCTTGGACACCGGCGATGTGTGGATGCGACAAACCTTGCCGATCGCGTCCGATGACACCGCCAGCTCACTGCACGACAAGCTCGCGGCGCTGGGCGCTGAATTGGTGGTGCAAACCTTGGCCCAATGGCCCCAGCTGCATGCCACCAAGCAAGCGGCCGAGGGCATCACTTACGCGGCCAAGATTTTGAAAGAAGAAGCGCAGATCGACTGGCAGTTGCCGGCGCTGCAGTTGTCGCAACGCATCCGCGCCTTCGATCCCTTTCCAGGCGCAGTCACCACGCTGCAGGGCCAGCCCTTGAAGGTCTGGTCGGCCAGGACGGTCGATGCTGCCTTGCACACCTCGAACGCCGGTGCATCGCGTCACGCCAGCGCACCCGGCACGGTGCTGCAAGCCAGCGGCGACGTGCTGAGCGTTGCCACCGGTCAAGGGGAGTTGCAATTGCTTCAGCTGCAGACGCCAGGGGGCAAGCGCATCAGCGCAGCCGATTTCATGCACAGCCACCGGCAACTGCTGGGCACGGTGCTGGGCAGCTGAGAACATGTTTTTCGACCCCGCCAATCACCGCCACCCCTCGTTTCGCGAAGGCATGCGCGACATGCTGTCGGTCGCGCCCGGCATCTGGGCCTGGGGTTTGATGACTGGCGTGGCCATGGTGCAGTCGGGTTTGAGCGTGGAAGTCGCCGCCGCCATGACCGTGTTGGTTTACGCCGGCAGTTCGCAGCTGGCGGCCACGCCCATGATCGCTGCAGGTGCGCCGTTTTGGGTGGTGCTGGCCACTGCGTTTTGCGTCAACTTGCGGTTTGTGGTGTTCAGCTTGCACTTGCGCAAGTACCTGATGCACTGGCCTCGCTGGCAGCGTTTGTGTGTGGGCTACATGACCGCTGATTTGAGCTATGTGATGTTCGTCAAGCGCTTCCCCGAACCCGCGCAAGACCCCATTGGCCAGCGCGCTGAAATGGCCTACTTGTCGGGCAACACTTTTTTGAATTGGGCCGGTTGGCAAATCGCCAGTTTGGTCGGGGTGTTCACGGCCAGCCAGATACCGGGCAGCTGGGGGCTGGGGTTTGCCGGTGTGCTGGCCTTGGTTGGTGTGATGTGCTCGCTTTCTGACACCCCCATGCGCCGCATCGCCGCTGGCGTCTCGGGTGCGGCGGCGGTGGCGGCCTTCGCATTGCCCTTGAAACTCAACATCGTGGTTGGCATCGCCGCTGCCGTGGCGATGTGCTTGCTGCTCGAGCGCACCGGTTTGAACGATCAGGCGGCCAAAGCATGACCGACCTGTGGCTCATGCTGACCGTGCTGGCTTTGGCTGCAGCCACCGTCATCACCCGGTGTTTCTTTTTCATCTTTGAGCGTGCCCTGCCTTTTCCGCGTTGGGCGGATCGGGGCTTGCGGTATGCACCGATCGCGGCTTTGAGTGCGGTGATCATCCCGGAAATCGTGATGAAACATGGCGCACTGATCCCCGACTGGCGGGATGCGCGCATCTACGCCGCCGCGGTGGGCGCGGCTTTTTACTTTTGGCGACGCGGCCAGGGGCAAGCGGTGCTGGGCACCATCGTGGTGGGCATGGCGGTGTATTTGCCCCTGCACATGGGCTTGGGTTGGTGACTTTTGCCTAGAATCCCTCCAAAAACACATCTCGGAGACAAAACACATGCACATCCATCGCTTCGCAGACCTCTGTGCCCAAGGCTCCGCCAAAGGCAAACGCGTGTTCATCCGCGCCGACCTGAACGTGCCTTTTGATGACCATGGCCAGATCAGCGAAGACACCCGTATCCGCGCCTCCGTGCCTTGCATCGAAATGGCCTTGGCTGCAGGTGCCGCGGTCATGGTGACCAGCCATTTGGGCCGTCCGACCGAAGGCGAGTTCAAGCCGGAAGACTCCTTGGCGCCGGTGGCCAAGCGCCTGGGCGAATTGCTCGGCCGTGAGGTCCCAGTGCTGTCTGATTGGGTGGGCGGCGTGGCGGTTGCGCCCGGTCACGTGGTGATGCTGGAGAACTGCCGCGTCAACCCCGGCGAGAAAAAGAACAGCGAAAACCTGGCCCGCCAGATGGCTGCCTTGTGCGACATCTATGTCAACGACGCGTTTGGCACCGCGCACCGTGCCGAGGGCACCACCTACGGCATCGCGCAGTTTGCCCCCGTTGCTTGTGCAGGGCCTTTGCTGTCGGCCGAGATCGACGCGATCAGCAAAGCCCTGGCCAACCCCAAGCGCCCGCTGGCGGCCATCGTGGCTGGCAGCAAGGTCAGTACCAAACTCACGATCTTGCAAGCACTGGCCAAAAACGTGGACCAACTGATCGTGGGCGGGGGCATCGCCAACACCTTCATGCTGGCTGCGGGCATGAAGATCGGCAAGTCCTTGGCCGAGCCGGATTTGGTGGGTGAGGCCAAAGCGGTGATCGAGGCCATGAAAGCGCGGGGCGCGGAGGTGCCGATCCCCACCGACGTGGTGTGCGCCAAAAGCTTTGGGGCCGATGCGGCTGCCACCGTGAAAAAGGCCACCGAGGTGGCCGACGACGATTTGATCTTGGACATTGGCCCCGAGACCGCCCTGCGCTTGGCCGCCCAGCTCAAAGCGGCGGGCACGATCGTGTGGAACGGCCCCATGGGTGTGTTTGAGTTTGCGGCTTTCGAGAACGGCACCAAGGTGGTGGCGCACGCGATTGCCGACTCGTCCGCGTTCAGCATCGCCGGCGGCGGCGACACCCTGGCCGCGATTGCCAAATACGGCATCGAGCCCCAGATCGGCTACATCTCCACAGGCGGCGGGGCTTTCCTCGAGGTGCTCGAGGGCAAAACCCTGCCGGCGTTTGAAATCCTGATGAAGCGCGCAGCCGCTTAAGCCGCCGTCAACCCCGCAGGCGGTGTGCTGGTGGCGCGGCCTTTGTAGTCGGTCCAGCACTGGCGGGTGAAGTCATACAGCTTGCAATCGCGAGCGGTTTGGAAATACCAGCGCCATGAAAACGGCTGGACGATGATGCGCCCGGGCAACAAGGTTTCGAGCTTGTTTTGGGCTTGCTTTAAGCGGTAAAGCGGGATGCTCATGTCCACATGGTGGGCGGTGTGCTCCATGATGTGGTGCATCAACGCGCCGATCTTCAAGGGGAAAGTCAGGTGCACCGTGGTGGAGACGAAGGGCTGGGCTTTGGCCCAGGCACTGCGGTCGTCGTGCCAAGACACCTTGACATGGGTGTGGTGCACATACACCACAAATCCGATCATGGCGCACCAGAACAAGAAGGGCACGGCAAAGCTGCAAACCAGCAACCACCAGACCGACTGGTTGGTGGCCAAGGCGGCAGCGACGATGCCGCCGATCCAAAGCGCGGCAAAACCAGTGATCAACCAGCTGTCTTTGGTGAAGACAGGGCGGCGGGTGGGCATTTCTTTGGCGCTGGGGAAGACCATTTTTTTCCACCAGATTTCGATCATGTAGTACAGACCCGGCGCCCAGCCGCTGCGGTAGATGCGGTCAAGCATGCGACCCATGAAGCTCAGTTTGGCAAATTCTTCCCGGGTCAAAGGGGCCCAGACAAAGTCAAAACCCTTGAGGTTGGTGTAGCCATGGTGCACCACGTTGTGACCAATGTCCCACAGGCTGTAAGTGGTCAGCGATGGCAAAAAGGCAATCCGGCCCAGCCATTTGTTCAGGCCGCGGTGCGGTGTCAAGCTTTGGTGACAGGCGTCGTGTCCGATGATGAACAAACGGCCAATCGTGAAACCCATGGCCAGGGCACACAGCAATTTGGCCCACCAGGCTTCAAAAAGCACCGTGCCCGCCAAAAAAGCCGCCCAAATCGTGTAGTCGAGCAGCAGCAATGCGATGGCACCAAAGGTGATGCGGTCAGACAGGGGAACCAACCACTCGCGGATCACTTTGCGGTGGGGCATGGGCTGGTTCGGGTCAATGGGTTGTTCGTGATCGGTCATATAGTGGGTGGCCAAAGCGCACCAAAAGGGGTTCGAAAGTGCATGGTGTCAAACGACTTTGTCATTTTTCACAGTCCACCCCCATTGTAGCCATTCAGACCGCCAAGCCACCACCCCTACCAGCGCATGGGTAATCGCTTGCAGACCCGGTAAACCTTGTCGGGTTCGCGAACCACATAGCCACCCGTCACCAGTTCTTTCAAAATGCGGCTGACCATCTCCCGGCTGCAACCGATCTGCTGGGCCATTTGGGCATGGGTCATGGGCGCCATACAGGGGTCAGCCAGGGCGTCGCGCTGGGCTTGTTGGCGCTGCAGCAAGGCGCTCAAACGGCTGTAAGCATCTGAAAACAAGGCCAAGCAAGTGGTTTCCGTGGCCAGGCGCACCCGCTGCAAGGCCAGTTGCAGCATGTCCATGGCCAACGCGGGGTTGTGTCGAATGACTGAGAGCGCGGCGTCCCGGCTGACCACCGCGCAGCTGACCGGGGTGAGTGTCAAGACACTGGCGCACTGTGGCCCGCCGTCCAAGGCAGTCGCGCCCAGCACTTGCCCGGCACCGACCACCGACAGTGTGATTTCGCGGGGCTTGCTGTCGCTGGAGACGGCAAACTCGCGCAGGCGCCCAGCCAACACCAGGTAAAGGGCATGACAGGCATCCCCTTGCTGCACCAGCAAGGTGTTTTTGCGGTAATGGCGGACCTGTCCTTGCTGGGCCAAGGCCTGCAAGCCGGGGTGGGCGCTGTTGTGAAACAGGGACTCCAAATCAAAGTGGGGGGTGTTCATGCCTTGAACTGTAGGCAAGCGATGCCCACAGCGGGCAAGGGCGGCTTTCAAAATTCACGAGTGCGGCTGCCGTTTGGAAGCCAACAGCCGGGCCCGCCAGGGCTGCCCAGCGTGTGACAATAGCTGCATCATTTCAGGGTCAACCATGCCATTACACGCCACCAAAATCGTCGCCACGCTGGGGCCCGCCTCCAGCGACATCGCTGTGCTCGAGCAGATGATCAAAGCCGGGGTGAATGTGGTTCGTCTGAACTTCAGCCACGGTAAAGCGCAAGACCATGTCGACCGGGCCACCCTGGTGCGCGAAGCCGCCAAGCGGGCAGGCAAGGTGGTGGCGATCATGGCCGATTTGCAGGGGCCCAAAATCCGCGTGGGCAAGTTTGCCGACGGCAAAGTCATGCTCGAAGCGGGGGCCCGGTTTGTGTTGGACGCCTCCCGCACCGAACCCGGCGACCTGCAAGGCGTGGGGCTGGATTACAAAGAGCTGCCGCGTGATGTGAAAGCGGGCGACTTGCTGTTGCTCAACGACGGCTTGATCGTGCTCACCGTTGACACGGTCAAAGGCGAGCAAGTGCACACCACCGTGAAAATGGGCGGCGAGTTGTCCAACAACAAAGGGATCAACAAGCAAGGCGGCGGCTTGACCGCGCCTGCGCTGACCGCCAAAGACATGGAGGACATCAAAACCGCCATGTCCTTCCAGGCCGACTATGTCGCAGTGAGCTTTCCGAAAAATGCCACCGACATGGAAATGGCGCGCCAGCTGTGCAATGTGGCGGCCGAGCCTTTCAAGCACAAACCCGGCTTGATCGCCAAGATCGAGCGCTTCGAGGCCATCCCGCATCTGGAAGAGATTTTGAAAGCCAGCGACGGCATCATGGTTGCGCGTGGCGACCTCGCGGTAGAGGTGGGCAACGCGGCTGTGCCCGCCCTGCAAAAACGCATGATCAAAATGGCCAGAGAGATGGACAAGGTGGCGATCACCGCCACACAAATGATGGAGAGCATGATCACCAACCCGGTGCCCACCCGCGCCGAGGTCAGTGACGTGGCCAACGCGGTGCTCGACGGCACCGACGCGGTCATGCTCAGTGCCGAGACGGCTGTGGGCAAATACCCTTTAGAGACCGTGCAGCAAATGGCCCAAATTTGCAAAGCCGCCGAAGAAGCCGAGGACGTGGCGCTGGACGCTGACTTCACCGGCAAGCAGTTTCAGTTCATCGACCAAACCATCGCCATGGGGGCCTTGTTCACCGCCCATCACTTGGGCGCGAAAGCCATCGTGGCGCTGACCGAGTCTGGCTCCACGCCTTTGTGGATGAGCCGTCACCGCATCCACATCCCGATTTACGCACTGACCACCACCGAGCGCACCCAACGCCGCATGGCGCTGTACCGCAATGTCCACGCCTTGTTGATGGACACCAGCACCGACCGCGACACCGCCTTGGCCCAGGCCGAGGTGCATTTGAAAAAACGCAGCATTGTCAACACTGGCGATGTCTACGCCATCACCTGTGGCGAACCGATGGGCTCACCCGGGGGCACCAACATGCTCAAGATCAGCCGCGTGGTCTAACCCTTTTTCTCATTGAAGGAACTCTCTCCATGGCTTTAGTCTCTATGCGCGAACTCTTGGACCATGCCGCTGAACACGGCTATGGCATCCCCGCTTTCAATGTGAACAACCTCGAGCAGGTGCAGGCCGTGATGGCCGCGGCCGACGAGGTGGGTGCGCCCGTCATCCTGCAAGCCAGCGCCGGCGCACGCAAATACGCGGGCGAGCCTTTCATCAAGCATTTGATCCAAGCCGCCACCGAGTCTTACCCCCACATCCCGTTGGTGATGCACCAAGACCACGGCACCTCCCCCGCGATTTGCCAAGGCGCCCTCAACCTGGGGTTTGGCTCGGTGATGATGGACGGCTCGCTGATGGAAGACGGCAAAACCCCGGCTGATTTTGCCTACAACGTGAGCGTGACGCAAAAAGTCGTGGCCATGGCGCACGCGATTGGCGCAACCGTCGAAGGCGAACTCGGTTGCCTGGGCTCGCTCGAGACCGGCGAAGCGGGCGAAGAAGACGGCGTGGGCGCGGTCGGCAAGCTCGAGCACAGCCAAATGCTGACCGACCCCGAGGAAGCCGCGCAATTCGTCAAAGCCACGCAACTCGACGCCTTGGCGATTGCGATTGGCACCAGCCACGGTGCTTACAAATTCACCCGCCCGCCCACCGGTGACGTGCTGGCGATCAGCCGCGTCAAAGCCATTCATGCCCGCATCCCCAACACGCATTTGGTGATGCACGGCTCGAGCAGCGTGCCGCCCGACCTGCTGGCGCGGATCAACCAGTTCGGCGGCAAGATGAAAGAAACCTACGGTGTGCCCGTGAGCGAAATCCAAGAAGCCATCAAGCACGGCGTGCGCAAGATCAACATCGACACCGACATCCGCTTGGCGATGACGGCGGCGGTGCGCCAGTTTTTGGCTGAGAACCCTGACAAATTTGATGCCCGTGAATGGCTCAAGCCCGCCCGCGAAGCTGCCAAAGGCATTTGCAAGCAGCGCTACCTTGATTTCGGGTGTGAAGGCCAGGGCAGCAAGGTCAAAGGCACCCCTTTGCCAATGATGGCGGCCAAATACCAACAAGGCCTGCTGGCACAGGTGGTGAATTGAACCCTGCCCTGCACACCCATACCCTCGGCTCGCTGCCTTTGTTGGCGCGCGGCAAGGTGCGCGACAACTACGCCGTGGGCGACGACCGCATCTTGATGGTGGCCTCAGACCGCATCAGCGCGTTTGACGTGGTCATGGGCGAGCCCATCCCTGGCAAAGGCGCGCTGCTCACCCAAATGGCGCTGTTTTGGTTCGACAAGCTTGGTCACCTGTGCCCCAACCACCTGACCGGCATCGCGCCAGAGACCGTGGTGTCTGACGCGGAAAAACCGTTTGTCCTGCAACGCTCCATGCTGGTGCGCCGCTTGAAACCGATTCCGGTCGAAGCCGTGGTGCGCGGTTATTTGGCCGGCAGCGGTTGGAAGGAATACCAAGAGAGCCAATCGGTGTGCGGCGTACCGCTGCCCGCGGGTTTGAAAAACGCGTCCCGCTTGCCTGAACCGATCTTCACACCGGCGGCCAAGGCCGAGATGGGTGAGCACGACGAGAACATCAGCTTTGAGCAAGTGGTGGCCATGATTGGCCCAGACCTGGCTGAGCGCATCCGCAGCATCAGCATCGCTTTGTACGAAGCGGCTTATGACATCGCTGCGGCCAAAGGCATCATCATCGCCGACACCAAGTTTGAATTTGGCCTGAGCCCCGAGGGCAGCTTGGTGCTGATGGACGAGGTGCTCACCCCTGACTCTTCCCGCTATTGGCCGGCCGACGCCTACACCGAGGGCGTGAACCCACCCAGTTTTGACAAACAGTATTTGCGCGACTGGCTGGAAACCGCCCAGGTAGACGGCGCGGCTTGGAACAAACAAGCGCCGGCGCCGGCGCTGCCATCCGAAGTGATTTCACTCACTGCGGACAAATACCAAGAGGCGTGGACCAGGCTGAAAGGCTGATGGGCCGCTTGTTCGTCCAGGGCTTGGCCCGACAAAGCCTCAGTTCAAGGCCATGCTCAAACGGCGTCGGTACTTGGACACCAACTCGGCTTGCGGGTCTTCCAGGGCAGTGGCTTTGCCGGTGAGCTCGATGCCGCCGGCTGATTTGCCAGGCACGGGCTGATCGCCTTTGGCCTTGGGTGGGGTGAGCAACTCCAAAATCGCCACCAGGTTTTTGCGCGCCGCCTCTTCACCCCAGGTTTTGTCGCGCATGACGATTTCCAGCAACTCGTCCATGGCCGCCGTCCATTCAGCTGCAGCCATCAGCCAACGCGCTTTGGCGAGTCGGGTGTCAAAGTCGCGCTTGTTTTTCTCGATCAGCGCATCGAATTGGTCCACGGCCCACTGCCCGCGCTCATCGGTGGCGGCGAAATGCAGCGCCTCCCACCAGTGCTTCAATGCCTCAAAGCGCCATTGCAAAGGGATTTGCGCCAGCGCGGGCGCCAGCGCGGCTTTCGCCTGGTCCAACTCGCCCAAGGCCATCAAAAGTTTGATGTAGTCGAAGCGGGCATCGTCGTTGTCGGGGTTGATGGCCAAGGCTTCTTGCAGTTTGGCCAACGCGGTCTCGGTATCGCCTTGGGCCAGCAGGGCCTCGGCTTCGCTCAACTCCTCTTGGGCGATCAACTCGTCAACGCTAGGCAGGTGTTTGTCTAAAAATTCACGCACCTTGCCTTCTGGCAATGCACCCATGAAACCGTCAGCGGGCTTGCCGTCCTTGAGCAACACGCAGGTGGGTATGCTGCGGATGCCAAAGGCTTGCGCCAGTTGCTGCTCATCGTCTGAATTGATCTTGACCAATTTAAACCGACCCGCGTATGCCACCTCGAGTTTTTCCAACACAGGCCCCAGGGATTTGCATGGGCCGCACCAAGGCGCCCAAAAATCCACCAGCACAGGCACTTGGGTCGAAGCCACGATCACTTCGGCTTCGAAATTGGCAACGGTCACGTCAATCATGGGGTTCGGTTCCAGGGGAATAAAATCGGTTCACCAACTCGCCCAAGCCCGCCAGGGCCCAAGCTTTCTCTCAACGCATAAGCTTACCCGCAGTTCACTGCCCCCTCATCATGAACCCCATTCTTGTCGGTGTGGTCATGGGCTCCAGCTCTGACTGGGACACCATGCAGCACGCCACGCAACTCTTGCAAGACTTTGGCATCGGTTTCGAGGCCCGCGTGGTCTCGGCCCACCGCATGCCAGACGACATGTTTGCCTACGCCGAATCTGCCCACAGCCGCGGCTTGCGCGCCATCATCGCGGGCGCGGGCGGGGCGGCCCACCTGCCGGGCATGCTGGCTGCCAAAACGACAGTGCCTGTGCTGGGTGTACCGGTGGCCAGCAAGCATTTGCAAGGCGTGGACTCGTTGCACAGCATCGTGCAAATGCCCAAGGGCATCCCAGTGGCCACCTTCGCGATTGGCACAGCAGGCGCGGCCAACGCGGCTTTGTTTGCCGTGGCCCTGTTGGCGCACGGTGACCCCCAGCTGCAGCAAGCGCTGCTGGCGTTTCGCCAACAACAAACCGAGGCTGCACGCGCCATGGCCGTGCCTCCCACCCCTTGAAAGCTTTGTTGCCAGGGGCGATGCTGGGCGTCTTGGGTGGCGGCCAGTTGGGTCGCATGTGGAGCCACGCCGCGCAAAGCCTGGGCTTTCGCACCGCCGTCCTCGACCCCGATGCCCACAGTCCCGCAGGCTTGGTGAGCCACCTGCATGTCTGCGCTGACTACCTCGACCCCCAGGGCTTGGCGCAGATGGCGGCCCAATGCCAAGCCATCACCACCGAGTTTGAAAACGTACCGGCTCAGGCTCTGCGTCAACTGGGCCAGTCCTTGCCCTGTGCGCCCGGCGCCGATCCGGTGGCGGTGGCGCAAGACCGCGCCCGTGAAAAGGCCCACTTTTTGGCCTGCGGTGTGCCGGTGGCCCCGCACGCGGTGCTGCACAGTGCAGCTGACTTGGTGTCGGTGTCCCCTGATTTATTCCCCGGCATATTGAAAACCACGCGCCTGGGTTATGACGGTAAAGGCCAGGTGCGGGTGGCCAGCCTTGACGAGTTGTCTGCCGCTTTCGAGTCGCTGCAAACCGCGGGCAGCGCCACGGTGTGCATTTTGGAAAAACGCCTGCCCTTGGCTGCCGAATGCTCGGTGGTGTTGGCACGCGGCTTTGATGGACAGGTGGTGCATTTGCCGGTGCAAGTGAACCTGCACCGCGACGGTATCTTGGCAGTCACCGAGGTGTTTGAACACGCCTTGCCCGCCGACACCGAACAACAGGCTTTGCAAGCAGCACTGGAGATCGCGCGTGGCTTGGGCCATGTGGGCGTGTTGTGCGTGGAGTTTTTCTTGCTGCAAGACGGCCCGGCGCGCGAGGCTTTGGGCCCTTTGGTGGTCAACGAGATCGCACCGCGCCCGCACAACAGCGGTCACCACAGCATCGACAGCTGCGACGTGTCGCAGTTTGAGCTGCAAGTGCGCTGCATGGCGGGCTTGCCACTGGTGCAGCCGCGTTTGCACAGCGCCAGCGTCATGCTCAATCTGCTGGGCGACTTGTGGTTCACGCACGGTTCGATGCAAGAACCACCTTGGGCGCAGGTGTTGGCGCTGCCGGGTGTGCACCTGCACCTGTATGGCAAAGCCCAAGCGCGGCCTGCGCGCAAGATGGGTCACCTCACGGTGACCGCGGTCACACCAGCGGACGCTCGCCGTGTGGCTTTGCAAGCTGCATCGGCATTGGGCATCGCGGCGTGGTGACCTCTTTGTCTGGCGAGGTATTGCAAGCCGCACAGGCCTTGGCACGGGGTGAACTGGTGGGCCTGCCGACAGAGACCGTTTACGGCCTGGCCGCGGATGCCAACCAGCCTGTGGCGGTGGCCAACATCTTTCAGACCAAGGGCCGACCAGCGGACCACCCCTTGATCGTGCATGTGCATGCGGCCGCGCAAGTGCCGGTGTTTGCCAGCGCGGTGCCTGCGTTTGCGCAGGCCTTGATGCATGCGTTTTGGCCTGGGCCGCTCACGCTGATCTTGCGCAGACGCGCAGGCGTGGCCGATGCCGCTGCAGGCGGCCACCCGACGGTGGCGTTGCGCTGCCCTTCGCACCCGATGGCGCAAGCCGTGCTGCAGGCGGCGCAAGCACTGGGGGTGCAGGGCGTGGCCGCGCCCAGCGCCAATCTGTTTGGCCGTGTGAGCCCAACCAGCGCCGCGCATGTGCGCGAAGCCTTTCCATCGCTGTTGGTGCTCGATGGCGGTTCATGCGATGTCGGCATCGAGTCCGCCATCGTGGACTGCAGCGGAGAACATCCGGTCTTGTTGCGTCCGGGCATGTTGACACCCTCGCAACTCACCAACGCCTGTGGTGTGACGGTCTTGGCCGCGCCAAGCACCTCTCGCTCGAAGGGTGGTGGTCAGGGCTTGCCCACGCAGGCCCCCGCTGCCCCGGGCAGCTTGGCTTCGCATTACGCCCCGCGTGCCCGCTTGCGTTTGATGAACGCGGCGGACATGGGGCGTGGGTTGCCCAACGCCCTGCGGGTAGCGGTCTGGAGTCGCAGCCCCATGCCTGTGGGGGTGGCGGTCTTGCAAGCGGTCATGCCCAGCGATGCCGCCAGTTGTGCGCAGGCCTTGTTCGCGCAACTGCGCGCCTTGGATGCGCAAGGGGTGCAGGAAATTTGGGTCGAGCTGCCGCCGGAGGGTGAGGCATGGGATGGGGTGCGCGACAGGTTGCAGCGGGCCGCGGCTTGATCAGCGCCCAGCGGTCCAGTCAATCAAGGCGTCCATCACCGGTCTGGCTTGGTTGGCGTTGGCGTGGTTGACCATCGCCACCAACACAAAACGTTGACCGTTTTGCCCATCGACAAAGCCTGCCATGCCCATGGTGTCTTTCAAACTGCCGGTTTTCAGGTGCGCATTCGCGCTGCTCTTGCTGCGCTTGAAGGTGCCGTCAACACCGGTCAGTGGCAGGGATGCGATCAACTCAGGCATGAAGGCTTGCTGCCACACCCATTGCAACAACGCCGCTAACGCCTGTGCGCTGATGCGTTGTTCACGGCTCAATCCCGAGCCGTTGTCCAGCCGCGGTGGCGGCTGGACAAAGCGTTGCCGCCACCAGCCGTCCACCACTTGTTTGGCCGCCTCGGGCGTGCCTGGCCTGTCGGGTTGCACGGCCAGGGTCAAGAACACCTGCTCGGCCATGACGTTGTTGCTGAACTTGTTGATGTCGCGCACCACCTCGGCCAAGGTGGGTGACTCCGCCACCAACATCGGCACCAAGCCCGCCGGCACCAAGCCCTCGCGCACACTGCCACTGAGTTGCCCGCCCAGTTGCAACCACATGCCTTGCAGCGCGCGCGGTGTGAACCGATCAGGATCGGCATAGGCCACCGACCAGCGCTTTTCGCCACAACTGACCGGAAAGCCGCCCATGAAACGCAACTGCAGCGGGTTAGCCAACTCGGGCTTCAAGGCCGCGCGGTAATCGCTGCAGTCTCCCCCCATGAGTGGCACGCTGGCTTGCACCTGCACACCGGCCAGTGGCGGCTCCACATGCACCCGGGCGAGCTTGTTGGCCGGGTCGGGCACAAACGCCAAGCCGATCGACTTGTGGTTCACCAGCAAGGCATCGGGACCAGCGTTGTAGGGTCGCAGCGGCTCACCATCAAAGCTGGCCGGGTCATGTGCGGGCAAGGTGAACACACTGCGATCGAGCACGATGTCGCCCTGGATGTGGCGGATGCCCATGCCTTGCAGCCTGCGCATCAGCAACCACAGCTGCTCCACGCCCAACTTGGGGTCGCCGCTGCCTTGGATATACAGGTGTCCTGCCAGCACGCCATCGCGCAAGCTGCCCTCGACATACACCGGGGTGCGCCAGGTGTAGGCCGGGCCCAGCATGTCCAAGGCGACGCTGGTGGTGACCAACTTCATCAGGGAAGCCGGGTTGCGTGGCACCTCGGCCTGGTGCAACAACCGGGCTGGCCCAGCCATGCCCACCGGCAAGACCACGACACTCAGGGCCTCACGAGGCAGCTTGGCGCGCTGCAGCGCCTCCTCCACCGCGGGCGGCAAGGTGCCCTGCGTGGCTTGACCCCAGGCTGGCGTGCCGCCAAAGAGCACGAGGCAGACCAACAGCGCCAGGCCATGGCGGCGGCTGTGTGGGCCCCAGCGCAAGGCTGAGCGCGCGTTCAGGCAGGAATGACAAAACATCCGTGGATTATGAAACCCACGGCTTCACCACAGATAATCCCTGGATGCATTCACCCCTACAGCGCCTGCGGCAGCTCTCACCCCGTACCGTTGGCCTGCTGGCTGCGGTCATCACGGTGTTGATCTGGAGCGCATTCATCGTCATCGCCCGCGCTTCTGCCTCTGGCCATTTGTTGCCCTTGGATATCGCTTGGGCGCGCATCGTCGGTGCCAGCCTGGTGTTGCTGCCCTGGGGCTATTGGCTCAGCCGCCAAGCACGCCAACGGGGCGAACAGCGCGGTTGTTTTGGCGGGCTGTCGCCCTTGCCCTGGGGCGTGACGCTGCGGATCGGGTTTTTCGGGGGCTTGGCTTACGCCTTGCTCAGCTACAGCGGTTTTTTCTTCGCGCCTGCGGCACATGCCTCGGTGTTGATGCCTGGTTTTTTGCCCGTGTGGACCAGTTTGTTGGCCTTGCTTTTATTGGGTGAACGCTTGCATGGCAACCGCTTGGCCGGTTTGGCATTCATCCTGACTGGCGGCATGTTGGTGGGCGGCAGCAGCTTGCTGCACGCTTTCGATGGCGGCAGTGTTTGGGTCGGCGATCTGTTCTTTTTGAGCGCAAGCTTGTGCTGGTCTACCTACAGCGTGATCAGCCGCCGGTATGGCCTACAAGCCGTGCCCGCCACGATCGCGATCACGTGTTTTGCATTTTTCAGCTTTGTGCCTCTCTACAGCCTGCTGGCCTTGAGCGGGGCCATCCCCAGCCATTTGCTCAGTGCCCCCACCAGCGAGTTGTTGTTCCAAGCGGCGTTCCAAGGCGGCGGCTCGGTGGTCATCTCGGGCATCACCTTCACCCAAATGATCCGCTACTTTGGCCCGGTGCGCTCGACCATGATCACCTCTCTCGTGCCGGGCTTGTCGGCGCTGGGGGCGGTGGTGTTTTTGGGTGAACCCCTGGGCCTGCATTTGCTCTTGGGTTTGTCGCTGGTGACCGCGGGCATTTTGTTCGGGGTGCGCAAAGCGCCCTTGGCCAGGGCCGCCGCATGAAGCTGTTGGCCATGGACACCAGCACCGAGCGCATGCGTTTGGCGCTGCAAGTGCAAGACCAAGTGTGGACCCATGACGGCGTGGGTGGTCAGGCATCCTCTGCCAGCCTGATCCCCGCCACCATGGCATTGATGGCGCAAGCGGGCTTGACCTTGCCACAGCTCGACGCGATCGCTTTTGGCCAGGGTCCGGGCGCTTTCACCGGGCTGCGCACCGCGTGTGCCGTGTCCCAAGGTCTGGCCTTGGGTGCGAAGCTGCCCTTGCTGCCGATTGACACCTTGATGTGCGTGGCCGAAGCCGCCTGCCCGCAAGGGCCCCGCGTCATGAGCGTGATGGATGCCCGCATGGGCCAGGTGTATGCCGCGGCTTATGCCTGGGAAGGCCAAGCCTGGCGGGTGGTGCAAGCGCCCATGCTGACCACGGCGGCGGCCTTGGCATGGCCGCTGGCGTGGCATGGCCAATCCTTTGTGATGGCGGGCAATGCGGCACCAGCGCACGCCGCAGGCTTGCAACACCTGTTGGACGCAGGCGCACAAGCGGTGTCGCAATGGCCCACCGCAACAGCGATGTTGCGTTTGGCCGCCTTGGCTTGGCAGCGGGGCGAAGCGGTGTCGCCCGAACTGGCGCATCCGGTGTATGTGCGCGACCAAGTGGCCTTGACCACCGCCGAACGCGCCGCCTTGAAAGCAGCCTCTGCATGAACCCGCCTGTCCCCATGTCCGCAGACCACCTGACCCAGGTGCTGCAGATCGAACAAAGCGCGTACTCCCACCCATGGACACGCGGCCATTTCATCGACTCGATCGCCTCGGGCTACCACATGCCGGTGTGGTTCACCGGCGACGAGCTGGCTTGCTACCTGGTGGCCATGCGTGGCGTGGACGAGGTGCATTTGCTCAACCTCACCGTGGCCCCGGCTCTGCAACGCCAAGGCTTGGGGCGCATGATGCTGCAGGCCTTGCTCGACTGGACCCGCAGCCGCGACGCCCACACGGTTTGGCTGGAGGTACGCGCGAGCAACCACCGCGCCATCGCGCTCTACCAAGCGCATGGTTTTGTGCAAGCGGGCTTGCGCAAAAACTACTACCCTTTCCAACTCGGGCAGCGCGAGGACGCGGTGGTCATGGGCTTGCAGTGTTAAGGTTTGGCCCATGAGTTTGAATTTGGACACCCGTCAACGCGCCATCTTGGCTGAGATGGGCGTGCGCGTGTGGTCACCAGCCAGCGTGACTGTGCAAGCGCCGACCGCGGCACCATCACCCACACCGGCCGCGCCTGAAAAAAGACTGTCCGCTGCGCCCGTGCAACCGATGGCCGCTGCGCCGGTGGCCCGACCGCCCTTGCCCAGTGCTTTGGCGCAGATGGATTGGCCAGCGCTGTCCCAAGCAGCCCAGGCTTGCCAAGCCTGTGGTTTGTGCATGGGGCGAAACCACAGCTTGTTTGCCAGTGGCTCGGCTGCACCCGGCCAGACCACCGATTGGTTGATCGTGGGCGACGCGCCCACCGACGCCGAGGACCTGGCAGGCCACGCCTTTGTCGGTGACGAAGGCGTGTTGCTGGACGCGATGCTGCAAGCCATGGGTTTGTCACGCCAAGCCAACCACACTGGGTCTGCGCACACCGTGGTCACCAGTGCGGTGAAATGCCGCCCGCCTGACAACCGCAACCCCAGCGCCGAGGAAATCGCGCATTGCCATGCCTTCTTGCAACGCCAAATCGAACTGCTGCAACCCCAGGTGATCTTGGCCTTGGGCCGCTTTGCGGCGCAGGCTGTGTTGATGCCCAGCTTGGGCGAAGCCGCCGCGCAGCCTTTGGGCAAGTTGCGCGGCCAAGTCCACCAAGCCCATGGCCGCCCGGTGGTGGTGAGTTACCACCCCAGCTATTTGCTGCGAAGCCCGACGGACAAAGCCAAGGCCTGGGCCGACCTGTGCCTGGCGATGCAACAGGTGCGCCCCGCCTGAAGGCCCTGCCCCGACTTCTACAATCTGCCGCATGACCTTCACCGACATGCTGCAACAAGCCAGCACCCATGCCCAGTCGCTGCTGTGCGTGGGCCTGGACCCTGAGCCCCACCGATTCCCCGCCGCCATGCACCAGGATGCGGCCAAGATCCACGACTTTTGTGCCCACATCGTTGACGCGACCCACGACCTGGTTTGCGCCTTCAAACCGCAAATCGCTTACTTTGCAGCGCACCGCGCAGAAGACCAACTCGAGCGACTGATCCGACACATGCGCGATGTCGCGCCCCATGTGCCCGTGATTTTGGATGCCAAGCGCGGCGACATCGGCTCCACCGCTGAGCAATACGCGATCGAAGCCTTCGAGCGCTATGGCGCCGATGCCGTGACCTTGTCGCCCTTCATGGGATTTGACTCGGTTGAGCCCTACCTGAAGCGGCATGGCAAGGGCGCTTTTTTGCTGTGCCGCACGTCCAATCCGGGTGGCGACGATTTGCAAAACCAGCGCTTGGCTTCGGTGGAGGGCCAACCTTTGCTCTACGAACACATTGCCCGCTTGGCCCAAGGGCCTTGGAACTTGAACGGTCAACTCGGTTTGGTGGTGGGCGCGACCTACCCAGCCGAGATTGAACGTGTGCGCCACATCGCACCGACGCTGCCTTTGCTGATCCCGGGCGTGGGCGCCCAAGGTGGTGATGCCGCGGCCACGGTCAAAGCAGGGTTGCGCCACACCGATGGACGGGTGAGCGGCAACATCGTTGTCAACTCGTCACGCGCGGTGTTGTATGCATCAGGTGGTTTGGATTTTGCGCAGGCCGCCCGCTTGGCCGCCAGCGCCACACGCGACCAGTTGCGCCTGGCCGCGGTTTGATCAGCGCTTGACCAACAAGCGTTGAAGGTAGCGCCCGGTCATGCTCGCCGGGTTGGCAGCCAATTGTTCAGGCGTGCCCACTGCCACCACCTGACCGCCGCCACTGCCGCCTTCGGGGCCCATGTCGATCAACCAATCAGCGGTTTTGATCACGTCCAGGTTGTGCTCAATGACCACCATGGTGTTGCCCGCGTCCACCAATTGCTGCAACACCTTCAACAGCAAATCGATATCGGCGAAATGCAGACCAGTGGTCGGCTCATCCAAGATGTACAAGGTGCGCCCGGTGTCTCGGCGTGACAACTCCAGCGCCAGTTTGACCCGCTGCGCTTCACCGCCCGACAAGGTGGTGGCGGCTTGGCCCAAACGGATGTAACCCAAGCCCACGTCCATCAAGGTTTGCAGCTTGCGCGCCAAGGTCGGTACCGCACTGAAAAAAGCCAAGGCATCTTCAACGGTCATGTGCAATATTTGTGCGATGTTTTGGCCCTTGTATTGCACCTCCAAGGTCTCGCGGTTGTAGCGCTGGCCGTGGCAAACATCACAAGGCACATACACATCGGGCAAAAAGTGCATCTCCACTTTCACCATGCCGTCACCCTGGCAAGCGCTGCAGCGACCGCCTTCGACATTGAAAGAAAAACGCCCCGGGCCGTAGCCGCGCTCACGCGACATGGGCACCTCGGCCATCAACTCACGCAAGGGCGAGAACAAGCCGGTGTAGGTGGCGGGGTTGGAGCGGGGTGTGCGGCCAATCGGCGACTGATCGACATTGATGACCTTGTCAAAGTGATACAGACCCAGCAGGTCTTCGTGTGCAGCGGGCTCTTCATGGGCGCGGTGAATTTGTTTGGCCGCTGCCGCATACAAGGTGTCGTTGACCAAGGTGGATTTGCCCGAGCCGGACACGCCTGTGACACAGGTGAGCAGGCCCACGGGGAACTCGACCGTGACGTTTTGCAGGTTGTGGCCTTTGGCACCGACGATGGTGATGGTTTGTTTGGCGCGTGTATCGGCCGGCGCGACAGGCAGGGCACCGAACACGTTTTTCACCGGCGCGGCCTGGGGCAAGCTGGGCTGTTGGTATTGCCATGCGCGGCGCTGGTCTGGCACCGCAATCGCCAAGCTGCCTGACAAATAGCGACCGGTCAGCGAATCGGGGTTGGCTTCGATCTCGGCCGCCGTGCCCTGCGCCATGACGCGCCCGCCATGCACACCCGCACCCGGCCCCATGTCGATGCAGTGGTCGGCCGCGCGGATCATGTCCTCGTCGTGCTCCACCACCAACACGCTGTTGCCGATGTTGCGCAGGTGTTTCAAGGTGTCGATCAAGCGGTCGTTGTCGCGCTGGTGCAAACCGATGCTGGGCTCATCCAGCACATACATCACACCGGTCAGGCCTGAGCCGATTTGCGAAGCCAAACGGATGCGCTGCGCCTCGCCACCCGAGAGGGTGTCAGCGCTGCGCGACAAGCTCAGGTAGGTCAGGCCCACGTCGTTCAAAAATTTCAGGCGGTTGGCGATTTCGCGAATCACCTTGTCACCAATGTCGGCCTTGTTGCCTTGCAGGGTGAGGCCTTGGAAATAGGCCTGGCACTCGGCCAAGGTGACATGGCTCACCTCGTGCAAGGTTCGCGCAGACAGGCCTTCACCCAGGCGCACATGGCGCGCCTCGGTGCGCAAGCGGGTGCCTTCGCAGGCCAAGCAAGGGCGGTGGCCTCGGTAACGCGACAACTCGTCGCGCACCAGCGCTGAATCGGTGTCGTGGTAGCGGCGGCTGATGTTGTTCACGATGCCTTCGAACGCATGCAGCTTGCTGGTCTTTCGCCCGGCGCGCGCGCCCGACTCAAGCACATAGCTGAACTTGATCTCTTGCGCGCCGGAGCCAAACAAGACCACTTGCTGGACCTGCGGGCTCAGGTTTTCAAACGGCGCCTCAACATCGAAGCCGTAATGCTTGGCCAGGCTTTGCAGCATCGCGAAGTAATAGGCGTTGCGTTTGTCCCAGCCTTTGATGGCACCGCTGGCCAAGCTGAGCGTGGGAAAAGCCACGATGCGCACCGGATCGAAAAAACTTTGCTCGCCCAAGCCTTCGCACGCTGGGCATGCGCCCAAAGGCGAATTGAAAGAGAACAAACGCGGCTCGAGCTCACCGATGGCGTACTGGCAATGAGGGCAGGCAAAGCGCGCGTTGAACGCGTGCTCGGTGTGGCTGTCCATGTCCAGCACCAGGGCGCGGCCGTCGGCCAGGCGCAGCGCGGTCTCCAAGCTCTCGGCCAAACGGGTCGCCATGTCGGGGCGCACCTTGAGGCGGTCAACCACCACGTCGATATCGTGCTTTTCTTTTTTCTCCAAGGCGGGCAAATCGGCCAACTCGACCACCTGGCCGTCGATGCGAAACCGCACAAAGCCTTGCGCTTGCATCTGGGTGAACACCTCGGCGAATTCGCCTTTGCGGTCGCGTGCCACCGGGGCCATCACCATCAAGCGAGTCTCGGCGGGCATGGCCAACACCGCATCCACCATTTGTGCCACGCTGGACGACTGCAGCGGCACGCCGTGCTCAGGGCAGTGCGGCGTGCCCGCGCGGGCAAACAACAAACGCAGGTAGTCGTGGATCTCGGTGACGGTGCCGACCGTGGAGCGTGGGTTGTGGCTGGTGGCTTTTTGCTCGATCGCAATCGCCGGTGACAGGCCTTCGATCAAATCGACATCGGGCTTGTCCATGCGCTGCAAAAACTGCCGCGCATAGGCTGAGAGGCTCTCGACATAGCGTCGCTGGCCTTCGGCATACAGGGTGTCAAACGCCAGACTGGATTTGCCCGAACCCGACAAACCGGTGATCACCACCAACTGGTTGCGCGGAATATCGACATCGATGTTTTTCAGGTTGTGGGTGCGGGCGCCACGCACACTGATTTGGCCGAACGCGCCCCGCCCACCAAGGTGGTGACTGAGGTAATTGGCATCATTGGGTGAGTTCACGGCTTGACATTTCTGACGGGCAACCCGCCATCATAGTGAACCTGCTTATCCTTGGGATTCATCCAAGCCTCGAGATCAACCCCTGACGACCGCTTGCCAGGCCTGGGCCACCATGGCGGGACTGATGTCGTTGAGACAGCGGGTGTGACCCAACGGGCAAGTGCGTTCAAAACAAGGCGCACAGTCCAATGCTGGTTGGTAGTCGGCTTGGTTCTTCAGCCAAAGCACTTGTGCTCGGTCGCTCAGCGGCGGGGTGTGCAGCGGGCTGGACGAGCCAAACACCGCCACCTGGGGCACGCCAAACGCAGCGGCCACATGCATCAAACCCGAGTCGTTGCTGACCACCGAGTGGGCGGCAGCGATCAAGGCCATGGCCTCGCTCAGGCTGGTCGCGCCTGCCAGCGAGCGCACCTGGGTGGCGTCCAAGGCTTGGCTCAGCGCCACAATCTCGTCGCACACATCGGCCTCTTTGCCCGAACCCAAGAGCAGCACTGGCATGCGCAGTTGCGCGGCCAAGCGGGCAAAGTGCTGTGCGGGCCAACGCTTGGCCGGGCCGTACTCGGCGCCCGGCACCAGCACCACGTACGAAGCCGCGCGCAGTTGCTGTGCTTGCAAACAGGCCTGGAGCAGCGCCACCGGCAGGTCCAAGCGCGGGGTCGGCTGCACCGTGGTCGGCGGCGGGCTGTCGGCCAAGGCCAGGTAATGCGCCACCATCGAGCCCCGGCTGTGCCGAGGCGGATTGGGCAAGCGGCGGGTCAACAGGCCATAGCGTGACTCGCCGTGGTAGCCGATGCGCTCGGGGATGCCTGCCCACCAAGGCAACAAGGCGCTTTTGAAGGCGTTGGGGCCGAGGTAGGCGCGTTGGAAGCGCCCCTTCAAGCTGGCGGCCATGGCGCGTCTGGCCGACCATTGCAAGCTGCCATGCTGGAACGGCAGTTCGATGACTTCGCGCACACTGGCCATGGCGCGGTAGATCGGTGCGACCCATGGCAAGGCCGCCACCGTGAGGTGTTCACCACGCGATGCCAAGCTGCGCATGAGCGGCTCGGTCATCACCGCGTCGCCAATCCATTGCGGGGCGATCACCAGGCTGGCTGTCATGGCTTGCGCAGCGTTCAGAGGCCCTCAGTGCGAGGCCAAATGCTCGCCATCTTTGAGGCGGTACTCGGTGCTGCAATACGGGCACTTGGCTTGGCCGGTATGGCTCAGGTCCAGGAACACCTTGGGATGGGTGTTCCACAGTTGCATGCCCGCCTTGGGGTTGGGGCAAAACACGCCGCCGTGGCTGTTGAGGTCCTGGGCCAAAAGCTCTATCGGGTTTTGCATGTCACACCTTGGTGAGCCAATGGGCGTATTTGGGGTTGCGCCCATTCACGATGTCAAAAAACGCGGTTTGGATTTTCTCGGTGATCGGACCACGGCTGCCGATGCCGATCTCGATGCGGTCGAGCTCGCGGATCGGCGTGACTTCAGCGGCGGTGCCGGTGAAAAACGCCTCGTCCGAGATGTACACCTCGTCGCGGGTGATGCGCTTTTGCACGATCTCCAGCCCCAGGTCTTTGGCGATGTGGAAGATGGTGTTGCGGGTGATGCCGTTCAATGCGCCGGCCGACAAGTCGGGGGTGTAAATCACGCCGCCTTTGACGATGAACAGGTTTTCACCCGCGCCTTCGGACACAAAACCGGATGCGTCGAGCAACAAGGCTTCGTCGTAGCCATCGTCCAAGGCCTCCATGTTGGCCAGGATCGAGTTGGTGTAGTTGCTCACCGCCTTGGCCTGCGTCATGGTGATGTTGACATGGTGGCGGGTGTAGCTCGAGGTTTTCACGCGGATGCCGCGCTTCATGCCGTCTTCCCCCAGGTAGGCACCCCAGGTCCAGGCCGCGACCATCAAATGGATTTGGTTGCCCTTGGGTGAGACACCCAGTTTTTGCGAGCCGATCCAGGTCAGGGGGCGGATGTAGCCACTTTGGAGCTTGTTTTCACGCACCACGGTGCGCTGGGCTTCGTTGACCTGCTCGGGCGTGAACGGGATTTTCATGCGCAAGATCTTGGCGCTGTTGAACAAGCGCTCGGTGTGTTCTTGCAAACGGAAGATGGCCGTGCCTTGCGCGGTGTCGTAGGCGCGCACGCCCTCGAAAGCGCCGCAGCCGTAGTGCAGGGTGTGGCTGAGCACATGGATTTTCGCGTCGCGCCAATCGACCAGCTCGCCGTCCATCCAAATCTTGCCGTCACGGTCGTGCATGGGAGGGGGCAGGGCACTCATGAAAATCCTTTCGGGGAGGGGGCAGACATCAAAGACCGGCGATTTTAAGCCCCAGCCACCCAGCCCCCGCTCAGGCTTGCCGGGTGAAGTCCCAGTCGGTCAATCGGCCATCTTGGAAAGTGCAGCTGACACGGTCGCCCGCCTCGTCATGCCAGGTGAAAACCTCGGGCTGCGCACCACTGGTGGTGGTCTGTTGGCCCAGGCTGCCGCTGAGCCCGATGACCTGCAGCAAACGCATGCCGCGGTGCAGCTGGCTGTGCAGCATGACCGCGTTGCCCACCACCCCCACCGGCTGCTGGGCTGCCCGCTCCATGGTGCGCATCAGGCGCGAGGTGTGCTGCAGCAGCCAAAAAATGACGCCGCTGGAGACCAGCGAGAAGCCCCACCAGCCAAACGCCCGAAAGGACAAGTACAACAGGCCCGCCAGGCCCAGGGGTATCCAAAAATGACGCGTGTTCATGCGCGCATTTTGACACCCCGCCACGCCATGCTGCAACGGCGATGACTCAGTCCAGGTGGCGCAGCACGTTGACGGCTTCGTCGACCCGCTCGACCGCATGGATGGTCAGGCCTTCGATCGGTTTTTTGGGCAGGTTGGCTTTGGGGATGAGCGCGACGCTGAAGCCCAGCTTGGCGGCTTCTTTCAAGCGCTCTTGGCCACGCGGCGCGGGGCGCACCTCGCCCGCCAAGCCGACCTCGCCAAACGCCAAAAAGCCGCGCGGCAGGGGCTTGCCACGCAAGCTGCTTTGGATGGCGAGCATCACGGCCAAGTCGGCAGCCGGCTCGCTGATGCGCACCCCACCGACCGCGTTGACAAACACATCTTGGTCCATGCAGGCCACACCCGCATGGCGGTGCAACACCGCCAGCAACATGGCCAAGCGGTCGCGGTCCAAACCCACACTCAGACGGCGGGGGCTGGGGCCACCGCTGTCGACCAGGGCTTGGATTTCCACCAGCAAGGGCCGCGTGCCCTCGAGGGTCACCATGACGCAGCTGCCAGGCACGGGCTCGGTGTGTTGGCTCAAGAAAATCGCGCTCGGGTTGCTCACGCCCTTCAAGCCTTTTTCGGTCATGGCAAACACGCCAATCTCGTTGACCGCGCCAAAACGGTTTTTGATGGCCCGCACCAGCCGGTAGCTGGAATGGGTGTCGCCCTCAAAGTACAACACGGTGTCAACCATGTGCTCAAGCACGCGGGGACCGGCAAGCGCACCTTCTTTGGTGACATGACCCACCAAGACCACGGTGGTGCCGCTGGCCTTGGCCATGCGGGTCAGGTGCGCCGCACATTCGCGCACCTGCGCCACCGACCCGGGCGCGCTGGTGAGTTGGTCGGAATACACGGTTTGGATCGAGTCGATCACCGCGACTTGGGGCGACTGCGCTTGCAGCGTGGCGATGATTTTTTCGAGCTGGGTTTCGGCCAGCACATTCACCTGGCTGTGGTCCAAGCCCAAACGCCTGGCCCGCAGGGCCACTTGTGCGCCCGACTCCTCGCCGGTGACATACAAGGTGTGCTGCCCGCTGCGCTGCAAACCGTCCAGGGCCTGCAACAGCAAAGTGGACTTGCCAATGCCGGGGTCGCCACCGATCAAGACCACGCCGCCTTCGACCATGCCGCCGCCCAACACCCGATCGAGTTCGTCTTGGCCGGTCGGGGTGCGCTGCATGTCTTGCGCTTCGATCGCGCTCAAGGCCATGACCGCCGAGGCCGGGGCCAAGCCAGCGCGCTCGCTGTAACGGTTTTTGCTGACCCCACTGTCGCTCACGACCGACTCGACCAAGGTGTTCCAGGCGTTGCAATGCGGGCATTTGCCCAGCCATTTCGGGCTGGTGCCGCCGCAATCGCTGCAACTGAAAAGGGTTTTGTCTTTGGCCATGCAAGCATGATACGGGTGCGGCCATGGGTGACAATGTGCGCTGTACACCCTTGTCTCGTCCAACGCCTTGTCCGCCAACACCTCCCCCACGCCTGCCCCCGAGCGCATGACGCCCGACGAACGCCGCTCGGCGTTTTCCTTGGCCAGCATTTACGCCCTGCGCATGCTCGGCCTGTTCATGGTGATGCCGGTGTTCATGCTCGAGGCGCGCCATTACGAAGGCGGTGACGATTTGTCGGCCATTGGCATGGCCATGGGGGTCTATGGCTTGGTGCAAGCCTGCTTGCAAATCCCGTTTGGCATGGCAGCCGACCGCTTTGGCCGAAAGCGCATCATCTACACCGGGCTGGCATTGTTGGCCTTGGGCAGTTTGATCGGCGCCATGGCCACCAGCGTGACCGGCCTGGCACTGGGGCGCGCATTGCAAGGCGCCGGGGCGATTTCTGCGGCCGTGACCGCGCTGTTGGCCGACCAGACCCGCGACGAGGTGCGCACCAAGGGCACCGCGCTGGTGGGTGCCAGCATCGGTTTGATGTTTGCACTGTCTTTGGTGCTCGGCCCTTTGCTGTCGGGCTGGGGTGGTTTGCCCGCGATCTTCGGGGTCACCTTGGGGCTGGCTTTGGCCGGTGCGGTGATCGTGCGCTGGTGGACCCCGCCTGAACCGCCCTTGCCCAGGCCAGAGCCGACTGGCCCCAGCCTGTGGGATTTGTTGGTCCACCCGGATTTGATCCGCCTGAACTTTGGCGTGTTTGCTTTGTACGCGGTGCAACTCGCCTCTTGGGTGGCGATTCCCGCGCTCTTGATCCAAGCCGGTGTGGCCAGCACCGACCACGGCTGGGTGTATTTGCCAACCGTCTTGCTGTCCTTCGTGGTGATGGGGGTGACCTTGTTTCCGCTGGAGCGGCGCGGCCAGTTGCGCCCCTTGTTTTTGGTCTGCATTGTGCTGGTTATGCTGGTTCAAGCCAGTTGGGCCTGGATGAGCACAGATCAGCCTTCGTTGTGGGTTTTGGCGGTGCTGCTGTTTGTGTTTTTCTGTGGTTTCAATGTGCTTGAGGCCAGCCAGCCCAGCTTGGCCTCGCGTTTGGCCCCTGCAGGCTCTCGCGGTGCGGCCCTGGGTGTCTACAACACCTTGCAGTCGCTGGGTATTTTTGCCGGCGGTGCGGTGGGTGGGCTGCTGCTGAAATCCCAGGGCGCGGTGGGTGTGTTTGTTGCCAGCTCCGCGGTCATGCTGGTGTGGCTGGCGGTGGCCTGGCGCACCCGTTATGTGAGCCGATCACCTGGTTCGAGAGGCGCAGCGCACGGCAAGGCTTGAGGCGCTGGACGCATAATCTGTTTTCATACCTACCCCCTACTCAAGAGGAACACCCATGGCATCCGTGAACAAAGTGATTTTGCTGGGCAACTGCGGGCGCGACCCCGAGGTGCGTTATCTGCCTAGCGGCCAAGCCGTGGCCAATGTGTCCATCGCCACCAGCACCCGCCGCAAGGACAAAAACAGCGGTGAAATGGTCGAAGAAACCCAATGGCACCGCATCACTTTTTATGACCGCCTGGCTGAAATCGCTGGTGAATACGTCAAAAAAGGCCGCCCCATTTATGTGGAAGGACGCTTGAAATACGGCGCCTACACCGACAAAACCACCGGCCAAGAAAAGCAAACCGTGGACATCATCGCCACCGAATTGCAGCTTTTGGGTGGCCGCGAAGGCATGGGTGGCCCCAGCGAAGACGGTGGCAGCCGCGCCCCTGCCCGCAGTGCCGCACCTGCCGCGCCTCGCGCACCGGCGACTGCACCCGCCAAGTCCGGCTTTGACGACATGGACGACGACATTCCGTTTTAAGCCCCCGCCAGCTTCGCTCAACACACCTGCCGGTAATGCAGCGCCTGGGCCACATGGCTGTGTTCAATGCGGGGCGACTCGGCGAGATCGGCAATGGTTTGCGCCACGCGCAAACTGCGGTGCACCGCGCGAGCTGACCAGCCGTGCTCACTGGCGCTCTTGAGCACACTGGCTCGCGCGCCAGGCGCGATGGCCAAGGCCTGCACTTGCGTGGCGCTCAAAGCTTGGTTGCTCACCCCTTGGCGTTGCAGTGCGCGCTGGTGGGCGGCCTGACAACGCGCGCGGACTTCGGCACTGGTTTGCGCCGCCGGCATCTGCAGCATCCACTCAGGGGCCAAGGACTGGACCTCCACGCGCATGTCCATGCGGTCGAGCAAAGGGCCGCTCAAGCGTGCGGCATATTTGTGGATCTGCTCGGGCGTGCATTTGCAAACGGGTTTGACCGCGCCACGGTAACCGCAAGGGCATGGGTTCATCGCCGCGATGAGTTGGCATCGCGCGGGGTAATCGACTTGGTGACCGGCGCGCGCCAAGGTGATGCGTGCGGTTTCCAGGGGCTCGCGCAGGGCTTCCAAGGCGTGGCGCGAAAACTCGGGCAGCTCGTCTAAAAACAATACGCCGTGGTGCGCCAACGAGATTTCACCCGGGCGCGGCGGCACGCCCCCGCCCACCAAGGCCGCCATGGTGGCGCTGTGGTGCGGCTGGCGAAACACCCGCTGGCCCCAGCGATCGGGTTGAAACAAACCGGCCACACTCAAGATGGCCGCTGACTCCAGTGCTTGCGCGTGATCCAGCCGCGGCAGCAAGCCAACCAAGCGCTGGGCCAGCATCGATTTGCCGGCACCAGGCGGGCCCACCAGCAACAGGCTGTGGCCGCCTGCCGCCGCGATCTCCAAGGCGCGCTTGGCACTGGCTTGGCCGCGCACGTCTTGCATGTCCGGCGCTGTCGGTTCATCTGCCTGGGTGGCAGGCGTGTGCAGGCGTGTCCACCCGGGCAGCGGTTGGTCGCCGGGCGACACCGCCAAGGCCTGCGCCACATCACGCAAATGCAGGGCTCGGTACACCTGCGCACTGGGCAGCCAAGCAGCCTCTTCGGCACTGTCGGGTGGCAGCACCCATTTCAAGTCGGCCCGGTGCTGTTGCAGGGCGATCGCCATGGCCAAGGCGCCACGCACTGGCCGCAGCTCGCCTGACAAGGACAGCTCGCCGGCCAAGACATGTTGCTGCAGGGCCTGCGCATCGACCTGGCCACTGGCGGCCAAAATCCCCATGGCAATGGGCAAATCAAACCGCCCGGAGTCTTTGGGCAGATCGGCTGGCGCGAGGTTGACCGTGATGCGCTGGTTGGTGGGAAAGTCCAAGCCACTGTTTTGGATGGCAGAGCGCACCCTTTCGCGCGCTTCCCGAACCTCGGTATCGGCCAAGCCGACCATGGTGAAGCTGGGCAAGCCGTTGGCCATGTGCACCTCGACCGTGACCCGCGGTGCGCGCAGCCCCAACACCGCACAACTGTGCACTTGCGCAAAGCCCATGGCATCCTCCCCGTGTTGGTGCGCGCCCTGTTTGTGTGCACTGGCGCCGCCTGGTGCGCACTGATCGGGTGCATTTATGGCTCGGCCGGCGTTCATTGCATGGGAGTGTGCTTGGCACAGAGCCTGCTAGGTGGTAGTTGCACTGCGCGTTTTTGAACGCCTGGCTTTCATGTCACGTGCAGACCCATGACCCAAGGAGAACCCATGAAACTGATCACGGCCATCATCAAACCCTTCAAGCTCGACGAGGTGCGCGAAGCCTTGTCAGCCATCGGGGTACAAGGCATCACTGTCACCGAAGTCAAAGGCTTTGGCCGACAAAAAGGCCACACCGAGCTCTACCGCGGTGCGGAATACGTGGTGGACTTTCTGCCCAAAGTGAAGATCGAAGCCGCGGTTGCCGCGGGTTTGCTCGACCAAGCGATTGAAGCCATCGAAAAAGCGGCCCGTACCGGCAAGATCGGCGACGGCAAGATTTTCGTCAGCAGCCTGGAACAAGTGGTGCGCATTCGCACCGGTGAGACTGGCACAGCGGCCATTTGATTCATTTGACAAGGACATCCATCATGAAAAAACTACTTGCCACGTTGGCCTTGGGCCTGGGCCTGGTCTTCGCCTCCGGCGTTGCCCTGGCCGACGATGCACCGGCCAAACCGGTAGCTGAAGCCACGGCTGTGACTCCTGCGGCCGCGCCTGCGCCAGCCGCACCCGCTGAGGCCGCCGCTGCGCCTGCACCCGTCCCCAACAAAGGCGACACCGCTTGGATGACGGTGGCCACCGTGCTGGTCATCCTCATGACCATCCCCGGCCTGGCTTTGTTCTACGGCGGCTTGGTTCGCTCGAAAAACATGCTGTCTGTCTTGATGCAGGTGTTTGTGGTGTCCTCGCTGATCTATGTGTTGTGGGTGCTGTATGGCTACAGTGTGGCTTTCACCGCCAGCAACCCGTTCTTTGGCACCTTTGACAAACTGTTGCTCAAAGGCGTGACCGTGGAATCCTTGGGTGCCACCTTCAGCAAAGGGGTCTACATTCCCGAGCTGTCGTTCGTGGCTTTCCAAGCAACGTTTGCAGCCATCACCTGCGCCTTGATCGTGGGTGCGTTTGCTGAGCGCATGAAGTTCTCTGCCGTGCTGGTGTTTTGTGCCTTGTGGTTCACCTTCAGCTACCTGCCCGTGGCCCACATGGTCTGGTATTGGGACGGCCCTGACGCGATCACCGATGCGGCCTCCTTGGAAAAAGTGACCGCGGCTGCGGGCTGGTTGTGGGCCAAAGGCGCGCTCGACTTTGCCGGCGGCACCGTGGTGCACATCAACGCCGCTGTCGCTGGTTTGGTCGGCGCCTACATGGTCGGCAAACGCATCGGCTACGGCAAAGAATCCATGGCACCTCACAGCCTGACATTGACCATGGTCGGTGCAGCCCTGTTGTGGGTGGGCTGGTTTGGTTTCAACGCCGGCTCCAACCTGGAAGCCAACGGTTTGACCGCCCTGGCCTTCGTCAACACCTTGGTGGCCACCGCTGCCGCCACCTTGTCTTGGATCGCGGGTGAAGCGCTTGCCAAAGGCAAGGCATCGATGTTGGGCGCGGCCTCGGGTGCCGTGGCTGGTTTGGTGGCGATCACCCCCGCCTGCGGTTTCGTGGGTCCCGGCGGCGCGATCGTCATCGGCTTGGTGGCCGGCCTGCTGTGCTTGTGGGGTGTCAGCGGCCTCAAACGCATGCTCGGTGCAGACGACAGCTTGGACGTCTTCGGGGTACACGGTGTCGGCGGTATCGTCGGCGCCTTGTTGACCGGCGTGTTCGCAGCCCCTTCCCTGGGCGGCACAGGCGTGTATGACTATGTGGCCAACGCTGTGAACCCTGACTACTCGATTGCTGGTCAGGTGTGGATCCAAGCACAAGCCGTGTTGACCACCATCGTCTGGTCAGGCGTGGTCTCGGTCATCGCTTACAAACTGGTGGACATGGTGCTGGGTCTGCGCGTGACCGAAGAGGAAGAGCGCGAGGGCTTGGACATCAGCTCACACGGTGAGACCGCCTACGGTCGCTGATCTTCAAATACCCAGATCACAAGCGACGACACGCTCAACCACCTGGTGCAAACCAGGTGGTTTTTTTTGCGTCACAAGTTCGGTGCGAGCAAACGCTGCAAGTCTTTTTCGGCCACGCCTTGGCGATGGGCCAGGTCGTGCACCTGATCGTCGCCGATGCGGCCCACATTGAAATAGGTGGCCTCAGGATGCGCCAAGTAAAAACCACTGACGCTGGCCGCAGGCATCATGGCCAAGCTCTCGGTGAGCGTCATGCCAATGTCTTGGCATTGCAGCAACTCGAACATCTGCTTTTTCACGCTGTGGTCCGGGCATGCAGGGTAGCCAGGCGCGGGGCGGATGCCTTGGTACTGCTCTTTGATCAGTGCTTCGTTGCTCAAGCTTTCTGCAGCAGCGTAGCCCCACAGGTCCCGCCGCACCCGCGCATGCATGCATTCGGCAAAGGCCTCGGCCAGGCGGTCGGCCAAGGCTTTGAGCATGATGGCGCTGTAGTCGTCATGGTCGTCCAGGAAGTATTTCTCTTTCGCGTCTACCCCCACACCAGCGGTCACCGCGAACAGACCCACATGGTCAGCGCCTTGGCCGACGGGTGCGACAAAGTCTGAGAGACAGCGGTTGGGGTTGTGCGCGCCCTCACGCAAGGGTTTTTCGGTTTGCTGGCGCAAGCCGTGCCAGGTGAGCGCAATGTCGGTGCGGCGCTCATCGGTCCAGAGCACGATGTCGTCGCCCACGCTGTTGGCGGGGTACAAACCGACCACCGCATGTGCTTGCAACCAACGGCCTTCGATCAATCGCTTCAACATGCGCTTGCCATCGCTGAACACGCGCTGCGCTTCTGCACCCACCACATCGTCTTTCAAAATCGCGGGGAAGGGGCCAGCCAAGTCCCAGGTTTGGAAGAAAGGCCCCCAGTCGATGAAAGGCTCGAGCTCGCCTAAGTCAAAGTTTTTGAAGACCCGCTTGCCAATGAAGCGTGGGTGGGTGGGCTGGAAGGCCGACCAGTCGATCGGCGTGGCATTGGCCCGCGCTTTGGCCAGCGGCAGCAAAGGCGTTTGCTTTTTGTTGGCGTGTTGCTCGCGCACACGGGCGTAGTCGGCGTTGAGCTCTTCGATGTATTGCGCGGCTTGGTCGCTCAACAGGCCCTGGGCCACGCCCACGCTGCGAGAGGCGTCGGGCACATACACCACCGGGCCGTCGTAATGCGGCGCGATTTTCACGGCGGTGTGCACACGGCTGCAAGTGGCGCCACCAATCAGCAGCGGTATTTTGCGCAAGCGGAAGTGGTCGTCCTTTTGCATTTCGGCAGCGACGTACTGCATCTCCTCCAGGCTGGGGGTGATCAGCCCCGACAGGCCGATGATGTCCGCGCCCTCGACCTTGGCTCGCGCCAAGATTTCGTGGCAGGGCACCATCACGCCCATGTTCACCACGTCAAAGTTGTTGCACTGAAGGACGACGGTGACGATGTTCTTGCCAATGTCATGCACATCGCCTTTGACCGTGGCGATCACGATCTTGCCCTTGGTCTTCACGTCCTCACCCGCAGCTTCTTGCAAACGCTTTTCTTCTTCAATGTAGGGGATCAGGTGCGCCACGGCTTGCTTCATCACGCGGGCCGACTTGACCACCTGCGGCAAAAACATCTTGCCTTGGCCGAACAAATCGCCCACCACGTTCATGCCGTCCATGAGAGGGCCTTCGATCACGTGCAAGGGGCGGCCGCCACGGGCCAGCACCTCTTGGTAAGCGGCTTCGGTGTCTTCGTTGATGAACTCGGTGATGCCATGCACCAGTGCGTGGCTGAGTTTGTGCGACACACTCACCGGCGCCTCCGGCGTGCCGCGCCAAGCCAGTTTGAGGCTGTCGTCTTTGGCCGCGCCCTTGGCACTTTCGGCCACTTCGATCAAGCGCTCACCAGCGCTGAGGTGTTCTTCGCCATCTTTGTAGTGTGGCGTTCGGTTGAGCACCACATCTTCGACCCGTTCGCGCAGCGTGGGCTCGAGGTCGTCGTACACACCGACCATGCCCGCATTGACGATGCCCATGTCCATGCCCGCTTGGATCGCGTGGTACAGGAACACGGTGTGGATGGCTTCGCGCACCGGGTCATTGCCGCGAAAACTGAACGACACATTCGACACGCCGCCGCTGACTTTCGCGCCAGGCAGGTGCTGCTTGATCCAGCGCGTGGCCTCGATGAAGTCCACCGCGTAGTTGTCGTGCTCTTCGATGCCGGTGGCAATGGCAAAGATGTTGGGGTCAAAAATGATGTCCTCAGCGGGAAAGCCCACCTCGTCGACCAACACACGGTAAGCGCGCTCGCAAATCTCGATCTTGCGTTGACAGGTGTCGGCCTGGCCTTTTTCGTCAAAGGCCATGACCACGGCTGCCGCGCCGTAGCGGCGAATCAGCTTGGCCTGGCGCTTGAATTCGTCCAAGCCCTCTTTCATGCTGATGGAATTCACGATGCCTTTGCCTTGGATGCAGCGCAGACCCGCTTCGATCACGCTCCACTTGGAGCTGTCGATCATGATCGGCACTCGGGCGATGTCGGGCTCGGAGGCAATCAGGTTCAAGAAACGCACCATGGCCGCCTGGCTGTCGAGCATGGCCTCGTCCATGTTGATGTCGATGATTTGCGCGCCGTTTTCCACCTGCTGACGCGCCACCGCCAAGGCTTGCTCGTACTCGCCATTGAGGACCATGCGGGCAAAGGCCTTGGAGCCGGTGACGTTGGTGCGCTCGCCGATGTTGACGAAGGTGGCTTGCACTTGCACACCGCCGACATCGTGGGTGAGGTCTTCTTCGCCGACGGCATGGCTCGAGCCAATCAACACAGGCTCCAAGCCAGAGAGCTTCATGGGGGGGACGGGACGTGATGGGGTATGCATGGACTCACCTGGGGAAAACAAAACAGGTGAGCGTCGTTGCAAGCATTGACCCAAGCCTGGCTTCGTGTGAAGCTGCAACGCTCCTTGGGTTGGGGCATTTTAGCGCCAAGCCTGTGGCGGCGAGTCGGCACAGGCGCAGGGCGGTTGGCGTGCTTAGGCGCCCCCCGGCCGATCTCGGTTAACAATGTGGTGTGACCATGACCCATTTCACCCGCCCTGAACAACGCGCCGCTTGGCAACGCCTGCAAACCCTGGCTGGCCAGCCGATGCCGCATTTGCGCGAGCTGTTGCAAGACAGCGCCCGCAACGCCAGCTTGCAGTGCTCGGCCGCCGGCCTCCAAGCCGACGCATCGCGCCAGCGCGTGACGCCCGAGGTCATGCAAGCCCTGCTGCAACTCGCCGATGAAAGCCAGGTGCTGTTGCAGGCGCAAGCCATGTTCAAGGGCGAAGCGATCAATGCCACCGAACAACG
>CAMDCZ010000016.1 GCA_945890735.1 Bordetella parapertussis | reverse complement strand
CGTCCTCAGTTTTACTTCCGCACGACCGACGTGACCGGGGCGATCGAGTTGCCAGAAGGCAAAGAGATGGTGATGCCTGGCGACAACGTGTCGATCACGGTGAAGTTGATCCACCCGATTGCGATGGAAGAAGGTTTGCGCTTCGCGATTCGCGAAGGCGGCAAGACCGTTGGTGCCGGTGTGGTTGCCAAGATCATTGCGTGATTGAGCTGTTGCAAACCAAACGCCTTGGGTGTTTGGTTTGCTCATCAGGATTGATAGGGGTATAGCTCAATTGGCAGAGCGTCGGTCTCCAAAACCGAAGGTTGGGGGTTCGATTCCCTCTGCCCCTGCCACCTGATCGAAAGACCAGGTGCCTGTCAGGCCCGCCAACCCCTTGGCGGGCTTTGATCCCTTGAACAAGCCTGCATTTTTTTAACACTACCGACTGCCATTCATGTCAACCGCCCAGATAGAAACCGTCACCAGCCCCGCAGACAAAGCCAAACTGGCTGTTGCTGTGGCATTGGTGTTGGCCGCTTTGGCTTCTTTCTACATGTTGTCTGCACAGGGTGCTTGGGCCCAGTGGGGTGCCTTGTTGGGTTGTTTGATTCTGTCGGTGTTGGTGTTTTTTACCTCCTTGCAAGGCAAACAGTTGATCGGTTTCACGCGAGACGCGTGGCGCGAAATCCACAAGGTGGTGTGGCCCACGCGCAAAGAGGCCGTTCAAATGACGCTCTACGTGTTTGGGTTCGTGTTGATCATGGCGCTTTTTTTGTGGTTGACCGACAAAACCCTTGAGTGGGTCTTGTACGACCTGATTCTGGGATGGAAAAAATAATGACCGAAGAATCCCTGGAAACCAACCCAATCACCGCGGCGCCTGCGCATCCAGACATGCGTTGGTACGTCGTCCATGCCTATTCAGGCATGGAAAAGGCTGTCGAGCGCAACATCGTCGAGCGGATCAACCGCGCAGGCATGCAGTCCAAATTTGGTCGAATTTTGGTCCCCACCGAAGAAGTGGTGGAGATGAAAAACGGCCAAAAGAAAACCACAGAACGTCGATTCTTCCCTGGCTATGTGCTGGTGGAGATGATCATGGACGACGAGAGTTGGCACTTGGTCAAGCACACCAACAAAGTCACAGGCTTTGTCGGTGGTGCGCGTAACCGCCCAGCGCCCATCTCGCAAGAAGATGTGTTGAAAATCGTCAACCAAATGCAAGAAGGCACTGACAAGCCCCGCCACAAAGTCGAATTCATGGTGGGCGAATTTGTGCGTGTCAAAGATGGCCCTTTCACCGACTTCAATGGCACGGTGGAAGAGGTCAACTACGAGAAAAACAAAATGCGCGTGTCGGTCACGATTTTTGGCCGCGCCACACCGGTTGAATTGGAATTCGGTCAGGTTGAAAAGACCTGATTTGTTGGGCCAATGACAGGTGCCTTTCGAGGTGGCCAGGTCATTTGCCAAGTGAACATCAGCGCTACCCGACTCGGCGCTGATCAGGTGAACAAGAGTCGTTAACCCCGGGGAGTTCGCAAGAACGTTTGTACCCGCAAGGAGAAAAGCATGGCGAAGAAAATCGTCGGCTTCATCAAGCTGCAAGTGCCAGCTGGTAAAGCCAATCCATCGCCACCGATTGGCCCAGCATTGGGTCAACGTGGTTTGAACATCATGGAATTCTGCAAGGCGTTCAACGCCCAAACCCAGGGCGTCGAGCCCGGTTTGCCATTGCCTGTGGTCATCACAGCGTTTGCAGACAAGTCCTTCACGTTCATCATCAAAACACCACCAGCGGTCACGCTGATCAAGAAAGCCATCAAGCTCGACAAAGGCTCATCCAAGCCCCACGTTGACAAGGTAGGCAAGATCACCCGTGCACAGCTGGAAGAAATCGCCAAAACCAAAATGGTCGACATGACTGCAGCCGACCTGGACGCAGCGGTTCGCACCATCGCCGGTTCTGCCCGTTCCATGGGCGTGACCGTGGAGGGCGTGGTATGAGCAAACTGACCAAAAAACAAAAAGCCACCGCAGGCAAAGTCGACAGCAACAAGCTGTACGCATTCGCCGATGCACTGGCCATTGTCAAAGAGTGCGCCACGGCCAAGTTCGATGAATCCATTGACGTGGCTGTGCAACTCGGTATCGATGCCAAGAAATCCGACCAAGTGGTTCGTGGTGCGGTCGTGTTGCCCAATGGCACCGGCAAAACCGCGCGCGTGGCTGTGTTCGCCCAAGGCGCCAAAGCTGAAGAAGCCCTGGCCGCTGGTGCTGACGTGGTCGGCATGGACGATTTGGCTGCCCGTGTGAAAGCTGGCGACATGCCTTTCGATGTGGTGATTGCCGCGCCTGACGCGATGCGCGTCGTGGGTACCTTGGGTCAAATCCTGGGCCCACGTGGCCTGATGCCTAACCCCAAGGTCGGCACAGTCACGCCTGACGTGGCCACGGCTGTGAAGAACGCCAAAGCCGGTCAGGTTCAGTTCCGTGTTGACAAGGCCGGTATCGTTCACGGCACCATCGGTCGCCGCTCGTTCGACAGCGACAAACTGAAGGGCAACTTGGTTGCTTTGATCGATGCCTTGAACAAAGCCAAGCCCGCCACCAGCAAGGGTGTTTACCTGCGCAAGTTGGCCGTGTCGTCCACCATGGGTGTGGGCGTGCGCGTGGACACCCAATCACTGAACGCTTAAGGCGTTTGGCAATTTCTGGCCCCGTCGCAAGACGGGGTCAGAAGCGGTGGGCCGAGCGGGTGCATCACCCGCTTGGGCCATCCAAGACCGTTGGCGTGCAGCATGACTGCACTTAATTCACCAGCCAACGCAGATGGCGATCCCGCTGAAAAGAATTCTTTCTTGACAGTCAGGTCGCTGAAAAAGTGGCGTGTTGAAGGGGCAACCTGACAACACATTTTGAAGGAGTAGACCTTGAGTCTGAATCGCAGTGAAAAAGAAGCAGTCGTGGCCGAAGTGGCAGGACTGGCCGCACAAGCGCAGACGCTGGTGATGGCGGAATACCGCGGCATCACGGTCGCTGACATGATCAAGTTTCGCGCCAGTGCGCGCAGCCAGGGCGTTTCGCTGAGTGTGTTGAAAAACACCTTGGCCCGCCGTGCTGTCGCTGGAACGCCATTTGAAGGTGTCGCAGACCAGATGACCGGTCCGCTGATCTATGGTTTCTCTGTGGATGCTGTGGCTGCCGCGAAAGTGGTGGCTGATTTCGCCAAAACCAACGACAAGTTGGTGATCCGTGGCGGCGCATTTGCAGGCAAAACATTGGATGTCAACGGTGTCAAACAACTGGCCAGCATTCCTTCCAAGGAAGTCTTGCTTGCGCAATTGTGTGGATTGCTCATGTCGCCCATGTCGCGTACCGCAGTGGTGCTCGGCGCGTTGGCGGCGAAAAAAGGCGAAGCTGCTGCAGCCTGAGGCTTGCAGCACATTCAAAACATTTGCCGCCTGAGAGGGCGGCCCTGAAACTGAAGGAAACAACATGGCATTCGATAAAGACGCATTTTTGACCGCTTTGGACAGCATGACGGTCATGGAACTCAATGAATTGGTGAAAGCCATCGAAGAGAAATTTGGCGTGAGCGCTGCAGCCATGGCTGCGCCTGCTGCCGCTGGTGGTGGTGGTGGCGCGGCTGCTGCTGAAGAAAAGACCGAATTCAACGTGATGCTGCTCGAAGCTGGCGCCAACAAAGTCGGCGTCATCAAGGCCGTTCGCGAAATCACCGGTTTGGGCTTGAAAGAAGCCAAAGACCTGGTCGATGGCGCGCCCAAAGCGGTCAAAGAAGGTGCAGCCAAGGCCGACGCCGAAGCCGCCAAGAAGAAATTGGAAGAAGCCGGCGCCAAGGTCGAACTCAAGTAAACCAGGCGCTAGCGAAGGCTGGACACCCTCCAAAGGGTGCCAGCCTTTTGTGCTCTCACAGAGCGCACCCCACAGCAGGTTCTCGCCTGTTGTGGCGTGTCTTCTGAGCTGACTGCAGAAGAACCTTGGTTCGGGTTGCGTGCAATGCGCAACCGTCCGCCAACGCTGGTAGTGGCCAGCGGACCAAGCACAACGCCCAGGTGTATGGCACCTGTGCGGCCCCAGTCGCCGAGTGAATCAAGTCCGGAGTACTCATGGCCTACACATTTACCGAACGCAAGCGCATCCGCAAAAGTTTCGGCAGCCGCGACAGCGTGCTGGAAGTTCCTTACCTGCTGCAAATGCAAAAAGACGCGTACACCGCGTTTTTACAAGCTGATGTTGCACCCAAAAAACGCACCGCTGAAGGCCTGCAAGCAGCCTTTGAAGCAGCATTCCCGATCGTCTCGCACAATGGTTTTGTCGAGATGAAGTACCTGGAGTACAACTTGGCCAAGCCCGCCTTCGATGTGCGCGAATGCCAAACCCGTGGATTGACCTTCTCCTCGGCTGTGCGCGCCCGCGTGCAACTGATCATTTATGACCGTGATTCCTCTACACCCCAGTCCAAGGTGGTCAAAGAAGTCAAAGAGCAAGAGGTTTACATGGGCGAAGTGCCTTTGATGACCGACAAAGGCTCGTTCATCATCAACGGGACCGAGCGCGTGATCGTGTCTCAGTTGCACCGCTCGCCAGGCGTGTTCTTCGAACACGACAAGGGCAAGACGCACAGCTCAGGCAAATTGTTGTTCAGCGCGCGCATCATCCCCTACCGCGGCTCTTGGCTCGACTATGAGTTCGATCCCAAAGACATTTTGTATTTCCGCGTCGACCGTCGCCGCAAGATGCCTGTGACGATTTTGTTGAAGGCCATTGGCCTGACACCTGAATCGATCTTGGCCAATTTCTTTGTGAACGACAACTTCCGCTTGATGGACAGTGGCGCGCAAATGGAGTTCGTGGCTGAGCGTTTGCGTGGTGAAGTCGCCCGTTTTGACATCACCGACAAAAACGGCAATGTCGTGGTCGCCAAAGACAAGCGGATCACGGCACGCCACACCCGCGAAATGGAAACCACTGGCACCACCCATGTGTCCGTGCCGGAAGATTTCCTGATCGGTCGCGTGGTTGCCCGCAACATCGTCGACGAAGAAACCGGCGAAATCATTGCCAAATCCAATGACGAGCTGACCGAGGCCTTGCTGAAAAAACTGCGCACCAGTGGCGTCAAAGAATTGCAGTGCATCTATACCAACGAGTTGGACCAAGGCGCCTATATTTCTCAAACCCTGCGCATCGATGAAACCGCAGACGAATTCGCCGCTCGCGTGGCCATCTACCGCATGATGCGCCCTGGCGAGCCGCCTACCGAAGACGCGGTGCAGGCTTTGTTCCAGCGTTTGTTCTACAACCCCGACACCTATGATTTGTCCCGCGTGGGTCGCATGAAATTCAATGCGCGTGTCGGTCGCGACGAATCCACTGGCCCCATGGTGCTCAACAACGAAGACATCTTGGCCGTGGTCAAGATCTTGGTTGACCTGCGCAACGGCCGTGGCGAAGTCGATGACATCGACCACTTGGGCAACCGCCGCGTGCGTTGCGTCGGTGAGTTGGCCGAAAACCAATACCGCACCGGTTTGGCGCGCATCGAAAAGGCCGTGAAAGAGCGTTTGGGTCAAGCCGAGCAAGAGCCTTTGATGCCGCACGACTTGATCAACTCCAAGCCGATTTCTGCCGCGCTTAAAGAATTCTTTGGTGCGTCACAGTTGTCGCAGTTCATGGACCAAACCAACCCTCTGTCAGAAATCACGCACAAGCGTCGTGTGTCTGCCCTGGGCCCAGGCGGTTTGACCCGGGAACGTGCAGGCTTTGAGGTGCGTGACGTGCACGTGACCCACTACGGTCGCGTGTGCCCCATCGAAACACCGGAAGGCCCCAACATCGGTTTGATCAACTCGCTGTCGTTGTACGCGCGTTTGAACGAATACGGTTTCATTGAGACCCCTTACCGCCGCGTGGTCGATGGCAAGGTCACGTTGGAAATCGACTACCTGTCAGCCATCGAAGAAGCCAAGTACGTGATCGCCCAGGCGAACGCCACCTTGGACAAAAACGACCGCCTGATCGGTGACCTGGTCTCAGCGCGTGAAAAAGGCGAATCCATTTTGTGCGGCGCTGAGCGCGTGCAATACATGGACGTGTCACCTGCGCAGATCGTGTCGGTGGCGGCATCCTTGGTGCCGTTCCTTGAGCACGATGACGCGAACCGCGCGTTGATGGGTGCCAACATGCAGCGTCAAGCGGTGCCTGTGTTGCGTCCCGAAAAAGCCTTTGTCGGCACCGGCATTGAGCGCGTGGCAGCGATTGACTCCGGTACCGTGGTGACCGCCTTGCGCGGTGGTGTGGTTGACTATGTCGACGCCACCCGCATCGTGGTGCGCGTGAATGACGCAGAAACCCAGGCCGGCGAAGTCGGTGTGGACATTTACAACCTCATCAAATACCAACGTTCCAACCAAAACACCAACATCCACCAACGCGCGTTCGTCAAGCGCGGTGACAAGTTGGCCAAAGGTGACGTGATTGCCGATGGCGCATCCACCGATTTGGGTGAATTGGCGCTGGGGCAAAACATGTTGGTGGCCTTCATGCCCTGGAACGGCTACAACTTCGAAGACTCGATTTTGATCAGCGAGCGCGTGGTGGCTGAAGACCGCTACACCTCGATCCACATCGAAGAGCTCGTGGTCATGGCGCGCGACACCAAACTGGGTGCCGAAGAAATCACCCGCGACATCCCCAATTTGGCTGAGCAACAACTCAACCGTTTGGACGAGTCCGGCATCATCTTCGTGGGTGCAGAAGTGCAACCCGGCGACGTGCTGGTGGGCAAGGTCACACCCAAGGGTGAGACCACCCTCACCCCCGAAGAGAAATTGCTGCGGGCTATCTTTGGCGAAAAAGCCTCAGATGTGAAAGACACCTCCTTGCGTGTGGACCAAGGTTCACAAGGCACCGTGATCGACGTGCAAGTGTTCACCCGCGAAGGCATCGTGCGCGACAAGCGTGCGCAGCAGATCATTGACGATGAACTCAAGCGCTTCCGTTTGGACTTGAACGACCAGCTGCGCATTGTGGAGGCCGATGCATTCGACCGTATCCACAAATTGCTGCTGGGCAAAGTGGCCAACGGCGGACCACAAAAGCTGGCCAAAGGCAGCAAGATTGAGAAAGACTACCTCGCCGGTGTTGAGAAATTCCATTGGTTTGACATCCGCCCTGCGGACGAAGAAGTGGCTTCTCAGCTGGAGAGCATCAAAAACGCATTGGCGCAAACCCGCCACAGCTTTGACCTGGCTTTTGAAGAAAAGCGCAAAAAGCTCACCCAAGGCGACGAGTTGCCAGCCGGTGTGCTCAAGATGGTCAAGGTGTACTTGGCCGTCAAGCGTCGCTTGCAGCCTGGTGACAAGATGGCTGGTCGCCATGGCAACAAAGGCGTGGTCTCCAAGATCGTGCCAGTGGAAGACATGCCTTACATGGCAGACGGAACCCCTGTCGACATCGTGCTCAACCCTTTGGGCGTGCCCTCGCGGATGAACGTGGGGCAGGTGCTCGAAGTGCATTTGGGCTGGGCTGCCAAAGGCATCGGCGAGCAGCTGGGCCACATGTTGCAAGAGGAAGCCAAGGCCGCGGAACTTCGCAGCTTCTTGGAAACCCTCTACAACACCACGGGCCACAAAGAAGACCTGAGCAAACTGCTGGACCGCGACATCAAAGAAATGGCGCACAACCTGTCTTTGGGCGTGCCCTTTGCCACCCCAGTGTTTGACGGCGCATCGGAAGAAGACATCCGCACCATGCTCAAAGTGGCTTACCCAGAAGAGGTGGTCAAGTCCAAAGGCTTGACACCTGCACGTACCCAAGCCCATTTGTTCGATGGCCGCACCGGTGACGCGTTTGACCGTCCCACCACCGTGGGCTATATGCATGTGCTCAAGTTGCACCACTTGGTCGACGACAAGATGCACGCCCGCTCCACGGGGCCCTACTCGCTGGTCACGCAACAGCCCTTGGGCGGCAAGGCCCAGTTCGGTGGTCAGCGTTTCGGCGAGATGGAGGTGTGGGCGCTGGAGGCGTATGGCGCTTCCTACACCTTGCAGGAAATGCTCACCGTCAAGTCCGACGACGTGCAAGGCCGAACCAAGGTTTACGAAAGCATCGTCAAAGGCGAACACGCGATCGAAGCGGGCATGCCCGAATCGTTCAACGTGTTGGTCAAAGAAATCCGTTCATTGGGCATCGATATTGAGTTGGAGCGTTCATGAAATCATTACTCGACCTCTTTAAGCAGTTCACACCTGATGAGCATTTCGATGCCATCAAAATTGGACTGGCTTCGCCGGAAAAAATCCGCTCATGGTCTTTTGGCGAAGTCAAAAAGCCTGAAACCATCAACTACCGCACCTTCAAGCCTGAGCGTGATGGTTTGTTTTGCGCCAAGATCTTCGGCCCTATCAAGGACTACGAATGCTTGTGCGGCAAGTACAAGCGCCTCAAGCACCGTGGCGTGATTTGCGAGAAGTGTGGTGTTGAAGTCACCCAAACCAAAGTGCGACGCGAGCGCATGGGCCACATCGATCTGGCCGCGCCGTGTGCCCACATCTGGTTTTTGAAATCCCTGCCCAGCCGTTTGGGCTTGGTGTTGGACATGACCTTGCGTGACATCGAACGCGTGTTGTACTTTGAAGCCTATGTCGTGACCGACCCTGGCATGACTTCGCTGAAAAAGTACGCCATCATGACCGAGGACGACTACGAAGCCAAGCGCATCGAGCTGGGCGACGAGTTCCAGGCCAAGATGGGTGCCGAAGGTGTTCGCGACTTGCTCGAGAGCATGGAAATCGACATGGAGATCGAAAAGCTCCGCAACGATTTGACCGGCTCGGAAATCAAGATCAAGAAAAACGCCAAGCGTCTCAAAGTGCTCGAAGCGTTCAAGAAATCAGGCATCAAGCCCGAGTGGATGGTGTTGTCGGTGTTGCCCGTGTTGCCGCCTGACTTGCGCCCCCTGGTGCCCTTGGACGGTGGCCGTTTCGCCACGTCCGACTTGAACGATTTGTACCGCCGCGTGATCAACCGCAACAGCCGTTTGCGTCGTTTGCTCGAGCTCAATGCGCCTGAAATCATTGCCCGCAATGAAAAGCGCATGTTGCAAGAAGCCGTGGACAGCTTGCTGGACAACGGTCGCCGCGGCAAGGCCATGACAGGCGCCAACAAGCGCGCCTTGAAGTCCTTGGCCGACATGATCAAAGGCAAGTCAGGCCGTTTCCGCCAAAACTTGCTGGGCAAGCGTGTCGACTATTCAGGCCGCTCCGTGATCACCGTGGGCCCAACCCTCAAGCTGCACCAGTGCGGTTTGCCTAAGTTGATGGCCCTGGAGTTGTTCAAGCCCTTCATCTTCAGCAAGCTGGAGTTGATGGGCATTGCCACCACGATCAAGGCAGCCAAAAAAGAAGTCGAAGCCGGCACCCCCGTGGTGTGGGACATCTTGGAAGAGGTCATCAAAGAGCACCCCGTATTGCTCAACCGTGCCCCGACTTTGCACCGCTTGGGTATCCAAGCGTTTGAGCCGATCTTGATCGAAGGCAAAGCGATCCAATTGCACCCACTCGTCTGTTCAGCGTTCAACGCCGACTTCGACGGTGACCAAATGGCGGTTCACGTGCCTTTGTCGGTAGAAGCGCAAATGGAAGCCCGCACACTGATGCTGGCCTCCAACAACGTGCTGTTCCCAGCCAACGGCGAACCTTCCATCGTGCCATCCCAAGACGTGGTGCTGGGTCTGTACTACACGACACGCGAACGCATCAACGGCAAAGGCGAAGGCCTGGTGTTTGCCGACATCGGTGAAGTGCAGCGTGCACTTGACGCGGATGTGGTGGAACTCACCGCCAAGATCACTGTTCGCATGACCGAGTGGACCAAGGACAAAGTCACAGATGCGTTTACTTCCAGCACCTCGCTGGTCGAAACCACCGTGGGCCGCGCCTTGCTCTCCGAGATCCTGCCCAAAGGCCTGCCTTTCAGCAACTTGAACAAAGCGCTGAAGAAGAAAGAAATTTCCAAGTTGATCAACACCTCTTTCCGCAAATGCGGCTTGAAAGAGACCGTGGTGTTCGCCGACAAACTGTTGCAAAACGGTTTCCGTTTGGCGACACGCGCCGGCATCTCGATTTGCATCGACGACATGTTGGTGCCGCAAGAAAAACACGCGATCATTGAAAGCGCTGAAAAAGAAGTCAAAGACATCGAGCAGCAATACGTGTCGGGTCTGGTGACTTCTGGCGAGCGTTACAACAAAGTGGTGGACATTTGGGGCAAGGCGGGTGACGCCGTGTCCAAGGTGATGATGGACCAACTCCGCAAAGAGAAAACCATCGACCGCCATGGCAACGAAGTCGAGCAAGAGTCGTTCAACTCCATCTACATGATGGCCGACTCCGGTGCGCGCGGTTCTGCGGCTCAAATTCGCCAGTTGGCGGGCATGCGCGGTTTGATGGCCAAGCCAGATGGCTCAATCATCGAAACGCCCATCACCGCGAACTTCCGCGAAGGTTTGAACGTGTTGCAGTACTTCATCTCCACCCACGGCGCACGCAAAGGCCTGGCTGACACGGCGCTGAAAACCGCCAACTCAGGTTACCTGACACGCCGTTTGGTGGATGTGACCCAAGACTTGGTGGTGATCGAGGACGATTGCGGCACCGCCAATGGTCAGTTGATGCGCGCCATCGTTGAAGGTGGTGAGGTCATTGAATCCTTGCGTGACCGGGTGTTGGGCCGCTCTGTGGCTGAAGACGTGATTCACCCCGAAACCCGCGAAGTGTTGGTGCCTGCAGGCCACATGCTCGACGAAGACCTGATCGATGAGATCGAGTTGTTGGGCGTGGACGAAATCAAAGTCCGCACCGCACTCAACTGCGAAACCCGTTTTGGTTTGTGCGCCAAGTGTTATGGCCGCGATCTGGGCCGTGGTGGTTTGGTCAACGTTGGCGAAGCGGTTGGTGTGATCGCGGCGCAGTCGATTGGCGAGCCAGGCACACAGCTGACCATGCGTACCTTCCACATCGGTGGTGCGGCTTCCCGTGCGGCTGTCGCCTCCAGCGTGGATGCCAAGTCCAATGGTGTGATCGGTTTCAATGCCACCATGCGTTATGTGACCAACAGCAAAAAAGAGTTGGTGGTCATCTCTCGTTCTGGCGAAATCATCATCCACGACGAACAAGGCCGCGAGCGCGAGCGACACAAAGTGCCTTACGGCGCGATCTTGGCGATCAAACCTGACCAAGCCATCAAAGCCGGCACCATCTTGGCCAACTGGGATCCGCTCACACGCCCTGTGATCACCGAGTTCGCTGGTAAAACCCAATTCGAAAACGTCGAAGAAGGTTTGACCGTGGCCAAGCAATTGGACGAGGTCACTGGCTTGTCCACCTTGGTCGTGATCGATCCCAAGCGCCGTGGTTCCACCAAAGTGGTGCGTCCGCAGGTCAAGCTGATCGATGCCGCTGGCAAAGAAGTCAAGATCCCCGGCACCGATCACTCGGTGACCATTGGCTTCCAAATTGGCGCGCTGATCCAAGTGCGTGATGGTCAAGACGTGGGCCCTGGCGAGGTGTTGGCGCGTATCCCTGTCGAAGGTCAAAAGACCCGAGACATCACCGGCGGTTTACCGCGTGTGGCCGAACTGTTCGAGGCACGCTCACCCAAAGACAAGGGTATCTTGGCTGAGATGACCGGTACCGTGTCCTTCGGTAAGGAGACCAAAGGCAAGATTCGCCTGCAGATCACCGATCCTGAAGGCAAGGTCTGGGAAGAACTCATCCCCAAAGAGAAAAACATGGTGGTGCACGAAGGCCAAGTGGTCAACAAGGGTGAGAGCATCGTGGACGGCCCGGCCGACCCACAAGACATCTTGCGTTTGTTGGGCATCGAAGAGCTGGCCCGCTACATCGTCGACGAAGTGCAAGACGTTTACCGCTTGCAAGGCGTGAAGATCAATGACAAACACATCGAAGTGATCGTGCGTCAGATGCTGCGTCGCGTGGTTGTCGACAATGTTGGCGACACCTCCTACATCTCTGGCGAACAGGTCGAGCGTTCAGAAATGCTCAATACGAATGAGGCGTTGATGGCTGCGGGCAAAATCCCCGCCACCTACACCAACTTGTTGCTGGGTATCACCAAAGCGTCCTTGTCGACCGACTCGTTCATCTCTGCGGCTTCTTTCCAAGAAACCACACGCGTGCTGACCGAAGCAGCCATCATGGGCAAACGCGACGAACTGCGTGGCTTGAAAGAAAACGTCATCGTGGGTCGTTTGATCCCCGCTGGCTCGGGCATGGCCTACCACCGTGCACGCAAAGCCAAAGACCTGATGGACGAAGCAGAGCGCCGTGCCATCGCCGAAACCGAGGCCGAAGAATTGGCCTTGGCTCAGCAAGAAGGCAGCAGCGAAGAGACACCGGCAGACTGACCCCGTGGCCCCTCGGGGCCATGTGGGAACGTCTTGCACGTTTCAAGGCGCTGAGTGATGTTGCATTCAGGCTGGTTTTGGTTGCTGACCGCCATCTTGGTCTTTTGGGCCTTGGGGGCGTACAACCGCTTGGTGCGCTTGCGCGCCCAGGTGGCACAGCAGTTTGGCCCGCTGGAAGCGGTCTTGATGAACTACCAAGAGGTGGTTCACCAAGCCGTGACTGCCGCGGCTGCAGCGCCACAACTGTGGTCCAGTGCATTGCCCACCGACCTGGGTGCTGACCAATGGACCCGTTTGCAAGTGGCTGCCAGTTTGTCCACCATGGCCATGGCACGGATGCAATCCCACCCACTGGAAGAAGACAGCATCCAGGCTTTGCAAGACTCGGCCTCTGAAATGCAAGACGCTTGGTTGGCCTTGATCCATCCGGATGTCTATTACGTGAGCGTGCCAGCGCATTTGAAACAACGCTGGTTGGAGCTCGACCTGCTGGTGCAACCCGAGGTGCAACGCTTTAACGCGGCCATTGTTGAATACAACTACGCCATCACGCAGTACCCCGCGGCCTTGCTGGCCAAGTTGTTCCAGTTCCGCACCGCAGCCTTGTTGTGACCATGGGCACCGATCTGCCCAAGACCACGCCGATGGCGCCACCCCTGTGGCAGCAGTTGCAGGCCTGTGCCCAAGCTTTGCAATCGGTGCTGCAAGGGCGCAACCATGCCCAGGCGCTGACACCCATCGAGAACCGCTTGCGCCCTGGCGCGCAAGCCCTGTTGTTTGCGGTGCTGCGTCAATGGGGCCGCACACAGGCGATCCAAAAAATGCTCGTGCAACGACCACCCAGCGCAGCTGCCAGTGCCTTGTTGTGCACCGGCTTGGCCTTGGTGGCTGATGAAGCACAGGCCATGTACCCGTCACACACCTTGGTGAGCCAGTTGGTCGAGGCGGCCAAACACAACCCCGCCACACGGCCACAAGCGTCCTTCATCAACGCCTGTCTGCGCCGTTTTTTGCGTGAACGCCAAGCCTGCATGAGCGCCACTGACGATGTGCCCAGCGCGAAGTGGAACCTGCCCGACTGGTGGATACAGGCGATACGACAAGATCACCCCCAGCATTGGCCATCGGTGTTGATGGCCAATCAGCAGGCCGCACCGATGGTGGTGCGGGTAAACACCCGACAAACCACACGCGACGCATTGCAAGCCCAATGGGCTGCTCAAGGCATTGAGAGTGTGCCAACAGGCGACCAGGGTCTGGTGCTCCAGCGTGCCCAACCGGTGCATGCCTTGCCTGGTTTTGCCCAAGGGCAATGGTCGGTGCAAGACGCAGGCGCGCAACTCGCTGCCCCCATGTTGTTACAAGGCATGAAGCCGCATGGCGCAACCGGTTGGCGCATCTTGGATGCGTGTGCCGCACCTGGCGGCAAAACAGCACATGTGTTGGAGCTGTCGGATGCGCAGGTCTTGGCCTTGGACATTGACGCGCTGCGCTGCCAACGCATCGATGAGAATTTGAAGCGCCTGCAGTTGCAAGCCCGGGTGTTGGTGGCTGACGCGGGCAAGCCCAGCACCTGGTGGGATGGGCAAGCTTTTGATGCGATTTTGTTGGATGCGCCTTGCACGGCTTCAGGCATTGTGCGGCGACATCCTGATATTCCTTGGCTCAGACGGGCCAGTGACTTGGGCAGTTTGGCCAAGCAACAAAAACAGTTGTTGCATGCTTTGTGGCCCTTGCTCGCACCGGGTGGTCGCATGCTCTACTGCACCTGCTCTTTGTTTGACCAAGAAGGCAGTGCGCAGATCAAAGCGTTTCTTGCACACAACACTCAGGCGCGATTGCTTGCCCCAACCCTGCAATTAATACCCGGTGTCTCTGCAAACCGGCTGCCGGTCTTGGACAATGCGCCTTGTGAACACGACGGATTTTTTTATGCCTTGCTTGAACGCCGCGCCGACGCGTAGGCGCATGTTGCAACGCATGGCAAAGGCTGCAAGCCACTGGCTGGCCCTGTTGTTGCTCTGCATGGGCCTGACAAACGCAGCGCTGGCCCAATCCACATCGGTTGTGGTGAGTGGTTTTTTGGTTGAACAGGACGAAGAAGGCGGCTATCTCCATGCCAACCTGGCCTTTGAATTGCCAGCCAGCCTGGAAGATGCTTTGATGCGCGGCATGCCAATCACCTTCTTGTTGCAAGCCGAGGTCATGCAGGAGCGGTGGTATTGGTATGACAAACGCGCTGCACTGGTCGAGCGCTATGTGCGGGTGAGTTACCAGCCCTTGTCCAGGCGCTGGCGAGTGCACCAATCGACCCAGCCAATCTTGTCCTCGGGCTTGGGTGTCTCCTTGGGCAACAGCCACGACAGCTTGAAGGACGCCTTGCAAGCGGTGCAAAAGATCAGCCGCTGGAAATTTGCCGAGCCCCAGGTGCTGCGCAACAGCAAACAAAGGCTTGACTTTCGCTTCAGCTTGGACCTGAGTCAACTGCCCCAAGCCTTGCAGTTTGGCAACCTGACCAGCAACGACTGGGCGCTCGACGCCAGACAAAGCCTGGCGCTGGACGACATATCCAAATGAATGAACAGCAAACCCTGACTGCACTGCGGCACCGCAGTTGGTTGTGGGGAGTGGTGTTGACCACCTTGGTCTCGTTGGCTTTGGTGTTGCTGTTTTTGCTGACCCAAGCCACACAACGCTGGGATGTGTATGAGCAAAACTTCAGTCTGTTGTTTGGCTTGAACATGGTGTTTGCAGCCTTGTTGCTGCTGGTGATCACTTGGTTTGCCTGGCGTTTGTTGCAGCGTTTGCGCCAAGGCAAATTCGGTAGCCGTTTGTTGGTCAAGTTGGCAGCGATTTTTGCCTTGGTGGGTATCTTGCCAGGGGTGCTGATTTATGGCGTGTCCTACCAGTTTGTGACGCGCTCCATGGCCATGTGGTTTGACACCAAGGTCGAGGTGGCACTGGACGCAGGCTTGAACCTCAGCCGATCTACTTTGGAGAGTTTGGCCACTGAGCTCAGCGCCAGTGTGCGTTCGGCCAGTCTCAACTTGCAAGCCAACCCGGTGAATGCGATGCCCGTGGCGTTGGAGAAAATCCGCGAGCAACTTGACGCATCGGAAGTGAGTTTGTGGCGCAGCAACGGCAGCTTGCTGGCCAGCGTGAGCAACGCCAACTATCAGCTGCAAGCCGAGCGACCAAGCCCCTTGGAGTGGCGACAGGTCAAAGCCCAGGGGCTGAGTTGGCACAGCGAGGGGCTGGATGACAGCGTGCCGGGCATGGCACCACGTTTGAAAGTATTGGTGCAAATCCCAGCCACCAATTTTCAGTTGGACCAGCAAGGCCAGGTGTTGCTGGTCGTGAAAAATCTGCCGCCAGTGTTGGTGGCCAATGCTTTGGCGGTGTTGGAGGCCAACCGTGAATACCAAGAACGCGCGTTGGCCCGTGACGGTTTGCAGCGCATGTACATCGGCACCTTGAGCCTGGCACTTTTTTTGGCGGTTTTTGGCGCGGTGCTGTTGGCTGTGTTGCTGGGCAACCAGCTGGCACGACCTTTGTTGGTGTTGGCCGAGGGTGTCAGACATGTGGCGGCAGGTGATTTACGCCCCAAACCTTTTTTGCAGGGCAAGGATGAACTCGATGGTTTGACCCGGTCTTTTGCAGACATGACACAACAACTGTCCGATGCCCGCAGCACGGTTGAGCGCAGCATGGCAGAGGTGGATCTGGCGCGCAACCATTTGCAAACCATGTTGGACAACCTCACTGCCGGCGTGATTTTGTTGAACGCACAAGGGCGCGTGTTGTCTGCCAACCCTGGCGCCACACGGATTCTTCAACTGCCACTGAGTGAGCAGGTAGGGCGGTCGTTGCAGCAGCTGCCGGGCTTGGAAAATTTTGGCCAACAGGTGCTCGATCAATTCAATGAATTCACGTCTGAGCACCAACAGCACACGGCAGACCATTGGCAACAGTCTTTCGAATTGGAAGCCACTTTGCAGTCAGACCACCAGATGGACTTTGGCCACAACACCTTGCAGCACACCACCTTGGTGGCACGCGGTGCGGTGTTGCCGCAAGGCGAATGGCTGTTGGTGTTCGATGACATTTCAGAAATCGTCTCGGCCCAGCGTACCCAGGCTTGGGCTGAAGTGGCCAGACGCTTGGCGCATGAAATCAAAAACCCACTGACCCCAATCCAGCTATCGGCCGAGCGCATGGCCATGAAACTCGACGGCAAACTCGAACCCGTCGAGCAAGCCTTGGTGACCAAGTCTGTCAAAACCATTGTCGATCAGGTGGATGCCCTGCAGCGCCTGGTCAACGAGTTCCGCGACTTTGGACGCTTGCCACCGGCGCGCTTGCAAAGCCTGGACCTCAACACCTTGCTCAGCGAAATGATGCCGCTGTATGACAACGACAATGCGGTCGTGCCGGTGGTTTGGCAGCTCGGGCCGAATCTGCCGATGATCATGGGCGACGCAGCACAGCTGCGCCAGGTGGTGCACAACCTGATCCAAAACGCCCAAGATGCCTGCCAAGCCGTGACGCAACCGCATGTCACGGTGAGCACGGAATGGCGTTCTCAGTCGGGCCGAGTGCGCATGACGATCCAAGACAATGGCAGTGGTTTTGCAGAAGCGGTCTTGCAGCGCGCTTTTGAACCCTATGTCACCACCAAAGCCAGTGGCACCGGTTTGGGGCTGGCGGTGGTCAAGAAAATTGCAGATGACCACCATGCCCGCATTGAGCTGAAAAACAAGATGGACGGCGAGGTGGTGATGGGGGCACAAGTGTCGTTATCATTTCGGCTGGCAGATTTACAAACCAACTAGACATCACAAAGCAATATGGCAACTATTTTGGTGGTCGACGACGAGCTCGGTATACGTGACCTCTTGTTTGAAATTCTCAACGACGAAGGCCACCAAGTCGAATTGGCTGAGAACGCAGCGCAAGCCCGCGCGGTACGGGCAGAAACCAGGCCAGACCTGGTCTTGCTTGACATCTGGATGCCTGACACCGATGGCGTGACCTTGCTCAAGGAGTGGGCTGGCGCAGGCCTGCTCAACATGCCTGTCATCATGATGAGTGGCCACGCCACGATTGACACCGCGGTGGAGGCCACGCGCATTGGTGCGCTGGCCTTTTTAGAAAAACCCATTACCCTGCAAAAACTCCTCAAAGCCGTCGAACAAGGCTTGGCCCGCAGACCTGCGGCAGTGCCCAAAGCAGCGATCCCCCAGGGGCCAACCCCTCTCGTGACCAGCATCGGGTCTGGCAACGCTGGCGCTGCCGTGGACACACCCGCCCTGTTATTGGCTGTGCAGCACTTTGACTTGAGTGCACCATTGCGGGAAGCACGTGACGGGTTTGAGAAGGCTTATTTCGAATTCCACTTGGCCCAAGAGGGTGGCTCGATGACACGTGTCGCAGAAAAAACCGGCTTGGAGCGCACCCACCTCTACCGCAAGCTCAAGCAACTGGGTGTGGATTTGTCACGCAGCAAGCGTGGCGGCCACGCTTAACGAAAAACATCATCGGGCGAGGGTGGCGGCGCTTGGGTGAGTTTGTGAATATGGCGGTACAACCCCAAACGCCTGACCACCCAGGTGAACACCCAAGCACCCAGCAGTGCGCCCACCAAATCACCAATCACCATGATGGGCAATTGGCTGGCCATCATCAACTGGTCGGGTTGCAAATAGCTCCAAGCCGCATGGTGTGCCAACGCATTGAGCATGGCGTACAACAGACACATCTGAACCAAGTCGCTCATGCGGTGAAGTTGCACGGGCCGCTCTTTGAGCAGCTTGAACAGCCACAGTGCCAAGACAGGGCCAATCGCTGACGCGGATGAATTCACCACGGCCAACAGCAGGTTGTGATCAAAATGGCCACTCAGCAAGATGCTGCCAATGAAGATCGCGGCAAATCCCCAGGCGGGCCCCAACACCAGCACATACGCCACCCGCAAAAATGAAGGCAGGTAAATCCAGCTGATGTGCATGGAGAGCTCAAGGTGCTGGAACACCCAGCCACTGAGCAGGTGTGCCGCTGAAAACAATGGCGCACACAAGCTCATCAGGAGAAATTTTTCTTGGTTCACACTCAACTGCACTGCATCTTCCCTTGGCTGAAGTGCCCGAAGTGTAACGACAGACCCTCTGTAGGGTCGGCTAGGGGCTTCATCCTGCCTACAATGCCCGGATGAATGACCAACTCTTCGTGGCGCTGCAACATGCCATGCCCAAGCAGGCGCTCACCGTCTTTGCCGGCTGGGTGGCCAATGGTCGCCACGGCACGCTCACCACCCGTCTGATTCGGTGGTTTGTTGGCAAGTACCAGGTCAACATGGCCGAGGCTGCACAGACTGACATCACACAGTACGCATGCTTCAACGATTTCTTTACCCGAGCCCTCAAGCCTGGCGCACGCCCGCTGGCCGATGCCGCTTTCGTGTGCCCGGTGGACGGCGCGATCAGCCAGCTGGGCCACATCGATGGCGACCAATTGTTTCAAGCCAAAGGCCACAGCTACAGCACACAAGCGCTGGTGGGCGGCGACGCCGCCTTGGCCGCGCAGTTTCAAGATGGCGCGTTCGCCACGATTTACCTCAGCCCCAAGGACTACCACCGCATCCACATGCCCAGTGCTGGCCGTCTGCGCCGCATGGTTCACGTGCCGGGTGACTTGTTTTCAGTCAACCCCGCCACCGCGCGCGGCGTGCCCGGTTTGTTCGCCCGCAACGAGCGCGTGGTCTGCGTGTTTGACATGCCCAGCGTGGACGGCGCACCACCCAAGCCTTTTGTGTTGGTCTTGGTCGGGGCCACGATCGTGGGCAGCATGGCCACGGCTTGGCATGGGGTGGTCAACCCGCCACGTGTTGGGCGCGTGCGAGAGTGGACTTATGACGACCCGGCTTTGCAGTTCGCGCAGGGCCAAGAGATGGGACGGTTTTTGTTGGGCTCAACCGTGGTGATGCTTTGGCCCCCACACACCATCGAGCTCAACCCCGACTGGCAACCCGCCCAAACCGTGCGTTTGGGCGAGCAGATGGGCGTCTGACTCACATGTTGCGGCGGTACTGACCACCCACCTCGAACAAGGCGCTGGTGATCTGACCCAACGAGCAGTGCCGTACCGCGTCCATCAACACCTCAAACACGTTCGCGTTGTCCAACACGGCTTGCTGCAAACGGGCCAGCTGGACTTTGGCCTGCGCGTTGTGCACGGTGTGAAAGCCATTCAAGCGAGTGAGTTGACTTTGCTTTTCTGCGTCGGTGGAGCGCGCCAATTCGATGGTCTGCGGCACCTCGTTGGCATGTGGTGACTTGAAGGTGTTGACGCCGATGATGGGCAACTCACCGGTGTGCTTGAGCATCTCGTAGTGCATGGATTCGTCTTGGATCTTGCCGCGCTGGTAGCCGGTTTCCATCGCACCCAACACGCCGCCGCGCTCCGCGATCGCCACAAACTCGGACAGCACGGCTTCCTCCACCAACTCGGTGAGTTCGTCGATGATGAATGCGCCTTGGGAAGGGTTTTCGTTTTTCGCCAAGCCCCACTCGCGGTTGATGATGAGCTGGATCGCCATGGCGCGGCGCACCGAATCTTCGGTGGGCGTGGTGATGGCTTCGTCAAAGGCGTTGGTGTGCAGCGAGTTGCAGTTGTCGTAAATCGCGATCAGCGCTTGCAGCGTGGTGCGGATGTCATTGAACTGAATCTCTTGTGCATGGAGTGAGCGGCCAGAGGTTTGGATGTGGTATTTGAGTTTCTGGCTGCGTTCGTTTGCGCCGTATTTCTCTTTCATGGTGACCGCCCAAATGCGGCGTGCCACCCGGCCCATCACGGTGTATTCCGGGTCCATGCCGTTGCTGAAGAAGAAGCTCAGGTTGGGCGCGAAGTCATCGATGTGCATGCCGCGCGCCAAGTAGGCTTCCACAAAGGTAAAGCCATTGGAGAGCGTGAACGCCAATTGGCTGATGGGGTTGGCACCCGCTTCAGCAATGTGGTAGCCGCTGATCGACACGCTGTAGAAGTTGCGTACCTGGTGTTCGACAAAATACTGCGCGATGTCACCCATCACCTTGAGCGAGAACTCGGTGGAAAACAGACAGGTGTTTTGCCCTTGGTCTTCTTTCAAGATGTCGGCTTGCACCGTGCCACGCACGTTTTGCATCACCCAAGCGCGGATCTCGGCGTGCTCTTGCTCGTTGGGTGCGCGGCCTTTGTCGGCTTCAAATTTGGCGAGCTGCTGGTCGATCGCGGTGTTCATGAACATCGCCAGGATGGTGGGCGCGGGGCCGTTGATGGTCATCGACACGCTGGTGGTGGGTGAGCACAGGTCAAAGCCGTCGTAGAGCGCCTGCATGTCTTCGAGGGTGGCGATGCTCACCCCAGAGTTGCCCACCTTGCCGTAAATATCGGGGCGCGGGTTGGGGTCGTTGCCATACAAGGTGACCGAGTCAAACGCGGTGCTCAAGCGCTTGGCAGGCATGCCCTCGGAGAGCAGCTTGAATCGGCGGTTGGTGCGAAACGCATCGCCTTCGCCGGCAAACATGCGCGTGGGGTCTTCGTTTTCCCGTTTGAATGCGAAGGTGCCCGCGGTGTAGGGGTAGCGCCCTGGCACGTTGTCGAGCATCAGCCATTGCAAGATGTCGCCATGGTCATGGTAGGTGGGGATGGCCACCTTGCGCACGGGTGTGCCGCTCAGAGACTTGGTCACCAGTGCGGTGCGGATGTCTTTGTCACGCACTTTCACGACCAATTCGTCCCCCGCGTAATCATGCTTGAGCTGTGGCCAGTCTTTGAGCAGAGCGCGTGCATCGCCATTCAAGCGCTCTTCGCGCGCCAGGGCCAAGCCGAGGGTGGCTTCAGCGGCGCGGGGACGGCCTTTGACATCCACGGCCAGCATCGCGGACGCGGCTTTGAGCTGTTGCACTTCCCGGGCAAGTTGCGCTTGGGCGCGGGCGCGCTGCTTGTAGCCGCGCACCGTGTCGCTGATCTCGGCCAGGTAGCGGCTGCGTGCAGGCGGCACGATCGGGGTTTGGTGCGAGCTGTGGCGCACATTCACCTCTGGCAGTCGACCGGCTTGCATTTGCAAACCCCGCGCTTGCAAACGCGGCTTGATGGCCTGGTAAAGGGCGGTCACGCCATCGTCATTGAAATGCGCCGCCATGGTGCCAAACACCGGCATCTGTTCGGGTGAGCTACCCCAGGCCTCTTTGTTGCGTTGCACTTGCTTGGCCACATCACGCAAAGCATCTGCCGCGCCCTTGCGGTCGAACTTGTTGATCGCCACGAATTCGGCGAAGTCGAGCATGTCGATTTTTTCGAGTTGGCTGGCTGCCCCAAACTCTGGCGTCATGACGTACATCGGGATGTCCACATGCGGCACGATGGCCGCATCACCTTGGCCAATGCCAGAGGTCTCCACGATCACCATGTCAAAACCTGCGCATTTGGTGGCTGCAATCACGTCTGGCAGGGCGGCGCTGATTTCGCTGCCGAATTCGCGGGTGGCCAAGCTGCGCATGAAGACGCGGTGGCCGTGCTGCCATGGCGAAATCGCGTTCATGCGGATGCGGTCACCCAGCAAGGCGCCACCGCTTTTGCGGCGTGACGGGTCGATCGAGATCACCGCGATGCGCAAGCTGTCACCTTGGTCCAAGCGGATGCGGCGAATCAATTCGTCGGTCAGCGAGGACTTGCCAGCGCCACCGGTACCGGTGATGCCCACCACGGGCACCTGCAAGCCCGCTGCCGTGGTTTGCAGTTGCGAGCGCAACGCATCCAAGCTTGGGTTGGTGCCTGCGGCCTGGTTTTCCAAAGCGGTGATGAGTTGGGCCAAGGCGCGCCAGTGGACCTCGGTGTGGCCTTGGATCGCGGCCAGGCTGGTGGGTGCGTGCGGGCTCAGGTCGAGGTCGCAGCGCATGATCATCTCGCCGATCATGCCTTGCAGGCCCATGCGCTGGCCGTCTTGCGGGCTGTAAATCCGGGCCACGCCATAGGCATGCAATTCGGCGATTTCGCTGGGGACGATCACGCCGCCGCCGCCGCCAAACACCTGGATATGCGCGCCGCCGCGTTCTTTCAGCAGGTCCACCATGTATTTGAAATACTCGACATGGCCACCTTGGTAGGAACTCATGGCGATGCCTTGCACGTCTTCTTGCAGTGCGGTGGTGACCACCTCGTCAACCGAACGGTTGTGGCCCAGGTGAATCACTTCCGCGCCCATGCCCTGCAAGATGCGGCGCATGATGTTGATCGCGGCGTCATGCCCGTCAAACAAACTGGCTGCGGTGACAAAACGCACCTTGTGCTTCGGGCGGTAATTGGCCAGGGCTTGGAATTCGGCGGACAAGTCGGTCATGGTGTGGGCGGGGTGAGCCGAAAAAATGAAGAGTGACGTGGGTTTGCGGCGGGTAGCTTGGGGCCCCAGGTTGACGTTACGTCAATCATAGCGGTGTTTGGTGCTGTGCCTCGGAGCCCGTTAAGCTTAGCCATTGACGACCACCCATCCCGCAGGAACCACCCATGGCCCTTTCCTGGTTAACCGCCCTCAAGGTTGTCCCCTGGGACAAAGTGATCGAGCACGCGCCAGGCGTGTTGGACAAGGCGCGGGGCTTCATCGACAAGCACCGCACCGGTGCAGCGGAAGCGCCCTCAGAGTTGACGCAGTTGCTTCTGGCTCAGCAGCAAATGGCGCAGGCGCTGGCCGAGTTGGCCGAACAAAACGCCGCTTTGCTTGCGGCTGTCACGCGCTTGAAGCGGCAACTGCGCTGGATGACCTTGGGGCTGGTGTTGGCCTTGCTGGGCCTCGGCGCACTGGCTGCGCTCGTCCTGGCATGACTCAAGCAGGCCTGACCGCCAACCAATCCCCCACCGCCTCTTCGTAAGACAAGCCCAGCGACAGCAGGGCCAACTCGCCTTGCGGTTGGCCCATGAGTTGCATGCCCATGGGCAGGCCTTGGCCGTTGAACCCCACCGGCACGTTCAGTGCAGGCAGGCCGCACAGGCTGGCGTAGAGCACCACTTCCATCCAGCGGTGGTAGGTGTCCATCGCGACCCGCCCATTGGGGGTGTCGATGTGCTCGGGCCAGCGCATCTGGATGTCAAATGGCCAGACTTGGCAAGACGGCAGCACCAACACATCAAACCGGGACAACAAGCCCAGCATGTGCTGATAGAAAGCAGTGCGCTCAACGCTGGCTTGTAAAAAATCGGTCGCGGTCATGCCCGCGGCTTGGTCATATTCCCACAGCGCTTCGGGTTTGACCATTTCACGTCCCTTGGCCACCATGGGCGCGATGCGCGAAGCCGTCAGCACCCGCCGCCAAGCCAGCCAGGTTTGCCACACCGCCTCGGGTGCATAGCCCAGCGCCACCGGTTCCACGCTGCAACCCAAAGCCTCAAGGCGTTTCAAGCCTTGCTCGCAGGCTTGCAAGATGCCTGCTTCCATGGGCAAATAGCCATCCAAGTTCCCCAGCCAGCCGATGCGCAGGCCTCGGGCTTTGGGTTGCAAGGCCGCCGCACAACCCTTGGGCCATGAGGCCAGGGACAACGGCGACCGCGCATCAAAACCCGCCATCACTGCCAAGCCATGGGCCAGGTCGCGCACAGTGCGTGCCATCGGACCGTCGGTGCCGAGCTGGCTCACCCACACATCGTTGGCGGGGTAGGCTGGCACACGGCCTGGCGAGGGCCGCAGGCCAAACACATGGTTCCAAGCGGCGGGGTTGCGCAAGCTGCCCATGAAATCCGAGCCATCGGCCACCGGCAACAGCCTTTGTGCCAAGGCGACGGCCGCACCACCACTGCTGCCACCCGCGCTGAAAGAGGGGTTGAAGGCGTTGCCAGTGGCGCCAAACACCGGGTTGAAGGTGTGCGAGCCCAGACCCCACTCGGGTGTGTTGGTCTTGCCGATCACGATACCGCCTGCGGCTTTCAAGCGCTGCGTTAACAAGGCGTCTTGCACGGGTATGTTGTGCGTCAACAAGGGCGAGCCGCAGGTGGTCGGGATGCCCGCCACGTCGACCAAGTCCTTCAAAGCAATGGGAAAGCCATGCATCCAACCGCGTGACTCACCGCGCTGCATTTCGCGGTCTGCCGTGTCCGCTTGGGCCAGCAATGCATCTCGGTCTTGCAAGCTCACCAGCGCGTTGAAACGCGGGTTGACCGCTTCAATCCGATCGCCATAGGCCTGCATCACCTCTCGGCAAGCCACTCGCCTGGCGTGTATCGCCTGGGACAGTTCGGTGGCGCTGAGTTCGGTGATGACCATGGCTTAGCCTGTGAAAAAGGGAATCGCTTATATTGAGCTTGGAAATGTAGCTTGCAAACAAGGGGATGGACATGCACCGTGGTTGGTTCAAGTGTTGGTGGATCGGTTTGGCTGCAGGCCTGTTGGTCGCCAGTGCGGGGGCGCAGAACCTGCCAGCCAACAAGGTGTTTCGGTTTGTTCCCCATGCCAATTTGGCCGTGTTGGACCCGATTTGGACCACCGCTTATGTGACCCGCAACCACGGCTACATGATTTACGACACCTTGTTCTCAGAAGACGCCAAGGGCAAGATCCAGCCGCAAATGGTGCAAAGCCACAGCACCAGCAAAGACGGCAAGGTGTGGACCTTCAAGTTGCGCACCGGCTTGGCCTTCCACGACGGCAAACCGGTCACCAGCGAAGACGTGGCCGCGTCCTTGAAGCGTTGGGCCAGCCGAGACACCATGGGCGGGGTGTTGTTTGGCTTTGTCGAAAAACTCGAGACACCCGACCCCAGCACGTTTCGCCTGGTCTTGAAAGAGCCCTGCGCCATCGTGCTCGAGGCCTTGGGCAAAGCGTCGAGCAACGTGCCATTCATCATGCCCGCCCGCATCGCTGCCACGCCAGGCACCGAGCAAATCAAGGAGCACATTGGCTCAGGCCCGTTCATCTTCAAGGCAGACGAGTTCAAGCCTGGCTCGATCGCGGTCTATGCGCGCAACACCAAGTACGTGTCACGCGCTGAGCCTTCGAGCGGCTTGGCAGGTGGCCGCACGGTCAACTTTGACCGCGTGGAATGGGTCATCATCCGCGACCCGCAAACCCAGTTCAATGCGATCTTGGCTGGCGAAGTCGACATGGTCGAGCAACCCAGCTTTGAGCAGTACGAGACCTTGAAAAAATCCGCCGGTGTGAAGGTGGACGATTTCACCCCCGCCGGTTTTCAATACGTGATGCGTTTCAACCACCTGCACCCACCGTTCAACAACCCCAAGGTTCGCCAGGCCGCCATGTTGGCCGTGGGCCAGCAAGCCTTCATCAACACCCAAGTGGGCGTGGCCGAGTTGGTCAAACCCTGCCGCAGCATTTACCCTTGCAGCTCCGCTTTCGCCGATGAAAACACGGGCAGCTTCACCGGCGTGGCCAACCCCGCCAAAGCGCGTGAACGGCTTAAAGAAGCCGGTTACGACGGCACGCCGATCGTCATGATGCGCCCGACCGATTTGGCAGCGATCACGAAGCTGCCTTTGGTGGCCAAACAACAACTCGAGGCGGCGGGCTTCAAGGTGGATTTGCAGCAAATGGACTGGGCCTCACTGGTGGCGCGTCGCGCCAAAAAAGACCCGCCGACGCAAGGCGGCTGGCACATGTTCTTCACCACCTGGAGCGCGCAAGACATTGACAGCCCCTTGAGCAGTGCCATGCTCAATGCCAAAGGGGCGACAGGTTGGTTTGGCTGGCAAGACGAGCCACGCATCGAAGCGCTGAAGGCGACATTCGCCCGCACCCAAGGGGTTGCCGAGCAGAAAAAAATCGCCTCCCAAATCCAAGCCCTGGTGTTTGAAACCGCTGCCTTTGTGCCGCTGGGCCAGTACCGCAACCCGACCGTGTTGCGCAACAACGTGAGCGGCATGCTGCAAACCCCTGGCATCCCGGTCATGTGGGGCTTGGCCAAGCGCTGACATGGCTGGATTTTTCTTTCGCCGCTTGCTGGCGGTGCTGCCTGTGCTGCTGGTGGTGTCCTTGGTGGTGTTTTTCATGTTGCGCCTGGCCCCTGGTGACCCGGCAGCGGTGATCGCGGGCAACAACGCCACCGCCGAAGACATCGCTCAGATCCGCACCCAACTCGGCTTGGACCGCCACATCGTCAGCCAATACGGCATTTGGATGGGTCGTGTGTTGCAAGGCGATTTTGGTTACTCTTTTTACTTGGGCCAACCGGTGCTTGCGCTGATCGCTCAGCGCGTGGAACCCACCTTGTCGCTGGCGCTGGGCACGGCCTTGTTGGCGGTGTTGATCGCGGTACCGCTGGGCAGCTTGGCGGCTTGGCGCATGGGCGGCTGGTTGGACCGCGCTTTGTCGGCGTTTTCGGTGGCCGGGTTTTCGGTGCCGGTGTTTGTCATTGCTTACCTGTTGATTTACGTGTTCGCCATGCAACTGCAATGGTTGCCGGTGCAGGGCTACAAGCCCCTGACTGGCCCGCAGTCAGCAGGCTGGCTGGGCTGGGCGCGGCAGTTGGTCTTGCCTTGGTTGACCCTGTCGACGATTTACATCGCTTTGATTGCACGCATCACCCGTGCCAGCGTGTCCGAGGCCTTGGGTGAAGACTACATCCGGACCGCGCGTGCCAAGGGTGTCAGCGAGTTGGTGGTGTTGTGGCGCCACGCCTTGGCCAATGCGGCGGTGCCGATCGTGACCGTGATTGGCATTGGCGTGGCCCTGCTGATCGGCGGTGTGGTGGTGACCGAAACCGTGTTTGCGATCCCAGGTCTGGGCTCACTCACCGTGGACGCGGTGCTCAACCGCGACTTCCCGGTGATCCAAGGTTTGGTGCTGCTGTTTTCGGTGAGCTATGTCGGCATCAACCTGTTGGTCGATACCAGCTACCTGTGGCTGGACCCCAGGATTCGCCACAGATGAGCCCGCTGCAGCAACGTCTTTGGCAGCATGGTTCGGTGCGTTTTGGTGGCGTGGTTTTGCTCGCCATGCTGCTGGTGTCCCTGCTGGCGCCTTGGCTGGGCACGGTCGACCCAGCCGCCATGGATGCCAACCAGGTCAACACGGCACTGGGCAGCGCGGGTACTTTTACGCTGCCAGACGGGCGCGTCGTCTCGCACACCTTCTGGCTGGGCACCGACAGCTTTGGCCGCGATGTCTACAGCCGGGTGCTGTTTGGCGGTCGCATCTCGCTGTGGGTGGGTATCGCCACCGCGGTGTTGGCGCTGGGTCTGGGTGGTTTGTGCGGCATGTTGGCGGGCTACTTTCGGCAGGTGGACATGCTGCTCATGCGTTTCATGGACGGGTTGATGGCGATACCTGCCGTGCTGTTGGCGATCGCTCTGGTGGCCACACTCGGCGCGAACGTGGCCACCGTGGTGATCGCGATCGCCATCCCCGAGGTGCCGCGCGTGACCCGCCTGGTGCGCTCGCTGGTGTTGACCTTGCGTGAAGAGCCCTATGTGGAAGCGGCCCGCGCGTTGGCCACGTCAACGCCGGTGATTTTGTGGCGACACATCCTGCCCAACGCGATCGCACCGCTCTTGGTGCAAGGCACCTTCGTCGCGGCCTCGGCGGTGTTGACCGAAGCCATCTTGAGTTTTTTGGGGCTGGGCCTGCCGCCCGATGTGCCCACTTGGGGCAACATCATGGCCGAGGGCCGGGTGCAGTTCAGCCAACAGCCTGGGCATGTCTTGTTCCCAGCGATGTTTTTGGTGCCCACCGTGTTGGCCATCAACCTCTTGGGTGATGGGCTGCGCGACGTGCTCGACCCGAAATTTGCCAAACGGGTGGGCTGATGCACACACCAGTCTTGGACATCGAGCAGCTGAGCGTGGCCTTGCCCGCAGGGTCAGACCGCGGCCATGCTTTGCAAGACATCAGCTTGCAATTGCAGGCGGGACAAACCTTGTGCGTGGTGGGCGAGTCGGGCTCGGGCAAATCGGTGTTGGCCACCACGGTCATGGGCTTGCTGGCCAAAGAACTGCGTGTGACCCATGGCCGTGTGCATCTGCAAGGCGAGGCCTTGTTGGCGGCCAGCCCTGCGCGCTTGCGGGCCCTGCGCGGCCAAGCCATGGGCATGGTGTTCCAGGAACCCATGACCGCCTTGAACCCGGTGATGCGGTGTGGCGAGCAAATCGACGAGGTCTTGCAAACACACACCAACAGCACGCGCGACGAACGCCGCGCCCAGGTGTTGGCGATCATGCAAGCGGTGCGCTTGCCCGATCCTGAGCGCATCTGGCAAAGTTATCCGCACCAACTGAGCGGTGGTCAACGCCAGCGCATCGTCATCGCCATGGCCATGGTCATGAAACCCGCGTTGCTGATTTGTGACGAGCCGACCACGGCACTGGACGTGACCACCCAGCAAGAGATCTTGCAACTGATCCAAACCTTGCAGCAAGACACGGGCAGCGCGGTGCTGTTCATCACCCATGACATGGGCGTGGTGGCTGACATCGCCGACCAGGTGCTGGTGATGCACCAAGGCCAAGCGGTCGAAATCGGCAGCCGCGACGATGTGCTCAAGCGACCCCAGGCCGCCTACACCCAAGCCTTGCTCGCGGCGGTGCCGAGCATGACGCCGCCGCCCGCCAAAGCCTTGCCCGATACCGCGCCGGTGTTGCGGGTGGCGGGTTTGGGCAAGCGTTACGACAAGCATTGGGCCTTGCAAGACGCGGCTTTGCGTGTGCGTGCCGGTGAAACTGTTGGCATCGTGGGCGAATCCGGCTCGGGCAAATCCACCTTGGCGCGCTGCGTCTTGCGCCTGATCGACCCAAACGCTGGCGACATCCATTGGGGCGAGGACAACATCGCCACCTGGTCGCAGGCGCGCTTGCGACCGCTGCGCCACCGGGTGCAGGTGGTGTTCCAAGACCCCAACCGCTCCTTGAACCCACGCTTGCGCATCGGCCAATCGCTGGTCGAAGGCGCACGCAATTTTGGTCAAACCGCTGCCCAAGCCGAGCGACTCGCCCGCGACTTGCTGGTGCAGATGCGCTTGCCCGAGAGCGCCTGGGACCGTTACCCCAGCCAGTTCAGCGGTGGGCAGCGCCAACGCATCGCCTTGGCCCGCGCCTTGGCTTGCCAACCCGAGGTGCTGGTGGCCGATGAAGCGGTCAGTGCCTTGGATGTCTCGGTGCAAGCGCAGATCTTGGATTTGCTGCGAGAGGTGCAAGCCCGCATGGGGCTGGGCATCTTGTTCATCACCCATGATTTGCGGGTGGCCGCGCAACTGTGCGACCAGGTCGTCGTGATGCACCAAGGGCGTATCGTTGAGCATGGCCTGACCTCGCAGGTCTATGCCCAGCCGCAGCACGCCTACACCCGCCAATTGTTGGCCAGTGCACCTGTCTGGCAACGTGTTTGAAACCTGGAATGGCTGCCATGAACGACCTGACCCAAACCACCGCCACCGACTTGCTCGCGCTCTACCGCAGCGGTCAAGCCTCCCCTGTGCAAGTGACCCAAGCGGTGCTTTCGCGCATCGCCCACCTCAACCCGCGCTTGAATGCGTTTTGCCTGGTCGACGAGGAGGCCGCTTTGCAGTCGGCCCGTGAGAGCCAGGCGCGTTGGCATGCACATCGAACCAAAGGTGCAGCGGTGTTGCCCCTTGACGGCGTGCCGGTGTCGATCAAAGACCTGATCTTGACCCGTGGCTGGCCCACCTTGCGCGGCAGCCGCACCGTGAACCCCGATCAGCCGTGGGAGGTGGATGCACCGGTCACAGCGCGTTTGCGCGAGGCAGGCGCGGTGCTGCTGGGCAAAACCACCACACCCGAATTCGGTTGCAAGGGCGAAACCAATTCCCTGTTGACGGGCATCAGCCGAAACCCTTGGCACTTAGACCACACACCGGGCGGCTCGTCAGGCGGCGCCTCCGCCGCCGTGTCTGCCGGTTTGGGGCCCTTGGCCGTGGGCACCGATGGCGCGGGCAGTGTGCGCATCCCGGCCGCGTTTTGCGGCAACGTGGGTTTCAAGCCCAGCTTTGGTCGGGTACCCGCCTATCCCTTGTCGCCGTTTGGCTCCGTGGCGCATCTGGGCCCGCACGCCATGACCGTGGCCGACACCGCGCTCATGATGAACACGATCAGCCTGCCCGATGCACGCGACTGGACCGCCTTGCCTCACGCCGAGGTGGATTACCTGGCTGGACTGCGATCAGGCGTGGCAGGCATGCGCGTGGCGTACTCGCCCACCTTGGGCTACGCCAAGCATGTGGACCCTGAGATCGCGGCAGCCACCGCGCAAGCCGCTCAGCATTTGCAAGACTTGGGTGCGCTGGTTGAAATGGTCGATCCGTTGACAGAGGACCCTTTGGACATCACCACCGGTTTGTGGTTTGCCGGGGCCTACCAGGTGTGGCGCAGCTTGAGCCCCGCGCAACACGCCTTGACCGACCCCGACTTCCGGGCGCAAGCCGAGCTGGGGGCCCAGCTGGATGCCAATGCCATCCATACCCTCAACCAACGGCGTGGCCTCTTGGGTTCGCAGTTGCGTCAATTCATGCTGCGCTTTGACCTGATCCTCACCCCCAGCACCGCCGTGCCTGCCTTCAAAGCGCAGCCTGCCGGACACAGCCCGATGACCTCACAAGCCATGCTGGGCTGGACACCGTTCAGTTACCCGTTCAACCTGAGCCAGCAACCGGCCATCAGCCTGCCCTGTGGGTTGACCCGCGAGGGCTTGCCCATGGGTGTGCAGTTGGTGGGGCCGATGTTTGGAGACGCCCAGGTGTTGCAAGCGGCCAAGGCCTTGGAGAGCTGCTACCCCTTGCTGCGCCCTACACTCTCATGATTTGGCGACTTTCACTTGATGACAACACCTCTTTTCATCGTCGGCATCGGCGGCACCTTGCGTGAGGGCTCCACCAGCGAGCAAGCCCTGCGACTGTCTTTGGCCCATGCCGCCCATTTGGGTTGCGACACCCAACTGTTCGCAGGACCGGATTTGCATTTGGGCATGTACGACCCCAGACGGCAGGACCGCAGCCCTGCCGAACACCAACTGGTTCAGGCGTTGCGGCGAGCCGATGGCGTGATTTTTTCCACGCCCAGCTACCACGGCAGTGTCTCTGGCTTGATCAAAAACGCGATCGACTACATCGAGGACATGAACCAAGACGACCGGGTCTATTTGTCGGGCCGCGCAGTGGGTTGCATGGTGTGTGCCTACGGCCCGCAGGCGATGGGCACCACCTTGTCCGCGATGCGCGACATCGTGCACAGCCTGCGCGGTTGGCCCACACCTTTTGGTGCAGCCATCAACGTCACCCAATATCCTTTTGGCGGTGCTGGCCAAGCGGCCGACCCATTGGTCTTGCAAGCCTGCGAAACCGTGGCGGCAGAAGTCGTTCAATTTGCCCAACATGCGCGACACGCGAACTGAGCAAGGCGTGGGTATCATCCCGCCCTGGTTACCTGCTGCACCCTGACATGACTTTCATCGCCCTCGACGTTGGCAATACCCGCCTCAAATGGGCCGTGTACGACAGCCACCACCCTGAAGCCAAACTGCTCACGCAGGGCGCGGTGTTCCTCGAGCACATCGACCGCTTGGCCGATCAAGATTGGAAAACCTTGCCGCACCCCACCGAGATGCTCGGATGCATCGTCGCCAGCGATGCATTGCGCCGCCGCGTGGGCGAACAAATGGAGTTGTGGGACTTGGTGCCCAAATGGGTGGTGCCCCGTGCGGAGGAGGCTGGCTTGGTCAATGGTTATGACCACCCGACGCGTTTGGGTGCAGACCGCTGGGTTGCGATGATCGGCGCTTTGGCCCGCATGCGGCAGCAAACCCAAGCTGAGGCCCCTCGCCCGATGGTGGTGGTGATGGTGGGCACGGCGGTGACTGTGGAGGCCATTGATGCACATGGGCATTTTTTGGGTGGCTTCATTTTGCCCGGGCACGGCATCATGCTGCGTGCCTTGGAGTCAGGCACGGCTGGTTTGCGCGTCCCCACTGGCGAGGTGCGTGAATTTCCGACCAACACCAGCGACGCACTCACCAGCGGCGGCACCTATGCCATCGCGGGTGCGATCGAGCGCATGGTGCAGCATGTGCGCCAACACACCCATGACGAACCGCTTTGCTACATGACCGGGGGCGCGGGTTGGAAGATGGCGCCCAGCATGTCAGTCAAATGTGAACTGGTCGAGAGCTTGATCTTTGACGGTTTGCGGCAAATCGCCCATCAGCGCTTGGCCACCTGAACCGCGCAGTCGTAAAACACCGGGGCGCGCCCCATGTCGGTGAGCAATTGCGAGGTGAGTTCATTCACGTTCTTGCCCTCTGCACCCAGTTTGCGCCACCAAATGCCCAAACCGATCACCAAGCCTGGCTGGGCCCGGGTCGTGACCCGGGCTTTGCAGGCGTAGCTGCCGCGGTCATTGAACACCCGCACGAATTCCCCATCGCCCACCCCACGCGAAGCCGCATCCGCCGGATGGATTTCCAGCAGTGGCTCGCCCTCCATGTCGCGCAGGCTTTTCACGTTCACAAAGGACGAATTGAGGAAGTTGCGCGCAGGTGGGGAAATCATCGCCAAGGGATAGGGCGCTTGTGGGTTGGCTGGTTCGTGGTTAGGCAGGTAGTCAGGCAAACCGTCTTCTCCCAGGGCCAGCAGGCTTTGGCTGAGGAATTCGCATTTGCCCGAAGCGGTGGCAAAACCGCCATCGGCGAACGGTGCATCGTTCATGGGCCAATGCGCGAAGCCGTCTTGCAGCAACTGTTCCCAGGTGACAGGCGCGGCGCTTTGCAGGTTGCGCGGGTGCTGCAGCGCCAAGCGGCACAGGCTTTCATCGTCTGCTTGCAGCAAGGGGTGGTTCATGCCCATGCGCACAGCCAGCTCACGGAAAATCTGTGTGTTGGTTTTGGCCTCGCCCAAGGGCGCGATGGCCGGACGGTTCAGCAACACGTCGGTGTGGCCATAGCTGTTGTGGATGTCCCAGTGTTCGAGCTGGGTGGTGGCGGGCAGCACATAGTCGGCATGGTCGGCGGTGTCGGTCATGAAATGCTCGAGCACCACGGTGAACAGGTCTTCACGGGCAAAGCCCTTGACCACCTTGGCCGATTCGGGCGCCACCGCCACCGGGTTGCTGTTGTAGACCACCACAGCGTCGATCAGGCCAGGGGTGTTGAGGGCGTCACCGATGGTGGACATGTTGACCAGGGGCGAGCGTGGGTTGGTCTGCAGGTCCGGGCGTTGCAAAGCCACACCGTTGTGCAGCGCATGCCCGGAGGCACTCAGCACCACGCCGCCTGCGCGGTGCCGCCAAGCACCGGTGAGCGCGGGCAGGCAAGCCACGGCCCTGACGGCGTTGCCGCCGCCGCGCGAGCGTTGCACGCCGTAGTTCAGCCGAATGCCTGCGGGTTGGATGTGCGCATAGTCGTGTGCGAGTTGGCGGATGTCTTCCACTTTCAAGCCGCAAACCTGTGCAGCCCGTTCGGGCGGCCACTGCAAGGCGCGCTCGCGCAGGGCTTCAAAGCCCAAGGTGTGTTGGGCAATGTAGCCATGGTCCAGCCAGTCGTGGGTGATGAGTTCGTGCATCAGCGACAAGGCCAGCGCGGCATCGGTGCCGGGTTGGATCGCCAGGTGCAGGTCGCACTTGTCGGCGGTTTCGGTGCGGCGCGGGTCGATGCAGACCAACTTCGCGCCGTTTCGTTTGGCCGCTTGCGCGATGCGCCAAAAATGCACGCTGCTGGTGATCGCGTTACTGCCCCAAATCAAAATGAGTTTGCTTTCTGCAAAAAACTGCACCTGCATGCCCAGCTTGCTGCCAAAGGTGTGGGTCAAGGCCTCGGCACCGGCGCTGGCGCAAATCGTGCGGTCGAGTTGCGCAGCACCCAGCAAGTTGAAAAACCGCATGGCGATCGATTCGCCTTGGACCATGCCCATGGTGCCCGCGTAGCTGTAGGGCAGGATGCGCTCAGGCGTTTGGGCGGCGATGGCGTTGAGACGCGCCGCGATGTCGCTCAAGGCCTCGTCCCAGCTCACCGTCTTGAATTGGCCGCTGCCCTTGGGCCCGGTGCGCTTCATGGGCTGCAGCACGCGGTCGGGGTGGTAGGTGCGCTCGGTGTAACGCGACACCTTGGTGCACAACACGCCGTCGGTCAAGGGGTGGTTCGGGTTGCCCTGCACCTTGATGGCCACACCGTCTTGCACGGTGGTGACCAAGGAACAGGTGTCGGGGCAGTCGTGCGGGCAGGCGCCCAGGATGGTGTTTGTCATGGCTGCATTGTGCTGTTTCCACCAGGTTTTTGCCATCGGGTAGACTGATTATTCAAGCCACAAATGAGGTGCATGCATGAAACTGCTCGATTCCATGGTGCTCGAAGCCGCCAGCCTGGTGGCACTTCGCCGCGACATCCACGCACACCCCGAGTTGTGCTTTGAAGAACAGCGCACCTCGGACCTGGTGGCCGCCAAATTGACTGAATGGGGCATCGAGGTCCACCGAGGCCTGGGCACCACCGGCGTGGTCGGCGTCATCCGCAACGGCAGCAGTCCACGCGCCATCGGCCTGCGCGCTGACATGGACGCCTTGCCCGTCAAAGAAGCCAACACCTTTGCCCATGCCAGCCGCCACCCCGGCAAGATGCACGCTTGTGGCCACGACGGCCACACCACCATGTTGCTGGCCGCGGCCCAACACCTGGCCAAACACCAAAACTTCGATGGCACCGTGGTGCTGATCTTCCAACCCGCCGAAGAGGGTGGCGGCGGTGCCCGCGAGATGATCAAGGACGGCTTGTTCGAAAAGTTTCCAGTTGACGCGGTGTTTGGCCTGCACAACTGGCCGGGCATGGCAGTCGGTCAATTGGCGGTGAGCGCCGGACCCGTCATGGCCTCGAGCAACGAATTCAAAATCACCATCCAGGGCAAGGGCTGCCACGCTGCTTTGCCGCACAACGGCATCGACCCGGTGCCGATTGCTTGCGAGATGGTGCAAGCTTTCCAAACCATCGTGTCGCGCAACATCAAGCCTGTCGACGCTGGAGTGATCTCGGTCACCATGATCCATGCTGGCGAAGCCACCAACGTGGTGGCCAACAGCTGCGAGTTGCAAGGCACGGTGCGCACCTTCACGGTCGAGATGCTGGACATGATCGAGCGGCGCATGCAAACCATCGCTGAGCATGTGAGCGCGGCCCACGAAGCCACGTGTACCTTTGAATTTGTGCGCAATTACCCGCCCACGATCAACCACCCCTTGGAGGCCGATTTCACCCGCGGGGTGTTGGCTGACATCGTCGGTACTGACAACGTGCTGGCGCAAGAGCCCACCATGGGCGCGGAAGATTTCTCCTACATGTTGTTGGCCAAACCCGGGGCTTACTTTTTCATCGCCAACGGTGAAGGGCAGCACCGTGAGATGGGCCATGGCGGCGGCCCGTGCACTTTGCACAACCCCAGCTACGACTTCAACGATGACCTGATTCCCTTGGGTGGGACCGTTTGGGTGCGCATGGTGGAGCGCTTTTTGCCCCGCGCCTAAAGGCGCGCTTGGTATACCGTCAGCAAGCCCATGAGTTGCGCCTTGGGCTGCGGTTTCAAATACGGCAGCAGCAAACCCAGCACCTGTTGCGCCCCGCTGAGCACACTGTGCGCGGCGCTGTCGTCTTCCAGGGCATGGCGCGGGTTGCGCACATAGGCGTAACTCAACCACCAGGTGAGCATCACCACCATGTGGGTGGCGCAATGACCGCGTTCGAGATCGGTTTGCGCGAGCAGCTCGGCTTGGCGCAAATTCGAGAGCAGGGTTTGGAAAGCTTGCTCTTTCAAGGCCAAGAGGTGTTGGACTTGGCCTTCCACATGCCTGTTTTTGCTGAGCAAGTCATTCAGGTCGCGGTACATGAACCGATAACGCCAGACCAATTCAAATAAGGAGTGCATGAAAAACCAAGTGTCTTCCATGTCGCGCACATCCTGGGCGGCGGGCAGCAGGTGCCGCATCTCAGCCTGGTAAGCATCAAACAAGGTGTTGACCAGGGTTTCTTTGCTGGGGTAGTGGTAGAACAAATTGCCAGGGCTGATGCCCAGGTCCGAGGCAATCAAGGTGGTGGCCACGTTGGGCTCACCAAAGCGGTTGAAGAGTTGCAGCGCCGACGTCAATATCCGCTCGGCGGTGCGACGGGGCGCTTTCTTCACCATCTCAGGCGTCGTTGGCTTGGCGTTTGGTGCCGGCAGGCTTGGCTGCCAACTGCGCCTCGAGTGCCGCGACCCGCTCTTGCAAGTCGGCCAGGTCTTTGGCGCTGGGCAAACCCATGTGCTGCAAAGCCTTGGCCACGCGCTCTTCAAAAATACCTTCCAAGCGGTCGATCTGGCCCGTCGCGCGTTGCCCCATCTCGCTGGCCATGGCCGACATTTTGTCGGCCGCCTCCGCCACCTTGGCTTGGGCTTGTTGGGTGGCTTCTTGCAACTTGGTGCCATCCTTGACCAGGGTTTCAAACACTTTGGTGCCCTCTTGTTGGGCTTTGGCAAATGCACCCATGCCAGCGAGCCAAATTTGCTGGGCCGAGTCTTTCATGTGCTCACTCATCTTCAGGGGGTCGAAATCGGGCGGGGTGCTGGCCATGGCGTAACTCCTGTGTAAAGTAGCCCCAATTTAACCGCTTTACAATCGGTTTTCATATTTACAAGCATCTCTTTGTCCACCCATGCTCTGGTACGCCGTTCATTCCAAACCGAAACAAGAGCTCCGCGCGGTTGAAAACCTGGAAAACCAGGGTTTCGAGTCGTGGTTGCCCATGATGACGGTGGAAAAACTGCGACGCGGCCGCTTGACCGAGGTGGTCGAACCCATGTTCAGCCGCTACCTGTTCATCCGCTTGGACACCGAGCATTCCAACTGGTCACCGATCCGCTCGACCATCGGCGTGAGTCGCTTGGTGAGCTTTGGCAACCGTCCAGCCCCGATCGCTGACACATTGATCCAGGCCCTGCGCCAATTGCCCGAACGCGCCCCTGAGCGCTTGTTCCGAGCCGGGCAAGACGTCAGTTTCATCGACGGACCGCTCAAGGGTTTGCAAGGTGTCTACCAAGCAGAGAGTGGCGAGGCCCGTGCGATGATCTTGGTTGAACTCATGAGCAAACAACACCTGATCACAGCGAACGTGCGGGACCTGCATCCGCTGAGCGCCTGAACCATGAACAACACGCCTCAACACATCGCGGTCATCATGGATGGCAACGGCCGTTGGGCCAAAAAGCGCCTGATGCCTCGTACCGTCGGCCATGTGCGTGGGGCGGCGAATGTGCGCAACATGGTCAAGGTGTGCGGCGAACTCGGCGTCAAGTACCTCACCTTGTTTGCCTTCAGTTCCGAAAATTGGCGACGCCCGCCTGAAGAAGTCTCGGCCTTGATGGGCCTGTTCAAGCAGTATTTGCAAGATGAAATCGCCGAGCTCAAGGCCGCCGGGATTCGCCTGCGGGTGATCGGTGACCGCAGCGCGTTCGCGCCGGTGCTGCAAGCCAGCATGGACCGCGCCGAGCAAGAAACCGCGCACAACACCCGCTTTCATTTGACGATCGCCGCCAACTATGGCGGTCAGTGGGACTTACTCAACGCCATGCGCGATTGGCAAATGGCCCACCCCGACAAAACCTTGCAAGACATGGATGCCGGCGCCTTGGCCGCTCACTTGAGCACCGCCGAGTTGCCCGACCCCGAACTGCTGATTCGCACCGGTGGCGAGTCGCGCATCAGCAATTTCATGCTTTGGCAGACCGCCTACACCGAGTTGTATTTCACCGATGTCCACTGGCCCGACTTTGATGCCGATGCCTTGAAAAAAGCGATTCAATCCTACGGCCAACGGGTGCGCCGCTTTGGCCGCACCGACGAGCAGGTCAAAGATCAGCTAATATCTCATCCGTAGTCATAGTCATTCATTGACAACGCTTCCTGCTCACTCTGACAGGCGTTTTCATACACATACACATACGCATAGATTGTCCAGGCCATGCCACAGGTTCACCACATGAAGAATGATCCACGCCCTCCCCATCCCCGTAAGGAACAAACGCCTGCGCGAAGTGGACGATGTATCGCGCTGATCGACAGCAACTACATGGCTTGGCTGATGCGCCAGTCCAGCGAGGAAACGGCTGAGCCGGAGACCTACAACCGCTCAGGCCTGATCCCCAGCTTGGCCCAAGCCCTCAAGCATGCGGGCTTGGGTCTGGATGTGCAGCGTGTGTATTGGTACACCGACAACCCGGACAACCAGTTTCCTCAAGACCAAATCGTGCGCCTGCTGGACAGCGCCGCCGGTGAGCCCAGCGACGTGGTGCTGCAAGCCATGTCCACAGACATCACCCGTTTGGCCGAGCGCCATGCCTGTGAACACCTGTTGGTGGCCAGTGACGATGACCGACTGACTGGTGTGATTGACGAAGCGCAGTTGCACGGAGTGAATGTGTATTTGCTGGCCGATGAATCGGCCCGCCACATGGACCAGTTGGTCAACGAAGACCCGGCGTGGTGTCGTTTGCTCGGGCAAGCCGATCGCCGGGTGTTGATGCTGCCGCAAGCCGCCCGCGAATTCGCTGCCCAGCCCCGCACGGCCGCGCCTGCCATCGATCCTGAGGTGGTGCGTGTCAAGTTGCAAGAGGTGGTTGACCAGTGGTGGGACGACGAACCCGAGGACCTGCGGGAAGACCTGCGCGACGAGTTGCGCGGCAGCCAAGGCTTGCCGCAAGAGGTGGACCGCCACATGCTGCTGCGGGTGCGCCGCGCCTTGGACCGCCCGTTGAGCTTTCCCGAAAAGAAAATGCTGCGCGAAATGGTGCGCAACAAGGTCTTGGGTTTGGCGCCTGAAGGCATGCCTGCATGAGCATCCTGGTCACCGGCGGCGCTGGTTTCATCGGTAGCAATTTCGTCCACCAGTGGTTGGCATCTTCCGATGAAACCCTGGTTAACCTCGACAAGCTGACCTACGCCGGCAACCTCGCCAATTTGGCTGACTTGCAAGCCAACCCTCGCCATGTGTTTGTGCAAGGCGACATTGGCGACACCGCCCTGGTGCCGCAGTTGTTGGCGCAACACCAGGTGCGTGCCGTGGTGCATTTCGCCGCCGAGTCGCATGTGGACCGATCGATCCATGGCCCCATGGACTTCATCCAAACCAATGTGGTGGGCAGCTTTCAATTGCTCGAGTCGGTGCGCGCTTACTGGGCTGCCTTGCCCGAAGCCACCAAAACCGCATTCCGTTTTTTGCATGTCAGCACCGACGAGGTCTATGGCAGCTTGGCCCCAGACGCACCCGCTTTCACCGAAACCCATTCTTACGAGCCCAACAGCCCCTACAGCGCGAGCAAAGCAGCCTCGGACCATTTGGTCCGCGCTTGGCACCACACCTACGGCTTGCCGGTGCTCACCACCAACTGCAGCAACAACTACGGCCCGTTTCACTTCCCCGAAAA
>CAMDCZ010000015.1 GCA_945890735.1 Bordetella parapertussis | reverse complement strand
TCATTGGCCGGGTCCATGGTGCGGTAGGGACGCTCCCAATCGCCCAACACGCCCAGGCGTTTGAAGTCTTCGCGTTGCTGCGCGATTTGTTCGGTGGCAAAAGCGCGGCTCTTGGCCTGCATGTCGTCACGGCTCAGTTTGCGGCCATGTAACTTTTCAATCGCGTTCTCGATGGGCAAGCCGTGGCAGTCCCAGCCAGGAATGTATTGCGCGTCAAAGCCGGCCAATTGGCGGCTTTTCACGATCATGTCCTTGAGCACTTTGTTCAGCGCATGACCGATGTGCAGCTGGCCATTGGCATACGGTGGGCCGTCGTGCAAGACAAACAAGGGCGCACCGCGCCGCGCTGCCCGCAGTTGTTTGTAAAGACCGTGGTCGTTCCACTGCTTGGCCCAGGCCGGTTCGCGCTTGGGCAAGTCGCCCCGCATCGGGAACGGCGTGTCCATCATGTTGATGCGGGTGTCGGGGTTGTTGGTTTTATCGGTCATTTTTTTCAAACCACTGACGTGCGTCAATGCAGTCTTGGGCGATGCCTTGTTGAAGTGCTTCAAGGCCGTCGTAGGTCAATTCGTCATGCAATTTGTGGCGCAATTCCACCCGGATGAGTTTACCGTAGCCCCCGTCCAGCCCCAGCTGTTCGGGCCAGTCCAGGCAATGGGTTTCCAGCAGGACGCGCCCACCATTGACATCTTGTGGGTCCAGGGAGGGTCGGATGCCCAAATTGGCCACACCCGGCAGGGGATGTTCGAGCAGTCCGTGCACTTGAACCACGAAGATGCCGCTGGCGGCGGGTTTCCAATGGCTGAAACGCACATTCAAGGTTCGACAGTTGAGCTCGCGGCCCAGTTTGCGCCCATGCACCACATGACCTGAGATGGCATAGGGGCGGCCCAACAGTTGAGCTGCCTCTTGCATCGCGCCGCGCGACAAGGCCTCGCGTACCGCAGAGCTCGAGACCCGCAAGCCGCCAGGGCCCTGGCTGGCCAGTGGCAATGCCGCACGGGGGCCTTGGGGGTTGGAGATTTCATAGCTGTTCATGCGGGCCACGTCAAAACCAAAATGGCCGCCTGCCTGGGTCAACATGCCGTAGTCACCGGCGCGTTTGGCGCCAAACCGAAAGTCATCGCCCACCAACAGGTATTTCACACCCAGGCCCTGCACCAAGACGCGGTCAACAAAGTCCTGCGGTGTTTGCGCTGCAAACCGTTGGTGAAAGGGAATGACCACACACTGGTCGACCCCACAGGCACTCAGTTCGAGCAACTTGTCGCGCAAGGTGGCGATGCGCGCGGGTGCGATCTCGGGTTTGTGTTGTTGCTGTGCAAAGAAGTCTCGCGGGTGCGGCTCAAAGGTCATGACACAGCTGGGCAGGCCCCGTTGGCGTGCCTCGTTCTTGAGCAAAGCCAGCATGGCTTGATGGCCTCGGTGCACGCCATCAAAGTTACCCATGGTCAAGGCGCAGGCCTTGGCCAAAGCGGGGTGTTGTGTTCCTCGAAAAATGCGCATGGCTGAACCACTCGCCACAGGGGCGTCATTGAAACAAGGTATATTGTCTAGGAATTGACGTCAGTGCTCGCTTATCTCTCAGGAGGTGCCAGTTGAAGGTCTTGAAGCTGTCTGCCCAAGGGCTCCCGCAGTCTTGGATTTCACTTGAACAAGCCGTCACCCATTACGCGGCGGACGAGGTGCGTTGGGAAGCGGGTGTGGAGGTGGCGGTCTACCGAGGCGGCCACAACGCGATCACGGGCGTGCAGTCCATGATCACGGTCAACAGCATCATCGGCACCAAGGGCGTGCCCCGCATCAACCCCTTCGAGCTCAAACCTGGCCTGACCAACAGCAAGTTGTTTGCCAGAGACCGCAACCTTTGCGCTTACTGCGGGGACGATTTCCACGAAACCGAACTCACCCGCGAACACATCATCCCCTTTGGCCAACATGGCGTGGACAGCTGGATGAACGTGGTCACCGCCTGCCGCGCTTGCAACCACCGCAAGGCCAACCGAACACCTGAGCAGGCCAAGATGCCGCTGCTCTACACCCCCTATGTGCCCACCTTGTGGGAAGACTTCATCTTGCGCAACCGGCGTATCCTGGCCGATCAGATGGAGTTCTTAAGGGCACATGTGCCCAGGAACTCACGCCTGGCTGCTTAAGCCTTGGGCAGGGCAGCCAACAACTGCGCGACAGCTGCCGGGTAGATCAGATGCTCTTGGGTCAGCACCCTGGCAGCCAAACGGTCAGCCGTGTCGTCAGCCAGGACGGGCACCACGGCTTGCGCCAATATCTCGCCATGGTCTAAATCGGCAGTCACACGGTGCACCGTGGCACCGGCGAAACGACAGCCTTCGTCGATCGCGCGTTGGTGGGTGTGCAAACCGGTGAAGGCCGGCAACAGGGAAGGGTGGATGTTGACGATGCGCCCTTCGTAATGCGTGACAAACCCCGGCGTCAAGATGCGCATGAATCCAGCCAGCAGCACCAAGTGGGGCTCATGATGGTCAATCTCGGCCATCAAGGCCGCGTCAAAAGCCGCGCGTGGTTCGGCATCGTGGGCAAAGGCTTGGTGGTTGACCACCGCCGTTTTCAAACCCTGCTGTTGGGCCAAGACCAATCCCTTTGCATCAGGCTTGTTGCTGATGACGACGGCCACACGCGCTTGGTAACGCCCCGCCCAGTCGTCGCGTTGCGCGGCCTGCACGATGGCGGCCATGTTGGAGCCGCCACCCGAAATCAAGATCACCAGGTTTTTCATGGGATGGATTATCCCGATACCACCCCTGTGTTCGTGCGGAGACTCAAAATAGAACGAGCGTGCTAAAACACGGTCTTTGTCAAACACAGACCCGTCGCTGGAGAACCCCATGGATTTGGCTTTCACCTCTGAAGAACAGGCTTTTCGCGAAGAAGTGCGCACTTGGGTGCATGCGCATTTGCCTGAATCGATTTCACACAAGGTGCACAACGCCTTGCGCCTGACCCGTGAGGACATGCAGTCCTGGGCCAAAACATTGGGCCGCAAAGGTTGGCTGGGCTACGGTTGGCCCGAGCAGTTTGGTGGCCCCGGCTGGAACGCGGTGCAAAAGCATTTGTTCGAGGAAGAATGCGCCTTGGCGGGTGCGCCGCGCATCGTGCCGTTTGGCCCGGTGATGGTGGCCCCGGTCATCATGGCCTTTGGCAGCCCCGAGCAGCAACAGCGGTTTTTGCCGGGCATCGCCAGTGGCGAGGTCTGGTGGAGCCAGGGCTACAGCGAGCCTGGTTCAGGCTCTGACCTGGCGTCCCTCAAAACCCGTGCCGAGCGCGTGGGAGACAAGTTCATCGTCAATGGCCAAAAAACCTGGACCACCTTGGCGCAGTTTGGCGACTGGATTTTTTGCCTGGTGCGCACCAGCAGCGAGGGCAAGCCCCAAACAGGTATCTCCTTCTTGCTGATTGACATGAAGTCGCCCGGCGTGAGCGTGCGCCCGATCAAGCTGCTGGATGGCGAATGCGAAGTCAACGAGGTCTGGTTTGACAACGTCGAAGTACCCGCCGAGAACTTGGTGGGCGAAGAAAACAAGGGCTGGCATTACGCCAAGTACCTGCTGGCGCATGAGCGGACCAACATCGCCGATGTCAACCGTGCCAAGCGCGAACTCGAGCGCTTGAAGCGCATTGCCCAGACCGAAGGGGTTTGGGAAGACATGCGGTTTCGCGACGAGATCGCCAAGCTCGAGGTCGACGTGATCGCTCTTGAAATGATGGTGCTGCGCGTCTTGAGCGCAGAAAAATCGGGCAAACAATCGCTGGACATCGCAGGCTTGCTCAAAATCCGCGGCTCGGAGATCCAGCAGCGTTACAGCGAATTGATGATGTTGGCCGCGGGTCCCTTCAGCATGCCGTTCATCGAAGAAGCCATGGCCGCCGGCTGGCAGGGTGACCAGGTGGGCGCTGCACATTGCGCGCCCTTGGCCTCGACGTATTTCAATATGCGCAAAACCACCATCTACGGTGGTTCCAATGAAGTGCAACGCAACATCGTGGCACAAACCGTCTTGGGTTGACCCACCCTCATTGACAAGGACTTCACCATGGATTTCGATTTTTCTGACGACCAAACCCAGTTGCGCGAAGCGGTTCTCAAATGGGTGGAAAAGGCCTACAGCTTTGAGGCGCGACGCAGCGCAGTGGCGGCGGGCGGTTTTTCGGCCCAGGCCTACCAAGCCATGGCCGAACTCGGCTTGTGTGGTTTGTATGTGCAAGACGCTTATGGCGGCATGAACATGGGCCCGGTCGAGGGCATGGTGGTCATGGAAGAGCTCGGCCGTGGCATGGTGATGGAGCCCATCGCCCACACCTGGATCAGCACCGCGGTGTTGCAAGCCTTTGCCCCTGAGGACCTCAAAACCGAGTGGTTGCCCCGCTTGGCGGGAGGCGAGGCCATGTTGGTGTTGGCGCACCATGAAAAGGGTGCGCGTTACCACTTGGACAAATGCCAAGCCACGGCCAAACAGCTTGGTCAATCTTGGCAAGTGACCGGACACAAGTCTTTGGTGCCTGCGGCTGACCAAGCGCACGGCTTTGTGGTGCCAGCCACGGTGAACGGCAAGCTGGCCCTGTTTTTGGTACCCCGCAGCGCGGCCACCGACACCCGCCATGTCTACCAAGCGCAAGACGGCAGCCGCATGGGCGAATTGCACCTGCAAGACGCGCCCGCGCAAGCCATCAGCACCGATGGCCTGGCTGCTTTGCAACTGGCGGTCGATGTCGGGGCCACAGCTTTGTGCGCAGAAGCAGTCGGTTTGATGGAACAAACCTTGGCGATCACGGTCGACTACATGAACACCCGCAAACAGTTTGGCGTGGCGATTTCGGGCTTTCAGGCGCTGCGACACCGCGTGGCCGACATGAAGATGCAGCTCGAACTCGGTCGCTCCATGAGCTATTACGCTTCGCTCAAACTCAACGCACCTGCCGCTGAGCGCAGCCTGGCGGTGTCACGTGCCAAATTCCAAATCGGCCGATCAACACGGCATGTGGGCCAAGAAGCGGTGCAGTTGCATGGCGGCATTGGCGTGACCGACGAGTACATCGTCAGCCACTGCTTCAAGCGTTTGACGCAAATCGAGTTGAGTTTGGGCGATAGCCTGCACCACTTGGGCTGGGTGTCAGCGCAGATGCAAGACACCGCAGGGGTCTTTGCCTGAGGCTTGATAATGGGTGGATGCATCCCAAAGCCCTGTTAGACGCTTGCACCGAACTCACCCGTTTGCTGCTTCGCTTTGACCACCCTGCCGACAGCGTGGTTTCCAAATACTTCCGCGACCAACGCAAGCAAATGGCCCTGGGCCCACGCGAGCGTGGCGTGTTGGCCGAAACCGGCTACAACGTGTTGCGCCAGAAATTGCGATTCGAGCACTTGGGCAAATCCGGCACCGGCGTGAAAGAGCGTCGTTTGGCGATTTTGGGTTGGGCCGCTTATTTGGACGCCCAAGCCAAGTTGCAGCAACCCCAGGCCACCCATGGCGACCGTGGCTTTCTGAAGGCGGCCATGAGCGAGATGGAATTCAAGTGGCTGGCCGATTGCGATGCAGCCACCGAGGACGCTTTTTTGGCACCCCACCAGCACAACCTGCCACCATGGTTGGCCCAAGCTTTGGAAGTCCAGTTGGGCGATGGGTTTTGGCCGCTGGTCGAGAGCCTGCAGCACATGGCGGGCTTGGATGTGCGGGTCAACACCTTGCAAGCCAAGCGCGCGGAGGTGCAAGCCGAGCTGGAAAAAAACGGCATCGCGGTGCAAGCCACGCCTTATTCGCCGTGGGGCTTGCGCATGCACGCCAAACCCAACCTGAGCAAACTCAGTCTGTTTGAAAAAGGCGTGATCGAGGTGCAAGACGAGGGCTCGCAACTGCTGGCCTTGTTGGTCGACGCCAAGCGTGGCGAGATGGTGGCCGACTTTTGCGCGGGTGCAGGCGGCAAAACCCTCGCCCTGGGTGCGTCCATGCGCAACACCGGTCGCTTGTATGCCTTTGACACCTCAGCCCACCGCTTGGAGGCCTTGAAACCTCGCTTGGCCCGCAGCGGTTTGTCCAACATCCACCCGGTGGCGATTGCCCATGAGCGTGATGACCGCATCAAACGCTTGCGCGGCAAGATGGACCGTGTTTTGGTGGACGCGCCGTGCACCGGCTTGGGCACTTTGCGCCGCAACCCGGATTTGAAATGGCGTCAAACGCCCGAGGCGGTGGCCGAACTGACCGTCAAGCAAACCGCGATTTTGGCCAGTGCCGCCAGGCTGCTCAAACCCGGTGGCCGCTTGGTCTATGCCACCTGCAGTTTGTTGCCTGCTGAAAACGAAGAGATCGCCCAAGCCTTCAGCGCAGCCCACCCCGAATTCACCCCTTTGTCGGTCAAGGCGTTGTTGACCGACTTGGCGGTTGAGCAAGCCGGCGATTTGTGCACCGTTGATGAGCTTTACTTGCGCTTGTGGCCCCATCGGCATGGCACAGATGGCTTCTTCGCGGCCGCCTGGGTGGCTGCTTAAAATTCAGTTTTGACCGTGTTTGGAAGGATTGACATGTTCTTGCCCACTTGGCCTTGGTTGGATGTTGTGCTGAATTGGCTGGCCTACGGCATGTGGCACTTGCCTGCCTGGCAATTGTTGCTGATCACCCTGGGCATGACCCACATCACGATCGCGGCGGTCACGATTTACCTGCACCGCCACCAAGCGCACCGTTCCTTGGATTTGCATTGGCTGCCTGCGCACTTTTTCCGCTTCTGGCTGTGGTTGACCACCGGCATGACCACCAAAGCCTGGGCATCGATTCACCGAAAGCACCATGCCAAATGCGAATCCGATGAAGACCCGCACAGCCCGCAGGTCTTTGGCATCCGAACGGTGTTTTGGCAAGGCGCTGAGCTTTACCGCAAAGAAGCCGCCAACATTGAGACACTGCGCAAATACGGCCATGGCACGCCTGACGATTGGATTGAAAACCACCTGTATTCACGGTTTTCTTGGCAGGGCTTGGGCCTGATGCTGATCATCGACCTGGCATTGTTCGGGGCCATTGGCCTGAGCATGTGGGCGGTTCAAATGCTGTGGATTCCCGTCACTGCGGCTGGCGTCATCAACGGCATCGGCCATTACTGGGGCTACCGAAATTTTGAAGCGCCAGACGCCAGCACCAACATTTCTCCCTGGGGCATCTTGATCGGTGGCGAAGAGCTGCACAACAACCACCACACCTATCCCACCTCGGCCAAGTTGTCTGTCAAAGCCTATGAGTTCGACATCGGCTGGCTGTACATCCGCCTCTTGGAAACCTTGGGTTTGGCCACGGTGAAGAAAACCCCGCCCAAAATCCACTACGCCCATGCCAAACCCGTGGCAGATGAACACACTTTGGAAGCCTTGATTGCCAACCGCTATGAAGTGATGGCCGGCTTTGCCCGCCAGTTGCAGCGCACGGTCAAACTGGAGATTGCCGCCTTGCCCAAATTGCCAACCGAGTCGGTCTTGACCGCGGCCAAGCGTTGGATGCACCGCGACGAAGTGCAAGTGCCCGAGCAGTTCCGTGCTGCCTTGGCACAAGCCCGTGACGCATTGCCCCGTGTGGACACCATGGTCCGCATGCGCGAAGAATTGCGCCAGCTCTGGCTCAACACCCACGCCAGCCGCGCCCAGTTGGCGCTGGACTTGCAAGCCTGGTGTCGCCGGGCAGAAAGCAGTGGCATTGCCGCTTTGCGGGACTTCTCTGTGCAGCTGCGCACAGTTTCCCTTTGACCGGCAGGTGACGCGGCCGAGCTTGTTGGGGCACTTCCTTTGCTGGCCGCCATGAAAAAACCCGCCTAGGCGGGTTTTTTTGTCGACAGCAACAACAGAATCACTTGAGTTTGATCTCTTTGTACTCCACGTGCTTGCGTGCCTTGGGGTCGAATTTCATGATCGACATTTTTTCGGGCATGGTTTTCTTGTTCTTGCTGGTGGTGTAGAAGTGCCCGGTGCCAGCTGTAGATTCCAGCTTGATTTTTTCGCGTCCGCCTTTGGAAGCCATGGTGTAGTCCTTTCGAAGTCGGTAAAAAAATTAAGCTTGACCGCGAGCGCGCATGTCTGCGAGCACGACATCAATGCCTTTTTTGTCAATCAAACGCAAAGCCGCGCTGGACACGCGCAAACGCACCCAACGGTTTTCGGTTTCCACCCAGAAACGACGGTATTGCAGATTAGGCAAAAAACGGCGCTTGGTTTTGTTGTTGGCATGGGACACATTGTTCCCAGACATCGGGCCTTTGCCCGTTACTTCACATACGCGTGCCATTCAGACACTCCTTCATGTAACAGCCCGTCCTTGACAACAAGACCGGGCTTGACCTCGCCAAATAGGGGGGCGGTATCCCCTGGACAGATATCCACTGAGCCAAAGATTATAGCCTGACAGGCTTATTCCCCTTTGGGGGCCGCTTCCCCCAACACGGCCAGGCGATGGCGCTGGGCTTGCTGGCCAATGGCTGCGCGGTCTTGTTCAGACAGCCGGTGGAGGTTTTTCAATTGCATCAGCATTCTCGGATTGCGCGCCAGGGTATCGGCATGGCGGTTCAGGTAATCCCAATACAGGGTGGTGAACGGGCAGGCGTTGTCGCCCGTGGCTTCAGAAGGCTTGAAGCGACAGCCCTTGCAGTGGTTGCTCATGCGGTCTATGTATTTGCCGCTGGCAATATAGGGTTTGCTCGACATCAGCCCCCCATCTGCAAACTGACTCATGCCCAGGGTGTTGGGCAATTCCACCCATTCCACCGCATCCACATACATGCCCAAGTACCACGCATGGACCTCGGCGGGCCGCACACCAAACAGCAAGGCATACAGCCCTGTGACCATCAAGCGCTGGATATGGTGGGCATAGCCATGCGTCAGGGTTTGTGTGATGGCGTCGCGCAGGCATGGCATGTCGGTTTGCGCAGTCCAATAAAAACCTGGCAAGGGCCAGGATGCATTCATCTCATTGCGCTGTGCATAAGCGGGCATCTGGGTCCAGTAAATACCGCGGACATATTCGCGCCAGCCCAGGATCTGGCGAACAAAGCCTTCGACCGCCTCGATCGGCGCCAAGCCTTGCGCATAGGCCTGCTCAGCGGCCTCCACCACTTCGGCGGCCTTGAGCAATTTCAGGTTCAAGGCGCAGGACAAATGCGAGTGGTAAAGCCACACCTCGCCCTCCCACATGGCGTCTTGGTATTGGCCATACAAAGGCAGTCGGTGCTGGATGAATGCGGCGAGTGCTTGCAAGGCTTGTGCCCGGGTGACTGGCCAGCCGAAAGTCTCTACAAGCCCGGGGTGGGATGCAAACCGCTGCTGGACCAAGCGCATGACAGCCAAGGTGGTTTCGTCGGGTTCGAAGCGTGTGGGCGGCGGCAAAGCCTTGGGCCCCTCGCGGCCAAAACTGCCACGGTTGCTGGCATCGAAGTTCCATTGCCCGCCCATCGGTTTGCCTTGCGCCATCAAGACCCCGGTTTGTTGGCGCATCGCCCGGTAAAAATATTCTTGTCGCAGCTGTTTGCGGCTGGCCGCATGAGCTGCAAAGTCGCGCACAGTGCTGAGGAAATGGTTGTCGTCATGGACCTCGAGCACCCGTTCATGGGCTTGTGCCACCCGGCGCAGGTCTTGCAGCACTCGCCATTCGCCAGGTGCAGTCACCGCCAATTGCTGGGGCTGCAGTTCTCGGATTGCCCGATCCAATTCGCCTGCCAAGCTGCCCAGGTTGTCCGGATCATCCAAGCAGGTGTAATGCACCGGCCAAGCCCTTTCACGCAGGTGCTGCGCAAAGTGGCGCATCGCGCTCAAAAACAAAGTGGTTCTTTGCTTGCTTGAGACCACGTGGGTGGACTCTGCTTGAACCTCGGCCATCCAGATCCGGTCACACAGCGGATCGAAGTCTTGCAAGACCTGTGCGTCTGCGTCGAGTTGATCACCCAAGACCAAGACCAAGCGTCGCACAGCTGTCGACATGGCTTACACCTGCGCAGCCTGCGCTTTTCGCTGGCGACAGGCTGAGGAGCAGTATTTCACCGATGCCCAGTTTTTAGCCCAAGCTTTGCGCCAAGCCATGTCCTTGCCACACACCAGACAGGGTTTGCTGGGCAGGTATTGTTTGTTGCCTTTGAAGCTCACTGCTCTAAAAAACGCTGGGCGTCCAGGGCTGCCATGCAACCGGTGCCAGCGCTGGTGATGGCTTGGCGGTAAACATGGTCTTGCACGTCGCCGGCGGCGAAGATGCCGGGCACGCTGGTTTGCGTGGCCATGCCTTGCAAGCCACTTTGGGTGACGATGTAGCCGTCTTTCATGGTCAGTTGACCTTCAAAAATACCCGTGTTGGGTTGGTGGCCGATGGCGATGAAGCAGCCGTGCACCGCCAGCTCGCGGGTGCTGTGGTCTTGGGTGCTTTTCAAGCGAACCCCGGTGACACCAGAGGCGTCACCCAAGACCTCATCGAGCACACTGTGCACTTCCAAAACGATCTTGCCTGTGTTGACCTTGTCCATGAGCTTGTCAATCATGATCGCCTCTGCCTTGAATTTGTCGCGGCGGTGAATCAAGTGAACTTTGGTGGCAATGTTGGAGAGGTAAAGGGCTTCTTCGACAGCGGTATTGCCGCCGCCGACCACACACACTGCTTGGTCGCGGTAGAAAAACCCATCACAGGTGGCACAACCCGAAACGCCTCGGCCCATGAAGGACTGCTCGGAGGGCAGACCCAGGTACTTGGCTGAAGCGCCTGTGGCGATGATCAGCGCGTCACAGGTATAGGTGCCGCTGTCACCAAACAAAGTGAAAGGGCGCTTGGAGAAATCCACCTTGTTGATGTGGTCAAACACCATTTGGGTATTGAAACGCTGCGCGTGTTCCAAGAAGCGTTGCATCAGGTCCGGGCCTTGGACGCCATGCACATCCGCTGGCCAGTTGTCCACCTCGGTGGTGGTCATGAGTTGACCGCCTTGGGCCATGCCAGTGATCAACGTGGGGTTCAAGTTGGCGCGGGCGGCATAGACGGCGGCTGTGTAGCCGGCAGGGCCAGAGCCCAAGATAAGTACTTTGCTGTGTTGGGGGGAGGTCATGGTGGGCGCAGTTGAGGTGACAAAAAGGATGCTGAAGCTGCATCCTGAAGAACACTATTTTAAGTTCAGGGCTGTCGGGTGTCTTTGGCATGCCTGTTAAGCTTATGCCCGGCAATGACTTACTCTTTACACACCCTTCGCAACACCAAAGAAACGCCACCCGAAATCACGGGTTGGCAACGTTTCCTTCAAGAAATCGCGCTGTCTGTCGGTTTTGTCTTGCTGCTGTTTTGGCTCATCGCCATGGTGAGCCACACCCCGCAAGACCCTGCATGGACCACTTCGGGTTCCTCTCTCACGGCACACAACTGGGGCGGGCGCATCGGTGCGGCCATCAGTGACCTGGGATTTTTTGTCTTTGGTTACTCCGTTTGGTGGTGTTACCTGGCCGCTTTGGTCAGTTGGTTGTCGGCTTTGGCGGTGCGTTTGCGTGGCGATGAAGCCCCGGCCCACCCGCCGCATGGGTGGCGACTGACACGTTGGGCGTTTTGGAGCGGCTTGGTCTTGTTGATGTTGGCCAGCACTGGATTGGAGTGGACCCGGCTGTACCGACTCGAAGCACTCATGCCCGGCCACCATGCAGGCGGTATCTTGGGTTTCATGGTGGGGGGCGCAGCCAACAAATGGTTGGGCTTCAATGGTTCGGGCATGGTGTTCATTGTGTTCATGGTCATTGGTTTGTCATGGGTGTTTGGTTTTTCATGGGTTGAATTGGCCGAAAAAATCGGCGCCCGTTTGGACCATGCGGTGCACTCCTGGCGTGAACGACGTGAAATGGCCGAAGACTTGGCGCTGGGTCAAGCCGCTGCCAAAGCCCGCGAAGGCGATGTGCAGTTCGAGCGCCATGAGCATGAAGAGCTGGTGCATGTGCCGATTCGCATCGTGGTCGAGCCCGAGCCCCCGCCAACACCCAAAAGCGAACGCATTGCCCGTGAACGGCAAAAACCCTTGTTCAATGACATGCCTGATTCCCGCTTGCCGCAAGTCGATTTGCTCGATGAGTCGCAGGCCAGGCAAGACTCAGTGGATGCGCAAACCATCGAGTTCACCAGCCGCTTGATCGAGAAAAAACTGCGTGACTTTGGCGTGGAGGTCAAGGTCTTGGCGGCCGCCCCAGGCCCGGTCGTGACCCGCTACGAGATCGAACCCGCCACGGGGGTCAAGGGCTCGCAAATCGTCAACCTGGCCAAAGACTTGGCCCGCTCGCTCAGCATGGTGTCGATCCGCGTGGTGGAAACCATCCCCGGCAAAAATTTCATGGCGCTGGAATTGCCCAACGCCAAACGTCAATCCATTCGCTTGAGTGAAATTTTGGGCTCGTCGGTCTACAACGAGGCCAAGTCCATGCTGACCATGGGTTTGGGCAAAGACATTGGCGGCAACCCCGTGGTGGCTGACCTGGCCAAAATGCCGCATGTGTTGGTCGCAGGCACCACCGGTTCAGGCAAGTCGGTTGGTATCAACGCCATGATTTTGTCCTTGCTCTACAAGGCCGAGGCCCGCGATGTGCGCTTGTTGATGATCGACCCCAAGATGCTGGAGATGTCGGTTTACGAAGGCATCCCGCATTTGCTGGCGCCGGTGGTCACCGACATGCGTCAAGCCGCGCACGGCTTGAACTGGTGTGTGTTTGAGATGGAACGTCGCTACAAGCTGATGAGCAAGTTGGGCGTGCGTAACCTGGCCGGCTACAACCACAAAATCGAAGAAGCCAAAGAACAAGGCGAGTCCCTCACCAATCCTTTCAGCTTGACGCCTGACGATCCCGAACCACTGGAGCGCTTGCCACACATCGTGGTGGTGATCGACGAGCTCGCCGACTTGATGATGGTGGTGGGCAAGAAGATTGAAGAACTGATCGCCCGACTGGCGCAAAAAGCGCGAGCCGCCGGCATTCACCTGATCTTGGCCACCCAACGCCCCAGTGTGGATGTGATCACCGGTTTGATCAAGGCCAATATTCCCACCCGCATCGCGTTTCAAGTCAGCAGCAAAATCGACAGCCGCACCATCCTCGACCAAATGGGCGCCGAGGCCCTGCTCGGCATGGGCGACATGTTGTATTTGCCCAGTGGCACTGGTTTCCCCATCCGTGTCCACGGCGCGTTTGTCAGTGATGACGAAGTGCACCGTGTCGTGAGTTACCTCAAAACCCAAGGCGAGCCCAATTACATCGAAGGCCTGCTCGAAGGCGGCACGGTCGAAGGCGAAGCCCAAGGCCCCGATTTGTTTGGCGAGACCGCCGGTGAAAAAGACCCGATGTACGACCAAGCGGTAGAGGTGGTGTTGAAAAATCGAAAGGCCAGCATTTCCTTGGTGCAACGCCATTTGAAAATTGGCTACAACCGCGCTGCACGCTTGGTCGAAGACATGGAGAAAGCAGGCCTGGTCAGTGCCATGAGCAGCAACGGGCAGCGCGAGATTTTGGTACCCAACCGGACGGAGTGAGCATGTTCAAAATTTGGCTGGTGCGTTGTTGCTTGCTGGTTGCACCCATGGCCCAGGCTGACAGTTTGGAGGTCTTGGCGCAGTTCCTCCAGCAAACCCGCAGTCTGAAGTCTGACTTTGTGCAAGTCGTGACCTCGCCGCCCAAAGAGGGGCGGCCGACCAAAGCCAAAACCTCCGTCGGCTCGTTTGCATTCATCCGACCCACGGTGTTTCGCTTTGACTACAGCTTGCCATTTGTGCAAAACATCGTGGCTGATGGCCAAAAGCTGTGGCTGTTTGACGCAGACCTCAACCAAGTGACCGTGCGCAACCAGGCTCAGGCGTTGGGCAGCACGCCGGCAGCTTTGATCGCCTCTGCCAGTGATCTGGCGGCTTTGGCCAAAACATTTGACTTGAAAGCCACGCCCGCCGAAGCGGGTGTCGACTGGGTGTTGGCCACGCCCAAAAACCGGGAAAGCAGTTTGCAGCAAGTGCGCATCGGCCTGCGCAGGCAAGACAGCCAAGTGTTGTTGGCCCATCTTGATATCCTGGATGCGTTCGGGACCCGTTCTCAGATCCGCTTTGAGCGGGTCTTGGTCAACCCTGGCAACTTGACCCTTACGCAATTCCAATTTGTACCGCCCAAAGGGGCAGACCTGATCCAACCCTGAACCGTGTGATGAGCCCTGCAACCCCCAGCCATCACATGCCTTTGGCTGAACGCTTGCGACCTGGCCATTTGTCGCAGGTCATTGGGCAGCAGCAGGTTTTGGGCGAAGGCATGGCGCTGCGGGTGGCATTTGAGTCGGGCCAACCGCACAGCTGCATTTTGTGGGGCCCACCCGGTGTTGGCAAAACCACGATCGCACGGTTGATGGCTGATGCGTTTGACGCACAGTTCTTGTCCATCAGCGCAGTGTTGGGTGGTGTGAAAGAGATCCGTGAAGCGGTCGAGCAAGCACGGGCTGTGCGGGACGGTTTGGAAAAACGCCGCACGATTGTGTTTGTCGATGAGGTGCACCGTTTCAACAAAAGCCAGCAAGACGCGTTTTTGCCGCATGTCGAATCTGGTTTGTTCACCTTCATCGGTGCCACCACCGAAAACCCCTCGTTTGAGGTGAACTCGGCTTTGTTATCGCGGGCGGCGGTGTATGTGTTGCAGCCTCTGTCGGAAGATGACTTGGGCCAAATCATTGCCAAGGCGCAAGCCATTGACGCGATGCCCGCCATCGATGCCGCAGCGCACCAACGCTTGGTGGCCTATGCCGATGGCGATGCCCGTCGTTTGCTCAACACCCTGGAAACATTGGCCGTCGCCGCCAAACGTGAAAAGCTCGACCTGGTGAGTGATGCATGGCTGATGAAGGTGTTGGGCGAACGCATGCGCCGCTACGACAAGGGCGGTGAGCAGTTCTACGACACCATCAGCGCCTTGCACAAGTCGGTACGCGGCTCAGACCCAGACGCTGCGCTGTATTGGTTGGTGCGCATGTTGGATGGCGGTGCCGAACCCAAGTACATGGCACGGCGCATGATTCGCATGGCGTCCGAAGACATTGGCTTGGCTGACCCGCGTGCGCTTCGCTTGGCCTTGGATGCGGCCGAGGTGTATGAACGCTTAGGCAGCCCCGAAGGTGAGTTGGCGCTGGCCGAGTGCGTGGTGTATTTGGCCATCGCACCGAAATCGAACGCGGTGTACAAGGCCTACAACAGCGTTCGCCAGTTGATCAAAGCTGACGGCACGCGGCCCGTGCCTTTGCATTTGCGCAATGCCCCGACGACACTCATGAAAGACTTGGACCACGGCAAAGCCTATCGCTATGCCCATGATGAGCCCGATGCGTTTGCCGCAGGCGAAAACTATTGGCCCGACGGCATGCAAGCCCCTGCGCTTTACGAACCGGTGGAACGGGGCTTGGAGATCAAGATCGCCGAAAAAATGCGCCTCTTGCGCGCCAAGAACGCGCAGGGTCGCCAGTCTTAAGCCTGCGCTTTGTCGGCCTCGCTGGTGAAAGCGTCGGCAAAGAAATCGTCTTCTGCTAAGCCGTGTGCCAGGTAGTCGCGGCGGGCCGAGTCCACCACGATAGGCGCACCACAGGCATACACCTGGTGGCCAGCCAGGCTGGGCGTGTCTTGCAACACCGCGGGGTGCACAAAGCCTGTTCGACCTGTCCATTGGTCTTCAGGCAGGGCGTCGGACACCACGGGGATGTATTGCAAATGGGGCATCAAGGGCAGTTGAGCCAACACCCAATCGTTCATGTACAGGTCTGAGGGGCGGCGACCACCCCAGTACAAACGGGTGGGTCGGGTGATGCCCTGGTGTTGCATGTGTTCGATCAAGGCTTTGATCGGGGCAAAGCCCGTGCCCGAAGCCAAGAACACCATGGGGCTGTCACTGTCCTCGCGCAAAAAGAAACTGCCAAACGGGCCTTCGACGCGTTGGATTTCTTTTTCTTTCATCGCGCCAAACACATGGTCAGTGAATTTGCCACCCGGCATGTGACGGATGTGCAAGCTCACCGCGGGTTGCGCTGCTACCAAGGTGTGGGGTGCATTCGCCATGGAGTATGCGCGGCGTGAACCATCGCGCAACAAGAACTCGACATACTGGCCTGCGTGGTAACGCATCGGTTCGGTGGCGGGCAATTGCAACTGAACGTGCATCACATCGTGTGAGAGTTTCTCCAGCGACAGCACGCGCACGGGCATTTTTTTGATCGGAAAGGCATCGGCATCGACCACCTGGCGAGACGACAGCACCAGATCGCTCAAAGGTGTGGCGCGGCAGGTGAGGATCATGCCTTGGGCCAATTCATCTGCGCTCAAGGCTTTGGCTTGGTAGTCTGCCATGCGCACTTCACCCGAGATTTTTTGGCATTTACAAGAGCCGCAAGCACCGTCCTTGCAGCCATAGGGCAGGCCTATGCCTTGGCGGATGCCAGCTGCCAAGATGCTTTCATCGGCATCGGTTGTAAAACCGCGGCCACTGGGTTGAACGACAATCTGAAACGACATCTGGGAATTCCTTGTACCTGTAACCAACACGCGAAAGCATCGATTTTGCCTTCAAACCAAAGCCCACTCGGTGCCTTGCCCGCCCGCTTTCGCCAACCCCGCGTTCTGATCGTGGGCTGTGGTGATGTGGGCCTGCGTTGTGCTCGTTTGCTCAAACCCGGTGCCCGCTTGTTTGCACTGACCAGCTCGCCTGCACGCATGCCCGAATTGCAGGCCTTGGGCATCACGCCACTGCTTGGCAACTTGGACCAAGCCGATAGCTTGGCACGGCTGGCAGGCGTGGCCAACCATGTGGTGCACATGGCGCCCCCACCCTTGCAAGGTGTGACTGACCCTCGCACACAAGCCTTGGTGCAAGCCTTGGCCAAACGCAGCCCGCCCAGCACATTGGTGTATGGCTCCACCAGTGGTATCTATGGCGATTGCCAGGATGCATGGATCGATGAAACACAGCCCTTGCAGCCTCAAACCCCGCGGGCCCAACGGCGAGTGGATGCCGAGTCTTGGCTGCAAGCCTGGGGTGCGCGTGGCCAACCCCGCGTGCAGGTGCTGCGCATACCCGGCATATATGCCTTGGACCGCGAAGGCGGCACTCCGCGCGAGCGCTTGACCAAAGGCACGCCTGTGTTGCATGCCATTGAAGACGTGTTCACCAACCATGTGCATGCCGATGATTTGGCTCAAGCCACGGTGTTGGCGATGTGGCGGGGCCAAGGTTTGCGGCCTGTGCATGTGAGTGACGACAGTGACATGCGCATGGCGGACTACATGGACTTGGCTGCCGAACTGTTGGGCTTGCCGCGTCCCCCGCGCATCAGTTGGGCGCAGGCCCAGCAGCACTTGCCCGCCATGACCCTGAGTTTCATGGGCGAGTCACGCCGCATGCGAAACCAGCGCATGAAACAAGAACTGCGTTTGCGTTTGCGTTACCCCACGGTGCGCGAAGGGCTGCTCGGCACACCCGTGGTGCAAGGTCACAGGGTTTAACGCATCCCGATCTTGGCGTCGCCAAAAATGCCATTGGCTTCTTTGGGCAGGCTGCGCCAATACTGGGATGTGGCTTGTACCGTGCCACCCAGGGCTGCAGCGGCTTCCCAGCCCCAACGGGGTTTGTACAAAAAGCCTCGGCCAATCGCCACCAAGTCGGCTTGACCCTCGGTGAGCACTGCTTGGGCTTGCTTGGGGTCGGTGATCAAACCCACGGCAATCGTGGGCAAACCGCATGTGTCTTTCACATGTTTGGCAAACGGCAATTGGTAGCCTGGGCCCACTTTGATTTGCTGCTGCGGGGCGATGCCTGCAGAAGAGATGTGCACAAAGTCGGCACCGGCGTGTTTCAAATGCACTGCCAGGTCAGCGGTTTCCTCCAAGGTCCAGCCGCCTTCGATCCAGTCGGTGGCGGACAGGCGCATGCCAAAGCTGCCGTCAAACACCTCGCGCATGGCCTTGAAAATCTCCAACGGCAACCGGATGCGGTTGTCAAAACTGCCGCCATAGGCGTCGGTGCGTTGGTTGGCGATGGGCGACAAAAATTCATGCAGCAAGTAGCCATGCGCACCATGCAACTCGATCATCTCCACACCCATGTGTTGAGCGCGTTTGGCCGCATCCACAAAGGCTTGTTGAACCGCTTTCAAGCCAGCCGCATCGATTTCATGCGGTGGCGCTTCACCCGGCAACAAAGCCAATGGAGAAGGCGCTGCGGTGTCCCAGCCGCCATGGGCTTTGTCGATCAGCATGCCGCCATGCCAGGGCTGCGCGCTCGAACCTTTGCGCCCTGAATGTGCGATTTGGACACACACAGGCACTGGTGGCGCGAGTTTGCGCGCACGGCCCAAGGTGTCGGCCATGGCTTGGGCGGTCGCGTCATCCCAAATCCCCAGGCAATTCGGGGTGATGCGGCCTTGCGGGGTGACCGCGCTGGCCTCGATCATGAACAAGCCTGCGCCACCGTTGAGCAAATTGGCCCAGTGCATCAAATGCCAGTCATTGGCTTTACCGTCCTCATGGCAGGCGTATTGGCACATCGGGGCAATCACGATGCGGTTGGGCAAGGTCAAGGGGCCGCGTGGCGGCGTGAATTCAAAGGGGTTAAACAACGTGCTCATGGTGACGGCTCAAGAAAAACGCCCATCTTAAGCCGCGGGCCTCAAGTTACAGTGGCTTCGGGTCGATTCCAGTTGACTCCTATCTTCAAGCGCATGAAAACCCCAGCCTTTGCCCACCTCCCAATCATGGCCATGCTTTGCCTGGCGCTTTGCGCCTGTGGCGGTGGTGGCTCGGGCGCGGCCGGCGGTTCAGGGGGGACAGCGGTGGCCTTGCTCAAAGGTCAACTGATTGACAGTGCCGTTTCAGGTGTGACCTACACCGTCACAACCAGCGATGGCAAAACCGTGACAGGCTTGACCGATGACAGTGGTACTTTTGAGTACCAAGAAGGCAAAGTGGTTCAATTTTCGGTGGGTGATATCGAACTGCCCATGGTGGTGGGGGAGGCAACAGTGACCCCAGTCAGCATGGCGCAAGGCCAGTCAAACACGGTGGCCAGCAACATCGCCTATTTTTTGCAATCCCTTGACTTTGATTTGGACCCCAGCAATGGCATCACGATTGACCCAAAGGTCAAATCCCTCACGGCCATGAGCGCCTTTGCAACCAACGAGATTGATTGGGAACAAGACACGGCATTGTTCATTGCCAACAGCAATTTGAAAGCGCTGTGGTCACAAGCCAAAGCGCTGAACCCGGAGCATCTGAAGGAGCCTGTTCCTCCCCCGAAAACACCCGAGGAAACAGACCAGCATTTGGCCGATACCTTGTTTGGGTCTCTCGATACGCAATCGCCCCAAACCGAAGGTTGTGTGCCAACCAGTGGCCTGACCAAGCCCAAGTACACCGAGTTGTCTACCAACCTTTGGGCGGATTTGATGGTCAAGCCAAAGTCAACAGCCGAACCGGGTTGGATTTACGACGGTGAATTCAGCCAGGGCATGGCCTTGTCAGCCCCGCCAGGCGACATGCGGGTCTACAAAGCAAGTGCAGCCTCTGCGGAATACAAAGCCGCCTTGAAATCGGTCGATGCAGACAATGTGCAAGCCGATTTGTGGTTCAAGCACCAGGCCGATCCAAACGTGGTTTTGCGCATTGCAGCCAAAGAACGCTTGGGGGGTGATTCGATTTACTTTCCAAAGTACTCAGGCACGGCCATGTATTTGCACTATGTGGCCACCGACAATTCCGCCTTGGAATTTCAATTTGCGACCGGCTCTGAACCCAAATCCTTTTTCAGCTTCATTGGCAATGCGAGCAACATTTACTACAGAGGAACGCTTGGCAAAGACGGCATCAACTTGGCCGGCGGTGATGATGGGTTTAACCCTTGGTCTCAAGAGCGCGGGGATGATTGGCAACGTCATCAACCCGCCAAGCCGGCCAAAGCCGCCGAGCCCCTGTTCAATCTGCCGGCAGTCCCAGCCAAGGCAGCCGATCCGAATTTCCCCCCCAATTTGCGTAAAGGGGGCACCACGCCCATGGGTCGTGCATTGGGTGCGGTGACCTGCATCTTGAAGCCCGGTGGATCGGTTTTGTTGTGGCGCAAACCCAGCACCTCGAGTGATTTGTTTTTCAGCCCATTGGCGGTGCGCAACAGCGCCGGTGAGCTGGCACCTGTGTATACCGATGCCAAGGGCTATCAGGGCTTTGCAGGCATCCGCGCGGGCGTCAAGATGCTGAGGGTGCTGAAATAAAAAAACCAACCCTTGTGAGGTTGGCTTTGATGAACTGTCTGGTGCCGGAGGCCGGAATCGAACCGGCACGGTGTTTTGCACCGGCAGATTTTGAATCTGCTGCGTCTACCAATTTCGCCACTCCGGCAGGAGGGAGAGGCGGAATTATGGCACAGTGTAGGGATGAAATACCCAACCATTGAATTTGCCATTGGCAACACGCCATTGGCCGCCTTGCAACGCATAGGTGCCGCAGACAACCAGCAACGTGGCAATGTCCTGTTGGGCAAGCTCGAAGGCAACAACCCCGCAGGCTCGGTCAAAGATCGCCCAGCCTTGTCCATGATCCAACGCGCCGAAGAGCGTGGCGAGATACGCCCAGGTGACACCTTGATCGAAGCCACCTCGGGTAACACCGGGATTGCGTTGGCGATGGCGGCCGCCATCAAGGGGTATCGCATGGTGCTGATCATGCCCGAGGATTTATCGATCGAGCGCGCCCAAACCATGAAGGCTTTTGGCGCCGAACTCATCCTGACATCGAAAACCACGGGGATGGAGGGTGCACGTGATTTGGCCGATCAAATGCAAGCCCAGGGCAAAGGCCTGGTGCTTGACCAGTTTGCCAACCAAGACAACCCCCGCGTTCACTATGAAACCACCGGGCCCGAAATTTGGCAACAAACCCATGGCGAGATCACGCATTTTGTGAGTGCCATGGGAACGACTGGCACGATCACCGGTGTCTCGCGTTACTTGAAGGAGAAAAATCCCCAGGTACAGATCATTGGCGCCCAACCCAGCGAAGGCTCACGCATTCCCGGCATCCGCAAATGGTCGCCCGCGTATTTGCCCAAAATTTACGATGACACCCACGTGGATGAGTTGGTCTATGTGAGTCAGCAAGATGCAGAAGACATGTGCCGTCGCATGGCGCGTGAAGAAGGGATTTTTGCCGGCATCTCGGCGGCGGGGGCGTGTTGGGTGGCTTTGGAAATCGCCAAGCGCGTAGAAAACGCGACCATTGTGTTCATCGTCTGTGACCGAGGTGACCGTTATTTGTCGACCGGGGTGTTCCCAGCATGAGTTCATTTCAGTATTGCCCGATGTGTGCGACAGCCTTGCAGCTCATCACCCAAGACGAAGACGGCGGTCCCAAGCAACGCATGCGTTGTGTGGTGTGCCAATGGACCCATTGGAACAACCCCACGCCCGTGCTGGCAGCGATTGTTCAATACGGTGACCAAATACTGCTGGCGCGCAATGCCGCTTGGCCCGACAGGCGCTTTGCCTTGATCACGGGCTTCATGGAAGCAGGAGAGACAGCTGAAGAGGGCATCAGCCGCGAAGTGGCCGAGGAAACCAATCTGACTGTCACGGCTTTGAAACTCGTTGGTGTCTATGACTTTCAGCGCATGAACCAAGTCATCATCGCCTTTCACGCCATGGCCGAGGGTGAGGTTCGCTTGTCGCCCGAATTGCTTGAGTACAAGCTGATGAATTACCCAGACATCATTTGCTGGCCATCTGGCACTGGCTATGCGATGGGTGACTGGTTGAAAACCCAAGGCATTGAGCCGCGTTTCATGAGCTGGGAAGAGCGCGCCGCGCGAAACTTAGAATGACCGCCATGCAGATCGATCAAGAACTAGACACACGCGGCTTGAATTGTCCCTTGCCAATATTGAAGGCCAAAAAGGCATTGACCGGTATGCAAACCGGTCAATTGCTCAAAGTGGTGTCCACCGACAAAGGCTCGTTGCGCGACTTTGCTGCGTTCTCCAAGCAAACCGGCAATGCCTTGGTGTCGCAAGAAACGGTGGGCGACGATTTCATCCACGTCTTGCAAAGACGCTGATCCTCGGGCGTTTTCTCTCGCAATCGCCCAGCGCAGTCTCAGCCCAATCGCCGCAGTTGGTCTTGCACTTTCAGTAAAGTGGCTTCAAAGTCCGCCACCCTTTGACGCTCTTGGGCAATCACCGCAGGCGGCGCTTTGGCCACAAAGGCTTCGTTGCCCAATTTGCCAATCGCCTTGGTGATCTCGTTTTGCAAGCGAGCCACTTCTTTGCCCAAGCGCAGTTTTTCAGCAGTCACATCGACTTCGATGAACAGACACAAACGGGTTTCACCCACCACGGCCACTGGTGCAGCTTGTGCCGCGGCTTGCCATGCAGCTTCATCGTCAAACACCTTGACTTCGCTCAGCTTAGCCAGGGACTGCAAGACCGCCGCGTTGGCGCGCATGAACGCGGTGTTGCCCAGGGCGAACATGGGCATGCGGGTGGAGGGAGAGACATTCATTTCACCGCGCAGGTGGCGGCACGCGTCCACCAAGGACTTGAGTTGGTTGACATTTGCGATGGCTTCGGGGTCGATCTTGTGCGGTTGCGCTTCGGGGTAGCGTGCAATCGCAATCGATTCACCGGGCAAGCCGGCCACAGGCGCGACTTTTTGCCAAAGGGCTTCGGTGATGAACGGGATGATGGGATGGGCCAAGCGCATGATGGCTTCCAAGGTGCGGATGAGCGTACGGCGCGTGGCGCGTTGTTGGGCTGGATCACCGGTTTGGATTTGTACCTTGGCGATTTCCAAATACCAGTCGCAGTACTCGTTCCACACAAATTCATAAATCGTTGTCGCTACATGGTCTAGACGGTACTCCTCAAAACCCTTGGCGACATCGGCTTCTGCTTGCTGCAAGACAGATGAAATCCAACGGTCTGCTTGGCTGAAATGCATGTAGCCATGTGCCTTGCCGCCAGGTGAGCAGTCAGCCTTGGTGTGATCCATCAAACCACAGTCTTGGCCTTCACAATTCATCAGGACAAAGCGGGTGGCGTTCCACAGCTTGTTGCAGAAGTTGCGATAGCCCTCGCAGCGTTTGCTGTCGAAGTTGATGCTGCGGCCCAAACTGGCCAAGGCAGCAAAGGTGAATCGAAGGGCATCAGCACCGTAAGCAGGGATGCCGTCTGGGAACTCCTTTTCGGTTTGCTTGCGCACTTTGGGCGCGGTTTCGGGTTTGCGCAGACCCTGGGTGCGTTTGTCGAGCAGGGGCTCGAGCGAGATGCCGTCAATCAAATCGACTGGGTCGAGCACATTGCCCTCGGACTTACTCATCTTCTTGCCTTGGGCATCGAGCACCAGGCCGTGGATGTAGACATGCTTGAAAGGGACTTTGCCGGTGAAGTGGGTGGTCATCATGATCATGCGGGCGACCCAGAAGAAGATGATGTCGTAACCGGTGACCAACACGCTGCTGGGCAAGTACAAGTCCTTGTCGCCAGGGCGTTCCAAGGTGCTGAATGGCACCAAGGCACTGGAGTACCAGGTGTCCAGCACGTCTTCATCTCTTCGCAGTTGTTTGCCAGGTGCTTGCGCTTGAGCGTCGGCCGCGTTGCGCGCCACGTAGACCTGTCCATCTTCGTCGTACCAGGCAGGTATTTGGTGGCCCCACCACAGCTGGCGAGAAATGCACCAGTCGGTGATGTTGTTCATCCACTGGTTGTAGGTGTTGACCCAGTTTTCAGGCACAAACTTGACTTCGCCAGACTGCACCGCATCGATCGCTTTTTGCGCAATGCTTTTGCCGGTGGGGTCCTGCTCGCTGACTTTGTTCATGGCCACGAACCACTGGTCGGTGAGCATGGGTTCGATGATTTGACCGGTGCGCGCACAGCGCGGCACCATGAGTTTGTGTTTCTTGACTTCGATCAACAGGCCTTGGGCTTCGAGGTCGGCCACCACGGCTTTGCGAGCCACAAAGCGGTCCATGCCTCGGTAAGGGGCTGGTGCGTTGTCGTTGACCGTGACATCCAAGTTCAGCACCGAGATCAAGGGCAACTGATGACGTTGTCCCACGGCATAGTCATTGGTGTCATGCGCTGGCGTGACCTTGACCACGCCAGTCCCAAATGTCCGGTCCACATAGTCATCGGCAATGATGGGAATGGCTCGCGCGCACAAAGGCAGATGCACCTGTTGACCAATCAAATGGGCATAGCGCTCGTCCTCAGGGTGCACCATCACGGCCACATCACCCATCAAGGTCTCTGGACGTGTGGTGGCTACCACCAAGCCGGGTGCGGTTGCACCGGCCACCGCTTGCGGGCCGTCGACAAAGGGATAGCAGATGTGCCAAAGCGAGCCGTCCTCTTCCTCGCTTTCCACCTCCAAATCAGAGACCGCGCTTTGCAACACCGGGTCCCAACTCACCAAGCGCTTGCCTCGGTAAATCAGCCCTTGCTGATAAAGCTTCACAAAGGTGTCGGTGACCACCGCGGTCAGGTTGTCATCCATCGTGAAATATTCACGGCTCCAGTCGACGCTGTCACCCATGCGGCGCATTTGGCTGGTGATGGTGTTGCCGGACTGGGCTTTCCATTCCCAAACCTTGCTGATGAAGTTTTTGCGTGCCTCAGCTGGGGTGGGTCCCATGTCATGGCGGTTGACGCCTTGGGCTTGCAATTGACGCTCAACCACGATTTGGGTGGCGATGCCCGCATGGTCAGTCCCTGGAATCCAGGCTGTGTTGAAGCCGCGCATGCGGTGGTAGCGCGTCAAACTGTCCATGATGGTCTGGTTGAAAGCGTGACCCATGTGCAAGGTGCCGGTCACGTTCGGGGGCGGTAATTGAATCGCAAATGCAGCTTGGTCTGCCTGTGCAAGTCCTGTCCCCCGAAAGCCAGCCACACCGTAACCGCGCCTTTCCCATTCGGCGCCCCAATGCGCCTCCAGGGCGGCAGGTTCAAAGGATTTGGACAGGCTTTCCAAGCCAGGTTGCACAGGGGCGTTGCTCATAGGGGGCTTTGCAAGAAGGCATGCCCACTGGGGTGTGGGACATGGGTGTCAGGAGGAAACGTGCATTTTAGCGAGGGCAGGGCTCACGCCTGTGCAGCAATCTCGCGCAAGGCCTTTGCAAACACATGGGCGGGCTGACCGCCAGAAATCAAATGCCGGTCATTGATGATGACGGCTGGCACCGAGTGAATGCCAGCGCTGGTGTAGAAGTTTTCTTTGGCACGCACTTCTTCTGCGTAGGCCTGACTGGCCAGCACGCTTTGTGCGGCTGGCTCGTTCATGCCCAACGACTTGACCACAGCCAGCAAAACCGCATGCGAGCTGATGTTTTCACCGCGACCTTGGTAAGCCTCCAGGAAAGCCTTTTTCAGACGCAGTTGGTCGCCCGCTGCGCCTTCCACCTCGGCCCAGTGCAGCAAACGGTGTGCATCAAAGGTGTTGAAGATGCGACCTCGGCCTGTCGGGTGAAAGGCGAAGCCAACTTCTTCCCCGCGTGACTTGATGTTTTGGTATATCTGGGCTTGTTGCTCTGCGCTGGAGCCGTATTTTTGGTTCAGGTGTTCAAACAAGTCCTGACCATCCACGGCCATTTGGGGGTTGAGTTCAAAAGGTTGGAAATGGATGTCAGCCTTGACCTCTGATGTCAAACTGCTGAGCGCTTGTTCCAACGCACCCAAACCCACGGCACACCAAGGGCAGGCAATGTCGGACACAAAATCGATTTTCAATGAGATGGTCATGTGGGTTCCTTGTTCAATGCAGGCCGACGGACTGGGCGATCGCGTGGATGAGTTTGCCGTCGATGTGCTTGCCCCGGGCTGACAAGTAGGCGTCTGGGCGCAGCAGGGCCCATTGGTGGTGGCTGGCATCGCAGGCTTTGCGCAAGCGTTGGTGAGGATCCAAAACATGTTCGAGTACCTGGCCTGCATGTTTGTGCATCACCTGCACCACCCGCACTGGGGTGCTGATGCTGAGCAAGGTCAGTTTTTTTATTTCAGCGCGTTTCAAAGGGCCAAAGACCAGCAAGAGCAAATGCCCATCTGCCCAGCCAAGCAAGTCACTCAGACTGCCGCTGTCTTGAGAGGCGAACGCCAGAGCCACGTTTTGCACCATCCAGCCGCCGTCAGCTTTGCAGATGTCAGACACGGCGTAACGGTTGGCCTCGGCCATGCGGCCTGTGTTGATCAAAGGTTTGGCAAACGCATGGTGTTTGGCCAAGCCGATGGTGGCGTCCCTGAACAAGCGCTCCACACCGGCAGGTGCGCGTAAATAGCGTGCCGTGCGGTTGGTGACTTGCACATTGCGTCGTGCCGCTTGCAAACGTTCTTGGTGATAACTGTCAAGCAAGGCAAGCGGTGCGTGACCGCGCATGACCGCAGTCAATTTCCAAGCCAAGTTGTCGGCATCGGCAATCCCGGTGTTGCCACCCCGGGCGCCAAAGGGGCTGACCACTTTGGCCGTGTCGCCAATGAAAAACACACGTCCCACGCGAAGTTGGTGAAGGCACTGTGATTTGTAGGCATACGGGCCCACCCAGACAATGTCGTATTCCACCTGTTTGCCGAACTGTTTGGTCAAGCGTTCGCGCACCACGTCTTCCCGGCTGACATAGGCCGGGTCGGCATCGGGGGGCATTTGGTAATCAATGCGCCAGACATCATCGGCCATCAGGTGTTGCCAGACTGCGCGGTTGTCATTGAATGGCGCTTCAATCCAAGTGTGCCGTTCCGTGGGCGGGTTGTCCTTGAAGCGCACGTCAGCGATGCACCAGCGGTCATCGCCCTTTTTGCTGTCCATGCCCACCCCACACCAAGCATGGAATGGCGTGTGCGAACCCGTGGCATCGATGACATGGGTGGCTTCGAGGGTGTAGTCCCCTTGAGGTGTTTGGATCAACAACGAGGCACAGCGGTTGTCTTGGGTGAACCCAACCACCTTTGAGCACCAACGCAGGTCGATGGCAGCGCCTGCGTGGTTCAAGGCTTGGATGCGGTCGACCAACCACATCTCTACATAGAACTGCTGGATGTTGATGAAGGGGGGTTGTTGGCTTTGGGAAAACTGGTTGTTGTCACGCAAATCAAAGGAATACACCTCCTCATGGCCGGCAAAGGTGCGCCCGACATGCCAAGCCACGCCTTTGGCTGCGATTTGCTCGTAGATTCCTAAGCGTTTGAAAATTTCAAGGGACTGTTGGGTGTAGCAAATGCCGCGCGATGAAGCCCCTTTGACACCCACCGTGTTGTCTTCGTCCAGCAAGACCGCGGGGATGCCGGCTTGGGCGAGCTTGCACGCCAGTGTTAAACCACTCAAACCCGCACCCACGATGACGATGGGGTGGTGCTTGACCTCGCCGGTCAGCTCCGGCGGCTTGACAAAGGGATAGGTGGGCAGCGAATAGCTGCCAGGGCGGCCCGATTTAACCGGATGAACGTGATTGGCGCCGCGCGATCTTGTGTTCATTCCAAGCCTGTAATTGTTGATGGACGGTCAAACTCTCTTCGTGCATTTGCGAGGGCGGGGCCACTTGTGCGCTCAGCTCCAAGCGGATGCCGTTGGGATCGAAAAAATAAATGCTTTTGAAAATGCGGTGATCCGTCACACCCAAGACTTCAATGCCATGGGCCTGAAGACGGGCTTTGCTGTCTTCCAGCGCTTGGATGCTGTCGACCGTGAAAGCAATGTGGTTGACCCATGCGGGCGTGTTGGGCGAGGGCTGGGCTGCTTGGTCGTCCCCCAGGTCGAAGAAGGCGATGAAGGAGCCGTCTTGCAACTGGAAAAAGAAATGGGTGTAGGGGCAGTATTCGCCTGTGCTGGGCACATGGTCACTTTGAATCAGGTGGTAAAGCGGCAAGCCCAGGATGTCTTCATAGAAATGCCGCGTTTCTTCAGCGTCGCGCGCGCGGTAAGCGACATGGTGAAGACCCCGAACCTTGGCGGGGGGTGAAAGGTGGGGCAGATGGGTCATGTTTGTCATGTTCAAAGCACCCTCAGTTTACTGTCAGTCCAACCAGGCCCCAGTGCGCAGGCGATGGCCGCAAGCCATGGAAAATCAGTAGATACCCTAGGGTCTAAGATAGACGAAGTCAATTCAGTGGATTGACACAAGCGATTGGACATTTGTCTCGGACAAGCAGTAAGCTCACCCCGACTTTGGCAATGACGCCAGGGTTTGTTTATCAACCCAAGGAGAATTCTCATGGCAGCACTCAAAGGCTCCAAGACCGAAGAAAACCTGAAAGCCGCTTTCGCTGGCGAGTCTCAGGCCAACCGACGTTACCTGTATTTCGCAAACAAGGCCGATGTGGAAGGCCAAAACGATGTGGCCGCATTGTTTCGCTCAACTGCTGAAGGCGAAACTGGCCATGCTCACGGTCACTTAGAGTGGCTTGAGCAGTGCGGTGACCCCGCCACCGGTTTGCCCATCGGTGCGACCCGTGACAACTTGAAAGCCGCTGTGGCTGGCGAAACCCATGAGTACACCGACATGTACCCTGGCATGGCCAAGACAGCGCGCGACGAAGGTCACGACGAAATCGCTGACTGGTTTGAAACCTTGGCCAAGGCTGAGCGTTCACATGCCAACCGTTACGCCAAAGCATTGGCTGAGTTGGTTGACTGATCATCAGCATTGAGAGTTGGGCGTTGGCAACAGCGCCCCTCTCTCCATTCTGATCGGCGCCTCAAGCCGTTCCCCTTGACCCCCCCAGACCCCTAGGAGCACCCCTTGTCCAGAGAAGGCAGCTTGGAAGCACCCACACGCCATCCCCTTGATTGGCTCAACCCAGACTTCTACAACGAAGAGGCTTGTTTGACAGAGATGGAGCGCATCTTCGATATCTGCCATGGCTGCAGGCGTTGTGTCAGTTTGTGCGGCTCCTTTCCCACTTTGTTTGACCTGGTGGATGAAAGCCCCACGATGGAGATGGATGGCGTTGACAAAAAAGACTATTGGAAAGTGGTTGACCAGTGTTTTTTATGTGACCTGTGCTACTTGACCAAATGCCCTTATGTGCCTCCGCATGAGTGGAACTTGGACTTTCCACACACCATGCTGCGGGCCAAGGCCATCAAATTTCAAAAAGGCGAGGTCAGTGCTGGCGAGAAGTTTCTGGCTTCCACCGATGTCCACGGCCAATTCGCAGGCATCCCCATCGTGGTGCAAGCGGTCAATGCGATCAACCAAACCAAAGTCGCTCGCTCGGTCATGGAAAGCACTTTGGGGGTAGACAAAGACGCTTGGTTGCCCGAGTTAGCGAGCCAAAAGTTCAGAAGCTTGGCGCCCAAGGCCAAGGCACACCCGGTGGTCAATGGCGAGAAAACACCTGGCAAGGTGGTGATTTATGCCACCTGCTATGTCAACTACAACGAGCCTGGCATTGGCATGGACTTGCTCAACATCCTCGACCACAACGACATCCCCTACGAATTGGTGTCCAAAGAAAAATGTTGCGGCATGCCCAAACTCGAATTGGGTGATCTGCAGTCAGTCGATGCCAACAAGCAAATCAACATACCCATCTTGGCCAAGTACGCGGCGCAAGGCTATGCCATCTTGAGTGCCGTGCCCTCGTGCACCCTGATGTTCAAGCAAGAGTTACCGCTCATGTACCCCGATGATGCACAGACCCAATTGGTCAAAGAACACATGTGGGATCCGTTTGAGTACCTGATGGCGCGCAAGCGCGACGGCTTGCTCAAAACTGAATTCCCTGAAAGCCTGGGCAATGTCAGCTACCAAATTCCATGCCACGGCAGGGTGCAAAACATCGGCAAGAAAACCGAAGAAATGCTCAAGATGATCCCCAACACCACGATCAACACGATCGAGCGTTGTTCTGGTCATGCGGGTACCTACGGTGTGAAAAAAGCCACCCATGCCTATGCCATGAAACTGGGTAAGCCGGTGGTCAAGGCCATGGCCACGATGAAGGATGGCAGCCAGCCCGACTTCATCAGTTCCGATTGTCCGCTGGGTGGTCACCACATCGCACAAGGCTTTGAAGCCAGCGGTCAGGCTGTCCCCGAGCTTCAACACCCTCTCTCTTTGGTTGCCAAAGCCTATGGCTTGAAATAGAGCCCCCACTCAACCTGTTTTGAAAGCACCCCATGCAAATCACCGGACACATCACCGCCGACAGCCTCATGAGCTTGGAGGCTTACAGCAAATTCAGGAAGACCCACAAGGCCGAGGTGTTGGCGCATCGAAAAACCCGTTCTGTGCATTTGGGTAACCACATCACCCTGCAGTTTGAAAGTGAAATCACCATTCGTTACCAGGTCCAAGAAATGCTGAGGATTGAGAAAATTTTCGAGGAAGAGGGTATTCAACAAGAAATCGATGCTTATGCGCCCCTGGTGCCAGACGGCAGCAATTGGAAGGCCACCATGTTGATTGAATACCCTGATGTCAATGAGCGAAAGCGTGAGTTGGCCCGCCTCATTGGCGTGGAAGACCGCATGTTCATTGAGGTGGAAGGGCATGCGCGGGTGTATGCGATTGCCGACGAAGACCTCGATCGCGAAAACGACGAAAAAACCTCTGCCGTGCATTTCGTGCGGTTTGAGTTTGATCCTGCCACCAAAGCGGCGATCAAGGCTGGAGCCGCTGTCAAGTTGGGCTGTGACCACACCAACTACCCAGCCCATACGCAGATCGCTGAAGACGCCCTGGCGTCCTTGGCCGGGGATTTGAAATAATCGCCACATGCGCTTCCTGCTGTCACCCGCCAAATCCCTCGATTACGAATCCCCCCTTCCACCGGTGACAGCCAGTGCGCCACTCTTCGTGGCGCAATCGACCGAGCTGATCGCCACGCTGAAAAAAAAGACCCCTCAGCAAATCGCGGCACTGATGGATTTGAGCCAGGCTTTGTCCCAACTCAATGTCGATCGTTACCAAGCCTGGTCCCCTGATTTCACCGCTGGCAACGCCCGTCCAGCTGTCTTGGCTTTCAACGGCGATGTCTATGAAGGCCTGGACGCCAAAAGCCTTCAGTCCAAAGAGCTGCAATGGGCACAAGAACACTTGCTGATCTTGAGCGGTTTGTATGGTGTCTTGCGGCCCCTTGACGCGATGCAGCCTTACCGTTTGGAGATGGGCACCGCACTCAAACACGGCAAAGCCAACAACCTCTATCAATTTTGGGGCAAGCAAATCGCCGAGCATTTGAATGCCCAAATGGCAAACGAGAAAGACCCGGTGATCGTCAACCTGGCCTCGCAAGAGTATTTCAAAGCGGTGGACCGCCAAGTTTTGCAAGCCCGAGTGATCGATTGCGTTTTCCAGGACCACAAAAACGGGCAGTACAAAATCATCAGCTTTTTTGCCAAACGCGCACGTGGCTTGATGGCGCGTTATGCGGTCCAAAAACAAGTCAAAACCCCCAAGGCTTTGCAAGGCTTCAACTTGGAGGGCTATGCCTACGAGCCTTCGGTGTCCAGCGACGATACTTTGGTCTTTCGCCGCCACCCAAACGACTGAACACCATGCAAATATTTGCCAACGGCTTGCGCTTGGAGGTGGAAGACACCGGGGAGCGTGACCGGCCGGCGGTTTTGTTGATACCCGGTATGTCCATGCAATTGATTGTCTGGCCTGACGAGATGGTGCATGCCATCCACCAAGCGGGTTACCGGGTGATTCGCTTTGACAACCGCGACATGGGTTTGTCGCAGCCCATGGACGATCTCGCCGCGCCGCCGATCGTCTGGTTCATGCTGCAACTCAAATTGGGCTTCAAACCCAAGCCGCCCTTCACGGTGCAAGACATGGCGCAAGACGCCTTGGCCGTGTTGGACCACTTGCAAATCAAGCAAGCCCATTTGGTGGGCGTCAGCATGGGCGGCATGATCGCGCAACGCGTCTGCCTCACCGCGCCAGACCGGGTGCTGAGCTTGACCAACATCATGAGCAGCAGTGGCGCCAAACATTTGCCAGGCCCCACCACTGAAATGCAACGCATTTTGTTTTCACCGCCCAAGCGTGGCGCAGACGCGCGGCAACATGCCTTGGCATTTGTTCAGGCATTGGCTGGCCCTGGTTTTGAGCACCCCAAGGGTTCGCAGGCGCAACTGGTGGACGAGTCCATCAAGCGCAGCAGCCGTCCCATGGGGGCATATCGCCAAATGCTGGCGGTGCTGGCGGACCAGTCGCGTGCTGCGCTGTTGTCCAAGATCCACCACCCCACTTTGGTGATCCATGGCAAAGCCGATCCTTTGTTGCCATTCGCGTGTGGCGAAGACATCGCCAAGCGCATCCCCAACGCCAAGCTCTACCCCATTGAAGGCCTGGGGCATGATTTCCCGCCAGCCGCTGTCAGTTTGATCGTCAACCGCTTGCTGCCCTTCCTCAACGCCTATTCCACTGCATGAACAAGCCTGAAGACTCACAGCTGGGCAAAGCCGCCAGTTACGCTGATCAATACGATCCCAGCCTGTTGTATCCCTTGCCACGCGCTGCGCAGCGCAGTCTGATTGGGGTGGGGGATCAGCCGATTTTCTTGGGAGCCGATTTGTGGACTGCTTACGAACTGAGTTGGCTCAATGCACGTGGCAAACCCCAAGTCGCGCTCGGGCGGTTTGTCGTGCCTTGTGAATCCACCCACCTGGTTGAGAGCAAGTCTTTGAAGCTCTACCTCAACAGTTTCAACAACAGCCGGTTCGAGTCCTTGGCCCATGTGCGCGATCTGATGCAACAAGACTTGAGCACGGCGGTGTGGTCTGGTGCAACGGTGAATGCAGGTGTGGGCGTGCAACTCCTGGAGCCTGCGCAGTTTGGCCGTGAAAAAATACATGCGCTCGAAGGTGTGGACCTGGACCGTTTGGATGTGGACTGCACCGAATTCCAGCCTGCCCCCGAGTTGCTCAGCGCAGCCTCGGATGAAAAACCGGTGACCGAGACCTTGACCAGTCATTTGCTCAAAAGCAATTGCCTGGTCACGGGACAACCCGATTGGGGCAGTGTGGCCATCACTTACAGCGGCCCACAAATCGACCAAGCGGGCTTGTTGCAGTACATCGTGAGTTTTCGCAACCACAATGAATTCCACGAGCATTGCGTTGAGCGCATCTTCATGGACATTTGGACGCGCTGCAAACCCAGCAAACTCAGCGTTTATGCGCGCTACACCCGCCGAGGTGGGGTGGACATCAACCCTTGGCGCAGCAGTCACCCGCAGGCATTGCCTGCGCAGGCGCGCCATGCCCGGCAATGAGCCTCAGTCTTTGAACGATTGCAGTTCCGCCAGCGCGGGATAACTGCCACTGCGCTTGGCTTGAAAAGATTGGATGGCTTCTTGCACATGGGCATTGCTCCAAATGCCACTTTGCAGCCAACCCATTTGCTTCAAGGCGTCTTCGGTGCTGTGGTCGCGTGCATAGTGCAGCGCTTGTTTCGTGCCCCATATCGCCACCGGCGGTTTGCTGGCGATCTCTTGCGCAGCTTGCATGGCCGCCGCCAAAGCGCTGGCCGCGTCTGGCAAGACCGCGTTGACCAAGCCGTGTTGCAGGGCTTGGTCTGCGTTCATGCGACGACCGGTGTAGGCCAATTCTTTGGCCACCGCCATCGGAATGAGCTTGGGCAGGCGTTGCAAGGTGCCGACATCGGCCACCATGCCGATGTTGATTTCTTGGATGCAGAAAAACGCATCTGCGCTGGCATAGCGCAAACAGCATGCGGTCACCATGTCGACCGCGCCGCCGATGCAACCGCCTTGCAATGCCACGAGGACTGGCATGCGCAGGTTTTCAAGGCGGGTGAAGGTGGACTGCAATGCCCACAGCAAGTCGGCAATGGCTGCGCGGCCTTCGGCACTTTCGTCATCCATGCGCACGGATGCGCCAAAAGCGTCCAGCGACATGCCTGCACTGAAATGCTTGCCCGTGCTGCTGATCACCAACACACGGGCTTCTTGGCTTTGGTGTAGACGGTGCAACACGTCATCGAGCTCGCGCCAAAAGGTCATGTGCATGGTGTTGAGTTCGGCTGGCCGGCTCAAGACCAGGTGGGCGATGTGTTGGTCAATCGTCAATTCAAAACAGGTCAGCTTGCGCATGGCGAATCTCTTTCTGTGGGTTGGGTTCCTGGGCGCTCAATGCAGAGGATAGGGCTTTGGAGGGGTTCAGGGCTTGTTCGGAGCCGACTTTCACCAGGGTGCCGACACGCACCCCCAGCAAGCGCAAGCGCCGGTTCATGTCGACGCGTTTCAAACACTGGCCAGCGACCTGCCTGATTTCACCCGGGCTGGCGGTGTAATGGTCCAAGGTGTGGTCGCGCGTCACGCTTTTGAAATTGTCAAACCGCAGTTTGATGCCGATGGATTTGCCGACATAGCCTTTGCGCACCAAGTCGGCCGCCACTTGTTGACACAGGCGGGTGAATATCTCCCCCAGCGCAGCGCGGTCATGCACCACGTGCAGGTCTTTCTCAAAGGTGGTTTCTCGGCTCATGGACACCGGCTCGCTTTCAGTCACCACGGGGCGTTCGTCCAGGCCATGGGCGGCATCGTGCAGCCAAGCGCCATGGGATGGGCCAAAGTGTTGCATCAACCAGTCGCGCTCTTTCAAAGCCAGTTCACCGATGGTGTGGATGCCCTGTGCCTGGAGTCTCTCATCGGCTTTGGGGCCAATGCCGTTGATCTTGCGGCATGCCAACGGCCAAATTCGGGTGGACACATCCTCCGGGTGAAGGATGGAGATGCCATTGGGTTTGTGGAGTTCACTGGCCATTTTGGCCAAGAGTTTGTTGGGCGCCACGCCAATCGAACACGTCAAGCCAGTGGCGTCCGTGATGGCTTTTTGCATCAAGCGCGCCAACACCCGACCGCCTTCGCGTTGTCCGCCAGGGACATCGGTGAAGTCGATGTAAATCTCGTCCACACCCCGGTCTTCCACCACCGGCGCGATGTCACGCACGATGGCTTTGAAGGCACGGGAGTAATGGCGGTACTGCTCAAAATCCACGGGCAGCAAGATCGCATCCGGACACAGCTTGGCTGCTTTCATCACCCCCATGGCCGAACCCACACCGAAGGCACGCGCCGCGTAGGTCGCGGTCGTGATGACGCCACGCCCGGTGTAGCTGTTCAAGCGCGGAAACACCTCCAGCGGTATGTCGCCCAAATCGGCTGACGTCCATTCGCGCTCAGGTTGCAACAAGCGCATGCGACCCAGCAAATCATCGGCCGGGCGGCGACCACCACCGATCACCACGGGCAAGCCCTTGAGTTGGGGATAGCGCAGCAACTCGACAGAGGCGTAAAAAGCATCCATGTCGAGGTGCGCAATGCGCCGCGGACGCGCTGGGTTTTCGTTGCTCACAGTCAAAGCATAGCCCGGTGACAGGCCTCAGGTGGCGCAACGGGGGGCTTGTTGATCAGTCCAGTTCAAGCAAAACCCAGCATCAGCCCTTGAAGCTGTAACCATGGTGTCGCAGCGGCAGGGAGCGCACCCGTTCTCCGGTGGCCTTGAACAAAGCATTCATGGCTGCGGGAATCACGCCACCGATCGGTGGTTCGCCCACGCCGCCCCAAAAATCACCAGTGGGCACCAAGACGCTGATGATCTCGGGCGCATGGCCAATGCGGGCCAGCGGGTAGTCTGCAAAATTGCTTTGCACGACCGCGCCTTTGTCGATCGTGATGTCCTCGAACATCAGGGCGGACAGGCCCCAGATCACACCACCTTCAATTTGCGCCTTGACCGCATCGGGATGCACCACATGGCCACTGTCAATCGCGACGGCGACCCGGTGCACCTGAATCTCTTTGCCCTTGACCGACAACTCCACGGCGGCTGCTGTGAAGCTGCCATAGGAATCAACCACCGCAATCCCACGGTGCACACCTTTGGCAGCCGCTTGCTCCCAGCCGATGGCTTTGGCGACAGCGTCCAGCACCGCCAGGTCTTTTCTGCCTTGGAGGAAAGGACGGCGAAAGGCATACGGGTCTTGGCCCGCGGCATGGGCCAACTCGTCAATGAAACATTCCCGGTACAAGGGGTTGTTGGTGTGCGCCACCGCGCGCCAAAAACCAGGGGGTACATGGAACTGGTTGAGCATGTACTCGTTGGTGAAGTTGGGCACGGCATAGGGGTTGTCGCGAAACACGCGGGTGTTGATCGGGTCAATGCCGTCTTTGATCATCGCTGGCAGCACAGTGATGGCAATCGACTGGTCGGCTTGCCGAACCTCCCAAGCCGTCCAATGACCGTCTTTGGTCAGGGCGCCGCGCAACTTCACCAAAGAGACAGGCCGGTATCGGCCTTGGCGCATGTCCTCTTCGCGTGACCACATCAGCTTGATGGGCGTGCCGGGCATGGCCATGGCAATTTTCACCGCTTGCACGGTGTAGTCTTGATGAAACACACGTCGGCCAAAAGCACCGCCTGCATGCATTTTGTGGATCTGAATCTTGCTCACGGCCAGCCCTGAGGCCTTGGCTGCCGCATTGATCGAGGCTTCGCCGTTTTGTGTGCCAACCCAAACCTCGAGTTGGTCGGGCTTGTAAAGGGCGGTGGCGTTTTGGGGTTCCATGGTGGCATGGTTGACATAGCCGGTGAAATACTCGGCCTCAATGACTTGGTGGGCATTGGCGAATGCCTTGGCTGTGTCGCCATCTTTGCGGGCGATCGGTGCTTTGTCAGCGGCCAAGTCTTGTTTCAACTTGCGCATGATGCTGTCACTGGTGACGGCGCCGTTGGCGCCGTTGTCCCAGGTCACTTTCAAGGCTTGCACAGCCTTGTGCGCTTGCCACCAGTTGCCTGCGACCACCGCCACCCAGTCATCACTGGTGACGATTTTGCGCACGCCCGGCATGCCGCGGGCTTGGCTGTCATCAACGTTTTTGACCCGGCCACCAAACACCGGGCACTGGTGAATGGCGGCATGCAGCATGCCGGGCAATTGGATGTCCACTGCATACAACTGGGAGCCATCGACTTTGGCGGGCAGGTCCAAGCGGGGGGGCGAGGTGCCAATCAAGGTCCAGTCTTTCGGGTCTTTGAGCTTGACCTGGGTGGGAACCGGCAAGCTGCTGGCCAGGCTGGCCAATTCGCCATAGCGGGCACGCAGGCCAGAAGGGTGGGTGACGACACTGTTGGCTGCTTGGCACTGCTCAGCAGGTACCTGCCACTGCTGGGCTGCCGCAGCGATCAGCATGGTTCGGGCTGCCGCACCGGCTTGGCGCAGGTACTCCTGAGAGTCGCGAATACCGCGACTGGCCCCCGTGGTCATGTCTTTCCAAAGTTTGTCGCGCCGCATGTGTTCGTTGACATTGGCGTATTCAGCGCGCACCTTGGACCAGTCGCATTGCAGCTCCTCGGCAATCAACATGGCCAAGCCGGTCATCGAGCCTTGGCCCAATTCGGTGCGTGCCATCCGAATGATCACGCTGTCATCGGCTTGAATCACCACCCAATGCGTGATTTCATTGACAGTGCTGCTGGCCGCTGATGCAGAGGGTGCTTGAAAACCCAAGACCAAGGCGCCGGAGAGGGCCGAGGCTTGTTGCAGAAATTGGCGGCGGTCTGGCCTGTGAAACGGATCAGTCATGCGAGGCTCCATGGAAAGCATTGAGGGACATTCGATACCGACCCTGAGGGGTCAACTGGGAAAAGTGCCGGGTAACAAAATACCTTTGTCGACCGTGTTGATGTCAGTGTGGCCGCAAAACGCCATGCTGAGCTCCAACTCGCGGTGGATGAGTTGCAAGGCTTTGCTGACCCCTTGTTCACCCATGGCACCCAAGCCGTAAAGCATAGCTCGCCCAATGTAAGTCCCTTGGGCACCCAGGGCTTTGGCTTTGAGCACGTCTTGCCCGCTTCGGATACCGCTGTCCATGTGCACTTCGATCTGGCTGCCCACCGCGTCGACGATGCGTGGCAAGGCGTTGATGCTGGATTCGGCCCCATCCAATTGACGACCACCGTGGTTGGAGACGATCAAGGCGTCTGCGCCGCTGCGTACCGCCAGTTGCGCGTCTTCCACGTCTTGGATGCCTTTCAAAATCAGCTTGCCACCCCAGCGTTTTTTCACCCATTCCACATCCGCCCAATTCAGGGTGGGGTCGAATTGGCTGGCGGTCCATTCACCCAAGGAGCTCATGTCGTTGATGCCTTGCACATGCCCCACGATGTTGCCGAACTGGCGACGGGGCGTGCCCAGCATGCCCAGGCACCAGCGCGGCTTGGTCAACAGGTTGAGGATATTGGCCAGGGTGGGCTTGGGTGGCGCAGACAGGCCGTTTTTCAGGTCTTTGTGGCGCTGTCCGAGGATTTGCAAATCCAAGGTCAAGACCAACGCACCGCAGTTGGCGGCTTTGGCCCGATCGATCAAGCGCTCGATGAAAGCGCGGTCACGCATGACGTAGAGCTGAAACCAAAAGCCTTCGCCCACGTGTTGGGCGATGTCCTCAATCGAGCAAATGCTCATGGTCGAGAGTGTGAACGGGATGCCGAATTTTTTGGCGGCACGCGCGGCCAGGATTTCACCGTCAGCGTGCTGCATGCCAGTCATGCCCGTGGGCGCAATCGCCACAGGCATGGCAACTTTTTGGCCGATCATGGTGGTGCTGGTGTCGCGGTTTTCCATGTTGACCGCCACCCTTTGACGGAATTTGATTTTTTGAAAGTCGTCTTCGTTGGCGCGGTAAGTGCTCTCGGTCCAACTGCCTGAATCCGCGTAGTCGTAAAACATGCGGGGCACGCGTTTCTCGGCCAACACCCGCAAATCTTCAATCGTTGTGATCACTGACATCCAATCTCTCCTGAACAATGACGACATGTTAGCCTCTGCGCCATGAAATTTTTCTCTGATCTGTCGCTCTCGACACTGTTTGCTGGGGGGGTGACCGTGCTGGTCGGCATCACCAGTTCGCTGGCCTTGGTGTTCCAAGCCGCGCTGGCCGCCGGTGCCAATGCCGCACAAATGAGTTCCTGGGTTTGGTCGCTGGGTTTGGGCATGGGTGTGACCTGTGTCGGTTTGTCTTGGCGGTACCGCATGCCCATCGTCACCGCTTGGTCCACTTCGGGGGCGGCCATGCTGATCATCGCGACACCTGGCATGCCCATGGCGGAGGTCATCGCCGCTTTTGTCATGTCCTCGGCGTTGGTGACTTTGGTTGGCTTTTCGGGCATTTTTGAACGGTTCATGGACCGTGTGCCGCTGTCACTGGCCGCTGGCATGCTCGCGGGTGTGTTGCTCAAGCTGGGTTTGGATGTGTTTGTGGTCATGTCCAGCCAGCTGTGGCTGCCGCTGCTGATGGTGTTGGTGTATTTGCTGGCCCAACGCTGGTGGCCGCGCTACGCAGTGGTGTTGACCATGTTGGTGGGTGGAAGTTTGGCGGCATGGCAGGGTCAGGTGCATTTGGAGGGCATCGATTGGCAATGGGCCCATCCGGTATGGACCACCCCCCATTTCACCTTGTCTGGTTTCATCAGTCTGGCGGTGCCTTTTTTCATCGTCAACATGGCTTCGCAAAACATCCCTGGCGTGGCTTCCTTGCGGGCCAATGGCTACCCGGCGCCGATCACGCCCGTCATTGGTTGGATCGGGGTGGTGAATTTGCTGCTGGCCCCCTTTGGTGCGCTGTCAGTCAACTTGGCTGCGATCACGGCATCGATCTGCGCCGCCCCCGAAGCCCACCCTGATCCGCGCAAGCGCTACACCGCTGCCATGGCCGCGGGTGTGTTCTACCTGTTGGCGGGTTTGGCGGGTGCCTCGCTGGTGAGTGTGTTCGCAGCCTTCCCCCAGGCCTTGGTGACTGTGCTGGCGGGCATTGCTTTGTTTGGCACCATCTCAAACGCTTTGGCCACTGCGATGCAAGATGTTGTGCAGCGGCAAGCCGCATTCATCACTTTTGCAGTGACCGCGTCAGGCTTCAGCCATTGGGGAATCAGCTCGGCGTTTTGGGGCCTGTTGGCCGGGCTGATCACATGGACATTGGCGCGCAAGACGGTGTCTTGATCCCAGCCCGTGGGTGGTCAATGCCAAAGAACAGATTGGCTTTGGGTGTACCAACCCTCGACTTGGTGTTGCACCAAGAACTCAATGCGGCTGCGCTTGATTTTCATGGTGGGGGTCAAACAACCGTTCTCGATGGTCCAAGGCTCGGTGGTTACCACCAGCATTTTGAGTTGCTCGTAGTCGGCCGAGCCTTTGTTCACGCTGGCCAGCAGGTTGGCCAGTTCTTTCTCCACCTCGGCTTTGACAGCGGCTTGCTGGATTTTGGGGCGAATGTCTTCGGCCAACACCAGCAGCGCGTAGGCTTTGTCAAAGCCGCTGCCTGACACCATGGACAACTCGATCATGGGGTGGGCGTTGATGCGGTTTTCAATCGGCGCAGGTGCCACGTATTTGCCCTTGCTGGTTTTGAATTGCTCTTTCAAGCGGCCTGTGATTTTGAGTTGCCCATCAGGTCGGCGCGAACCCAGGTCGCCGGTCTTGAAATAGCCGTCCTGGGTGAAACTTTGTTGATCGAGGTCGGGTCGTTTGTAATAACCCAGCATTTGTCCGATCGACTTGATCAAAATTTCCCCTTCTTCGCTGATACGCACTTGCACCCCGGGGTAAGGGGTGCCCACATAGCCTGGCTCGTTGAACTGGGCGGTTTGGGTGTGTGAATATGCAAAGTCCTCGGTCATGGCATAGCCTTCGATCAGGTTCAAGCCCAAGCGGCGGTACCAACGGATGAGCTCGGGCGGCAAGGGAGCAGAGCCGCTGCCCGCCAATTCCGCTTGGTCCAGGCCCAGGCCGACCAAAATTTTGCGCGCCACCACCCGGTTCAGGAGGGGAATGCTCAGCAACAGGTTGAGTTTTTTGGCGGGCATCTTGGCAAACACACCTTGCTGGAACTTCAACCACAAGCGAGGCACGGAGATGAAGATGGTGGGCCTGGCCCGCTGCAAGTCCTGCAAAAAAGTGTCCAAAGACTCGGCAAAGAAAATATGCATCCGACCATGGATGAACGAGGTGGTTGCAACAAACGCTCGCTCGAACACATGGGCCAGCGGCAGGTAAGACAACATGCGGTGCGCACGGTCGGCGCCCATGGTTTCGTTCATGCGCTGGATGATGCCATCGGCTGCTGCTGATATCCGCTCAAAGCTGTGCATCGCACCCTTGGGTTGACCGGTCGACCCGGAGGTGTAGATGATCATGGCCAAATCGGTGGGCTCGCGCCAAGCTTGACCCTGCAGGGGTTCGGTGCGCGCCACGATGTCATCCCAGCCTTCATAAGGGGTGGGTGGTGCCAAAGGGAAGGCAATGCGTGGCAGGTGTTCAGGAACACCCGGCGCTTGTTTGTGCCACTCGTCCAATTTGCCAACAAACAGCAGGCTGGACTCGGAATGTTCGAGCACGAATTTCACGGTCTCGGCACTTTCGGTGGGAAAGATCGCCACGGTGGAAAACCCGGCCATCCAAATCGCCAACTCTGCCATGAAGAAATGCGCACAGTTTTTGGACAAGATCGCCACTTTGGCCCCATGGGGCAGGCCCAGGGACTTCAAGTGCGTCGCCATGCGGCGTGACTGGTCCATGGTTTGTGCCCAGGTGTAATCCACCACCTGACCATGCCCGACAGGCTGGGTCAAAAAAACCTGATGGGCGTGGGTTTGTTCGTGTTGGTAGATGCGTTCAAGCACCAGGCTGGCGGCGTTGGCGTTCATGTGTGTCTCTCTTGGTTGGCTGTTTGGGTCTGCGCCCTTTCAGCCAAATGATACGCACAAACACCGCCAAAAATCAGCTTTCGCCGACGTGTTCGGGTTTCTCCAGGGTGCCTGCCACCACCCGCGCGTTGCGGCTGAAACTGGCATAGGCCATGGCCCAATCCATCAAAACCACCAAGCGATTGCGAAAACCGATCAAGAAGTAAACGTGCGCCAGCAGCCAGAACCACCAGGCCAAGCGGTTGGAGAACCGCACCGGGCCCAGCGGGGTGGTGAGGTCGACCACCGCGCTGTTGTGGCCGATGGTGGCCAGGTTGCCGTAGTCGGCATAGCGAAACGCTTGTGTGGGTTTACCCGCGATGCGTTGAAGGACATTGGCGGCCGCCAAATGCCCCATTTGTTTTGCACCAGGTGAGACGCCAGGCACAGCAGTGGGTTGTTTGCCAGGGCGGTGGCTGAACGCAGCGGCCAGGTCACCGATCACGTTGATGTGTGGGTAGCCCGGCACACTCAGGTCGGGGCTGACCACCACGCGCCCAGCGCGGTCGATCTGGCAACCGGTGTTTTTCGCCAGGTTGGCGCCCAAGGGCGAAGCGGCCACGCCTGCGGCCCAGACCACGCATTTGCTGGCAATCGTGTAGTCCACACTGCCCAAGACGCCAGCAGGTGCGGGGCCTCGCACCTTCAAACCCTGGGCGTCGATGGCGGTGACGATGGCATTCAGACGCACTTCGACACCCAGGTTTTGCAATTGGCTCAGCGCTTTGGCACTCAAGGATTCAGGCATGGCTTGCAACACCCTTGGCCCACCCTCTAGCAACAAAATGCGAGCGTCATGCGGGTTGATGCGGCGGAATTCGCCAACCAAGGTTTGCCGGGCAATTTCAGCGAATGCGCCGGCCATTTCCACGCCCGTCGGGCCCGCGCCAATCACGCACAGTGTCAGCCAGTCTTGGCGTTTCTCTGGGTCGGGCTCTTTCTCTGCTGACTCGAAGGCGAACAACAAACGGCGACGTATTTCAAAAGCGTCTTCCAAGGTTTTCAAACCTGGTGCATGGCTGGCCCATTCATCATGGCCAAAGTAGCTGTGGGTGGCACCTGCGGCCACCACCAGGTGGTCAAACACCAAGGTGCTGCCATCGGACAAATGCACTTGCTTGCCAGCAGCATCGATGTTGGTGACCTCGGCGAGCAAGGTGGTCAGGTTGGCTTGGTGCCGAAACAGGCTGCGGGTAGGCGCTGCAATCGCAGGGGCGGCCAAGCCAGCGGTGGCGACTTGGTAGAGCAGGGGCTGGAACAAATGGTGGTTGGTTTTGTCCACCAAGGTGATGTCGACCTGGGCTTTGGCCAAGGCTTTGGCGGTCTCCAGTCCGCCGAAACCACCTCCAATGATCAGGACGCGGGGGCGTTGAGCAGTTTGCATGTGGGGCTGTTTCTGGCTCAAGCCAGCCGTTGTTGGTGTCGTGCGATTTGCAAAAGGACTTGGGCAGGTGCGGTGCCGCCAATGGTGTGGCGGGCATTCAAAGAGCCTTGCAAGCTCAGGCAGTCATACACATCCTTCTCGATGGACGGGTGAAAGCCCTGCAACACATTCAGCGGCAACTCGGACAAGTCACACCCGTGGCTCGCCGCCGCTTTCACCGCATGGGCCACGGTTTCGTGGGCATCACGGAATGGCAGGCCTTTTTTCACCAAATAGTCGGCCAGGTCGGTGGCCGTGGCAAAGCCCTTTTTGGCCGCGTCTTCCATGGCTTGGGCATTGACGGTGATGCCGCCTTCTTTGGTGCCTGACGCGTTGGTTTGCCCGCCGATCATCTCGGCAAAGATGCGCAGCGTGTCTTTCAAGGTGTCTACCGTGTCAAACAGGGGCTCTTTGTCTTCTTGGTTGTCTTTGTTGTAGGCCAGGGGCTGGCCTTTCATGAGGGTGATCAGGCCCATGAGGTGGCCCACCACACGACCGGTTTTGCCGCGAGCGAGTTCGGGCACGTCCGGGTTTTTTTTCTGCGGCATGATCGACGAGCCGGTGGTGAAACGGTCGGCGATGCGGATGAAACCAAAGTTTTGGCTCATCCACACGATCAGTTCTTCAGACAAGCGGCTGATGTGCACCATGCACAGCGTGGCCGCGGCGGTGAATTCGATCGCGAAGTCGCGGTCGCTCACCGCGTCCAAACTGTTCTGGCACAGCTGCGCCTCGCCTTGGGCGTTGACCATGCCCAGTGTTTTCGCTACCCGGGCGCGGTCCAAGGGGTAAGTGGTGCCCGCCAAGGCAGCCGAGCCCAGGGGCAGGCGGTTGGTTCGGGCACGCACCTCGCCCATGCGCTCTTCGTCGCGCGAGAGCATTTCCACATACGCCAACAGGTGGTGCGCGAAACTGATGGGCTGGGCCACTTGCAAATGCGTGAAGCCAGGCATCACCGTCTCGGTGTGCTGACTGGCCACCTCGACCAAGGCGCGTTGCAGGTTGTTCAGCAGATCACGGATGGCGTCAATCTCGTCGCGCAACCACAGGCGCACATCGGTGGCGACTTGGTCGTTGCGGCTGCGCCCGGTGTGCAGGCGTTTGCCGGCGTCGCCCACCAGTTGGGTCAGGCGGGCTTCGATGTTGAGGTGCACGTCCTCGAGTTCGAGCTTCCACTCGAACTGGCCGCTTTCAATGTCTTGGGTGATTTGCGCCAGGCCGCGTTGGATGTCGGCCAGGTCTTGCGCGCTGATGATGCCCTGGGCTTGCAGCATCTCGGCATGCGCCAAGCTGCCTTGGATGTCGGCTCGCCACAGGCGCTGGTCGAAAAACACACTGGCGGTGTAGCGCTGCACCAACTCGCTCATGGGTTCAGAGAACAGGGCGGACCAAGCCTGGGATTTGCGGTCGAGCGAGTTGGAAGAAGTCATCCGGGCATTTTAGGTGTGGTGTGACAGGGCTTGGGC
>CAMDCZ010000014.1 GCA_945890735.1 Bordetella parapertussis | reverse complement strand
GGCCGAGTTTGGTGTGTTCATCTTAGAGAACGTGGTCGCAGAGCAAGCCATCAAAGACAAAGTCTACGAAGGCATGATCACCGTGGCGCCTCACCGCACCACAGGCTCGGTGCAAGCGATTGTCAGCCCGACTTTCATGTACTGATCGCCCCACCGCTTGAAACAAAGGCACCTTCGGGTGCCTTTTTTCATGGGCTCAAAATTTCTTGCTGCTCGCCGCTTCAGGAAATGCCGCGGCAATGGTGGCCACCTGCCCGCAATGCGCGGCGGTATAGCCGGGCAATTGGTTCACCGCAAATTGAAACTCGTCACTGTTGAGGATTTTCAATACCGCTTGCAAATGCGGTTTGTCCAGGTCTGACTGGTTGCACAGCAAAAAATACCGCTCGGTGGCCAAGGGCAAAAACTCCAGCTTGAAGCGCCGTGCAGGCGTCTCCACGCCAAAACCCACATCCGCCATGCCACTGGCCACATAGGCGGCCACAGCCGCATGGGTGAACTCCGCTTGTTCATAACCAGCGATTTGGGCTGGGTCGACTTGGGCTTTTTTCAAAAAGCATTCCAGCAAAAACCGCGTCCCGCTGCTGGGCTGGCGATTGACGAATCGCAAGCCTTTGCGGGTGAGGTCTTGCACCTCGTAGATTTTGTGGGGATTGCCGCTGGCCACCATGAATCCTTGTCGGCGCGTGGCCACATGGATGATGCGGCTTTCCTTGGGCTTGAGCCATTTGGCGTAGTGCTCGAACGCCAATTCTTCAAATTCGCCTTGTGGGATGTGAAAACCAGCGATTTCACAGGCACCGGCATGCAATGAAGCCACCGCCTCGACGCTGCCCACGTATTTGCGCTCCACATGGGTGCCGGTGAAGGCCAGCTTTTCGATCATCTTCTCCACCGCAAAGCCATGGCTGGCGTGCACTCGCAGCACTTCGTTGCTGGTGGACAAGACCCGGCCAATTTCACTTTCCAATTCAGAAGCCAAGGTTTCCAACATGGGCGTGAGCCGGGCAGAAATGCGGTGCCCTGCCCACACCAACTTTTCAGCCAAAGGGGTCAGGGTTGAGCCTTTGCCACGCTCCATGTTGAGCAAGGACATGCCCAGTTGTTCCTCGCCTTGGCGAATCAAGCTCCAAGCATGTCTGTAGGAGGCACCGGTTTTTTTACAGGAACCCGACAAACTGCCGTGACTTTGCACCTCGGCCAGCAATTCCAACAGCCTCGGCGCCAAGTTATGGCCTGTGGCATCGCTGATGGTCCACTGGGGTTTGATGGAGACTTTGTGCATGCAATATATAGGCTCTGGTGAGCATATTAGATGTGTTGGAAAGAATGATGTTAACTGAGGAGTGCAGACATATTGTTATCTCTCAGTGATTTCCCTAGACTCGCTTGTGCCGGGAAAGCATACGTTAAAGTCCGAGGTTGGCACAACAACCAAAATAATGGAGACAACATGGGTTCATCGATTGACGCATCCGACAGCTCGGCAGGCAAACCGGCCAGCTTCTTGTCCAAAGAGCGCATCATTGCAGGCGAAGGCTTTAACCGCTGGCTGGTTCCCCCGGCAGCTTTGGCCATCCACTTGTGCATTGGCATGGCGTATGGTTTTTCTGTTTTTTGGTTGCCGTTGTCCAAGGCCTTGGGCATCAAAGATGCCATCCAGTGTGGACCGGATATCGGTTTCTTCCAAGAGCTGTTCATCACCACTTGCGACTGGAAAGTCTCCACCCTGGGTTGGATGTACACCTTGTTTTTTGTTTTGCTCGGCAGCTCTGCCGCCTTGTGGGGCGGATGGCTTGAGCGGGCCGGTCCCCGCAAAGCGGGCGTGGTCAGCGCATTGTGCTGGTGCGGCGGCATGTTGGTCGCAGCTTTGGGTGTCTACACCCACCAGTTTTGGTTGATGTTGCTGGGCTCGGGTGTCATCGGTGGCATCGGTTTGGGTCTGGGCTACATCTCCCCCGTCAGCACCTTGATCAAATGGTTCCCAGACCGCCGCGGCATGGCCACGGGCATGGCCATCATGGGTTTTGGTGGTGGCGCCATGATCGGTTCACCCTTGGCGGCTGAACTCATGAAAATTTTCGCCACCGACCTCGAGGTTGGTGTCTGGCAAACATTCGTCTGCATGGCCCTGGTTTACTTTGTCTTCATGATGGGTGGCGCATTGGGCTACCGCGTCCCCGCTTCTGGCTGGAAACCCGCTGGCTGGACGCCACCGGTCAACCAAGCCAGTAACGCCATGATCACCCAAAACCATGTCCATGTCAGCAAGGTGTGGGGCATCCCCCAGTTTTGGTTGATTTGGGTGGTTTTGTGCATGAACGTGTCGGCTGGCATCGGTGTGATCGGCATGGCCAGTCCGATGCTGCAAGAAGTGTTTGGCGGTGCGCTGATTGGCATTGAAGCCAAGTTTGGCGACCTCGACAAAACCCAGCTCACCATGATTGCCAGCGTGGCAGCAGGCTTTACCGCGCTGCTGAGTCTGTTCAACATCGGTGGCCGTTTCATTTGGGCCAGCTTTTCCGACAAGCTCGGTCGCAAACTCACCTACATCGTGTTCTTCGTGTTGGGTGGTGCTTTGTACGCATCGGTTCCCGCCAGTGCCATGGCCGGTAACAAGCTGCTGTTCGTGGCTGCTTTTTGCATCATCTTGAGCATGTACGGCGGTGGCTTTGCCACGGTACCGGCTTATTTGGCTGACTTGTTTGGCACGCAAATGGTGGGTGCGATCCATGGCCGTTTGCTCACGGCTTGGGCCACTGCCGGTATTTTGGGTCCGGTGGTTGTGAACTACATGCGTGACTACCAACTCGGCTTGGGCCTCCCGCGTGAACAGGTCTACAACCAAACCATGTTCATCTTGGTGGGCATGCTGGTGATTGGCTTGATCGCTAACTTGCTGGTGCGCCCTGTGGCAGCCAAACATTTCATGACGGCCGAAGAACTCGCGCACGAGAAGAAGCTCGCCAGCGAGAAAGCCCAAGCCTCTGAAGTGCACGGTTCGGGGACTGCCAGCCATGTCAACCCTGCCTTTGTTTGGCTCGCATGGGCTGCCGTTGGCATCCCACTGGCTTGGGGCATCTACCGCACCTTGCAAAGTGTCACGAAATTTTTCAACTGATTTGTCCTTATGAATAAAGCTCTGGTATCTCCCGAACTCTCGCTGGTCAGCCAGCTCTTGGAAAAACACCAAGAGACTGAAGGCGGCTTGCTGCCCTTGTTGCATGACGTCCAAGATCGCCTGGGCTTTATTCCCTCGACCACCGTGCCATTGATTGCGCAAGGGATGAACCTCTCGCGCGCCGAGGTGCATGGCGTCATCACCTATTACCACTACTTTCGCAGCACCCCGCCTGGCAAACACGTGGTGCAGGTCTGTCGTGCCGAGGCATGCCAAGCCTGTGGCAGCGAAGACTTGTTGGCGCAAGCCGAGCAAGCCCTGGGCTGCAAAGTGCATGAAACCAGTGCGGACGGGTTGTTCTCGTTGGAACCGGTTTATTGCCTGGGGCTGTGCGCCTCTTCGCCTGCGATCCAGGTGGACGACAAGATGCATGCACGCATGAACGAAGGCAAATTGAATCAACTCGTCTCGACCCTGAGGAGCGCATCATGAGCGTGACGCTTTACGTACCCTGTGACTCTGCTGCCTTGGCCGCAGGCGCCGACGAGGTGGTGGACGCCTTGACCCAAGCCGCTGCCGCTCGCGGTGTGGCCATTGACATTCAGCGCAACAGTTCGCGCGGCATGTTTTGGCTCGAACCTTTGGTGGAAGTGTTGACGGCGCAAGGTCGCATGGCTTATGGCCCGGTGTCGCCTGAAGATGTGCCTTCTTTGTTCGACGCGGGTTTTTTGAATGGCGGGTCGCATGCGTTGTCTCAAGGCGTCACCGAGCAAATCCCCTATTTAGCCAAGCAGCAACGCCTGACCTTTGCCCGCATGGGCATCACACGACCTCTGTCTTTGGACGACTATGCCGCCCACGGTGGTTGGGTCGGCTTGCAAAAAGCCGCAGCCCTGGATGGCGCGGCGGTGGTGCAAGAAGTGCTCGACTCGGGCTTGCGTGGTCGAGGTGGCGCCGCATTTCCGGCAGGCATCAAATGGCGCACCGTGCTGGGCACGACTGCTGCACAAAAGTACGTGGTTTGCAATGCGGATGAAGGCGACTCGGGCACTTTCTCTGACCGCATGACCATGGAGGGCGACCCCTACATGTTGATCGAAGGCATGGCCATCGCCGGCTTGGCCGTGGGTGCCACCAGCGGCTACCTCTACATCCGCTCCGAATACCCGCACGCCATTGCCACCATGAACACCGCGATCGCCCTGGCCGAGTCTGCGGGCTACCTGGGTCACAACGTGCTGGGCAGTGGCAAAGCGTTTCACCTGCAAGTGCGCAAAGCCGCAGGCGCTTATGTGTGCGGCGAAGAAACCGCCATGCTCGAAAGCATCGAAGGCAAACGCGGCATTGTTCGTGCCAAGCCTCCCCTGCCCGCCATCGAGGGCTTGTTTGGTCAACCCACCGTGATCAACAATGTGATCACCTTGGCCAGCGTGCCGATCATCATGGCCAAGGGCGCGGCGTTTTACAAAAACTTTGGCATGGGTCGCTCGACCGGCACCTTGCCTTTCCAGATCACCGGCAATGTGTTGCAAGGTGGTTTGGTTGAGCGCGCTTTTGGTTTGACCTTGCGCGAACTCTTGTTTGACTTTGGTGGCGGCAGCCGCAGTGGCCGGCCGATCAAAGCCGTGCAAGTCGGCGGCCCCCTGGGCGCTTATGTGCCCGAGTCTCAATGGGACGTGCCGCTGGACTACGAGGCCTATGCCGCCATGGGTGCGGTGGTCGGTCACGGCGGTATCGTGGTGCATGATGAAAGCGCGAACATGGCCAAGCTCGCTCGCTATGCGATGGAGTTTTGTGCCTTGGAGAGCTGTGGCAAATGCACCCCCTGTCGGATTGGCTCGACGCGCGGCATGGAAACCATCGACCGGATCGGCTCGGCGACCAACAAAGAACAGCAAGTGCATTTGCTGCGCGACCTGTGCGACACCATGCTTCACGGCAGTTTGTGCGCCATGGGTGGCATGACCCCTTATCCCGTGCTGTCCGCACTCAACCATTACCCCGCTGACTTTGGCCTTCCCGCCAAAGCAGAAGCTGTGCACTAAGGAACCACCATGTTGATGTACTTGAAACAAGAGCGCGACCACGGTACCCCTGCGCGTACCGCCAGTCAAACCGTGCAACTCCACATCGATGGCTATGAGGTCACCGTGCCCAAAGGCACCTCGCTGATGCGAGCAGCCGTGGAAGCTGGCATCCAAGTGCCCAAGCTTTGCGCCACCGACAGCCTCGAGCCTTTTGGCTCATGCCGTTTGTGCTTGGTGGAAATCGACGGCCGCAAAGGCTTCCCCGCCTCATGCACCACGCCGGCTGAAGCTGGCATGGTGGTCCACACCCAAACCCCCAAGCTGCAGGACCTGCGCAAAGGGGTGATGGAGCTCTACATCTCCGACCACCCCTTGGATTGCCTGACCTGCAGTGCCAATGGCAATTGCGAATTGCAAGACATGGCGGGCGTGACCGGTTTGCGCAATGTTCGCTATGGCGTGGGCGAAGCCGCCGGTGCGCACCATTGCGACGCCAAAAAGGACGAATCCAACCCCTATTTCACCTACGACGCCAGCAAATGCATTGTCTGCAACCGCTGCGTGCGTGCCTGCGAGGAAACACAAGGCACTTTCGCTTTGACGATTTCAGGCCGTGGCTTTGAGAGCCGCGTGTCGCCGGGTCAAGACCAGCCGTTCATGGACAGCGAATGCGTGTCCTGCGGCGCCTGTGTTGAAGCCTGCCCGACCGCCACCTTGCAAGAAAAGTCCATCATCGAATTGGGTCAGCCCGAGCACAGCCTGATCACCACCTGCGCCTATTGCGGTGTGGGTTGTGGTTTCAAGGCCGAAATGAAAGGCAACACCGTGGTTCGCATGGTGCCTTGGAAAGACGGCAAAGCCAATGAAGGCCATTCCTGTGTGAAAGGCCGTTTTGCCTGGGGCTATGCCACCCACCAAGACCGCATCACCAAACCCATGATCCGTGCCAAGATCACCGACCCATGGCAAGAGGTCAGCTGGGACGAAGCCATCAACCATGCCGCGTCCGAGTTCAAACGCATCCAAGCCAAACACGGCAAAGACTCGGTGGGCGGCATCACCTCTTCACGTTGCACCAACGAAGAAACCTATCTGGTGCAAAAACTCGTGCGCGCGGCATTTGGCACCAACAACGTCGACACCTGCGCCCGTGTCTGCCATTCACCCACGGGTTATGGTCTGGGCCAAACCTTTGGTACCTCGGCTGGTACGCAAACCTTCAAGTCGGTGGAACAGGCCGATGTGCTGCTGGTGATCGGCGCCAACCCCTCCGACGCTCACCCCGTGTTTGCCTCGCGCATGAAGCGCCGTTTGCGTGGCGGCGCCAAATTGATCGTGGCTGACCCCCGCAAAATCGATTTGGTCAGCAGCCCGCACGTGAAGGCGCAACACCACTTGGCATTGCGCCCAGGCACCAACGTGGCACTGATCAATTCCTTGGCCCATGTGGTGGTGACCGAAGGTTTGGTGGCCAAAGACTACGTGGCGCAGCGTTGTGATGACAAGAGCTTCAACGAATGGTGCGACTTTGTGTCCAAACCCGAGAACTCGCCTGAAGCGTTTGAAAGCGTCACTGGCGTGCCTGCGGCAGACGTTCGCGCCGCCGCTCGCATGTATGCCGCTGGCCCCAACTCGGCGATTTATTACGGCTTGGGCGTGACCGAGCACTCGCAAGGCTCCACCATGGTCATGGGCATTGCCAATCTGGCCATGGCTTGCGGCATGGTCGGGCGCGAAGGCGTGGGCGTGAACCCCTTGCGTGGCCAAAACAATGTGCAAGGCGCTTGTGACATGGGAAGTTTCCCGCACGAGTTGCCTGGCTACCGCCACATCTCTGACACCACCACCCGCTCTTTGTTCGAAAGCGCATGGGGCGTGCACCTGAGTCCTGAGCCTGGCCTGCGCATTCCCAACATGTTTGACGCAGCCATGGACGGCTCGTTCCTGGGCCTGTATTGCCAGGGCGAAGACATCGTTCAGTCTGACCCTGACACACAACATGTGGCCGCGGCTTTGTCGGCGATGGAATGCATCGTGGTGCAAGACATCTTCTTGAATGAAACCGCCAAATACGCCCATGTGTTTTTGCCTGGTTCTTCGTTCCTGGAAAAAGACGGCACGTTCACCAACGCCGAACGCCGCATTTCGCGAGTGCGTCAAGCCATGCCACCCATGGCCGGTTTGGCCGATTGGCAAGTCACGGTCAAGCTCGCCAAAGCCTTGGGTTACGAGATGCACTACACCCACCCGGAAGATGTGATGAAAGAAATCGCCGCCCTCACCCCCAGCTTCTCGGGTGTGAGCTACGCCAAGATCGATCAACACACCAGCCTGCAATGGCCGTGCAACGACAACACACCCGAGGCTGGCATGGACATCATGCACACCGCTGGCTTCATGCGCGGCAAGGGTAAGTTTTTCCCAACCCAGTATGTGGCCAGTCAAGAAAAGGTCACGCGCAAGTTCCCACTCTTGCTCACCACGGGACGCATCTTGTCGCAGTACAACGTGGGCGCACAGACCCGTCGCACCGACAACAACCAATGGCACAGCGAAGACCGCTTGGAAATCCATCCGCACGATGCCGAAGAACGTGGCATCAAGCAAGACGATTGGGTGGGCATTGAGAGCCGTGCCGGTCGAACGGTCTTGCGCGCTGAAATCAGCGAGCGCATGCAAGCTGGCGTGGTCTACACCACCTTCCACTTCCCCGAGTCGGGTGCCAACGTGATCACCACCGATGCCTCTGACTGGGCCACCAACTGTCCAGAGTACAAAGTGACTGCGGTCCAGGTCGTGTCTGTCAGCCAACCCTCTGAATGGCAAAAGAACTACCAACAGTTCAACCAAAACCAGCTCGGTTTGTTGGCCAAAGCCCAGCAAGCTGACCAAGCCTTCGAGGTGGTTGGCAAGTGAAGGGCTTGGGCAACGCTGATCTGGCGTTGGCCGAAGAGGTGCCAGTCGCGCTGGTGTTCAACGGCATCTCGCATGCTGTGATGATGGCCAGCCCCGCTGACCTGGAGGACTTTGCGCTGGGCTTTGCCCTGACCGAGGGGCTGATCGACAGCCCATCGCAGTTGTATGGGATCGAGCATGATGTCCTGGCCCAAGGCATTGAAGTGCGCTTGGAAGTCGCTGCGCAAGCCGAACAACGACTCAAGGAAAGACGCCGCACCATGGCTGGGCGCACCGGCTGTGGCCTGTGTGGCGCGGACAGCTTGGGGCAGGTTCGCTTGAGCAACCTCCCGCAAGCCCCGAGCGTGGGCCTGGACACTGAGGCCATGTTCAAGGCCCATGCCCTGCTGCGACATCACCAACCTGAGAAACAGCGCACTGGCGCCACCCATGCAGCCGCCTGGGCCAGCCTCTCAGGCGACATCGTTTGCGTGCGAGAGGATGTCGGCAGACACAACGCCTTGGACAAACTCATTGGAGCTTTGCGCAAAAGCACCCAAGACATGACACAGGGCTTTGTCTGCATCACCAGCCGTGCCAGTTTTGAGATGGTGCAAAAAACGCTGCAAAGCGGTGCCGGTGTGTTGACCGCCGTGTCTGCACCCACTGCCTTGGCCGTCGAGTTGGCACAAGACCACAACCTGCTGTTGCTGGGCTTGGTGCGTGGTGACGGCTTTTCGACATACAGCCACGGGCATCGTCTTTCCCACCCGACTCTACCTTTACAAGAAGCACATCATGGACATTGACAACTTGGTTCGCATGGCCAATCAAATTGGTGAATTTTTTTCGGCCTTCCCTGACCGCGAGGAAGCCAAAACCAGCATTGCCAATCACATCCAAAAGTTTTGGGAGCCACGCATGCGGCTGTTGATGGTTGACAGCTTGGCCACCGACAAGGTGAAAGATTTGATGCCCTTGGTGCACGAAGCTTTGACACTGCACGCCGAGGCATTGAAGCCCAAAACCCCTGCCACCCCTGCATGACAGGGAGATCTGGCCGCTGTTTCCTGAAACCTTTTTCGGTTTAACACCTGGCTGATCGGGTGAACGCATGCTTTGGCATGCATGCGTCACCCGCATTGACTGCTTTGGCAATCGAGGGTCAAACAAGCCACGCTCAGCTGGACTTTGAATTGCTTTTCTCCTGCGCAGACCACAGGAGATTGACATGCAACACAAAGTTTTTTCTAAACACCTACAAACCAAACCAGCCAGGGCCGCGGTTGATTTTTGCAACGAGGGGATCGTTGGCCTGATCCTGAGTTTGACCTTGCTGTCACCTGTGGCTGCACAAACAACCACGGTTGGCGTGCACACCTTCAGTTACCACGACCGAGGGTATTTCAACAATGTCAACACAGGCGTCTACCTGGAGCACCGCGGAATCACCGGTGGCTATTACAAAAACAGCTTGAACAAGGACTCGTTATACGCAGGCTACACCCTGAAGCATGCCTTGCCGACCAACCCCTTGTTTCAATCGGCTGCGGTCATGGTGGGTGTGGTGAGCGGGTACAGAACCCGCAGCTACCCACACGATTACTCACTCATGGCGGCAGCCAGCCTCAAGCACGACTTCAATGAACAACACGGCATTCGTTTGTCTGTCTTGCCTACCCACCGCAAAAGCCCAGCCAACTATGTGTTGCACCTGAGCTATGAATTGAAGCTGAAATAAACCTGGTTGACAAAGCCGGGGCAGACCCAGCTCACTGGCCAAAGCCATGCTTTTTCAGCACGGCCTGCCCCTGGGGGGATTGAACCCAGGCCATGAACTTCCCGGCTTGAGCCGGGTTGGCAGAGGCCGCCACTATGGCGATCGGGTATTGAATGGGGGACGAGGTGGCCACTGGAAACGCCACCTTGACTTTGTCGCTCATCAATTGCGCGTCACTCGCATACACAAAACCCGCATCCACTTCACCACGCACCACATAGTCCAATGCTTGTCGGACGTTTTGGGTGCTGATGACCTTGGGCTTGAGCTCGGTCCATAACCCCGCCTTTTCCAAAGCATCCTGGGTGTAATGACCCGCCGGCACACTGGCGGGCACACCCATGGCAAAGCGCTTGACCTCGGGTTTTTTCAAGTCTGCCAATTGTTTCAATCCCAAACCTGACTGAACAGGTGTGATGAGCACCAAGCGATTGGTGGTGAACACCTTCCTGTCTGCTGCATGGACCACCGCTTTGGCCACGGCCTTGTCCATGGTGTCGGTGTCCGCACTGGCAAACACGTCCACGGGTGCGCCATTGACGATCTGCTGAAGCAAGGCACCTGAAGCACCAAAGTTGAACCTGACTTTGGTGCCTGGGTTTTGCGCCTCAAACTGGGCACCCATGGCTTGGAATGCATGGGTCAGACTGGCGGCAGCAGAAACCGTGAGATCTGAGGCCCCAGCAGAGTGGCCCAGTACCAAGGCCAAAGAAATGGTGATTTTTTTCAAGTTCATCATCATGAATCGCTGATCTGCAAGGAAGGACCAAGCCCATTGCCAACGCAGAGACCACACATGCACAGACATTCAGGCAGTCCGCTCTTCCTATTTAGAATAGCGAATTTACCACCAAAGCTTGGAACTCCGCCCATGGGCAGCCAAAATGGACAAAGTCTGGGGAATGCCCTGGGCCACAGCAAAACCGACAAGCGCATCGACATCCTGCGCCGCTTGCAAGACGCGGGTTCCATCTCCGAGGCAGCTCGGCGTGCAGGCGTGAGCTACAAAGCCGCTTGGCAAGCCATCGACATTCTGAGCAACTTGGCAGGCACGCCACTGGTGGAGAAGGTGGTGGGCGGTGCCGGCGGCGGCGGTGCTCAACTCACCCAAGCAGGCAAAGAGCTCTTGAAAGCCTCGACTGAATTGGAGAAGGCCAAAACCCAGTTGGTGAAAAAAGCCTCTGCCAAACCCACCACGGACAGCAGCAGCACCGCCTTCTTGGGGCTGCGCACCACCATGCGCAATCAGTTTCCTTGCACCGTGTCTGCCATTGTCAAAAAAGCGGGCTTTGTGCGTGTAGAGCTCAGCTCCAAGGGTGGCACGGTATTCCATTCCAAAATCACGGCTGCCAGTGCTGAATTGTTCGATTTGCACAAGGGTCAGCAGGTGTTGGTCTTGTGCAAGGCCACCGCTGTGCACATCACAAAAGCCTCTGGTGAAAACAACAAAAACGTGGTGCATGGCATCGTGGTGCGCAAGTCACGCGGCAGTGCCAGCGGTGAAGTCAATTTGCTGGTGGAACCCGGCATCACCATCGTGGGCTTTGTTGATCAATTGAGTGGTTTCAACGTCAGCGACGAAGCCTTGGCTGAAATTGACGAGACCGCGGTCGTTCTGGCCTTGTCCCACGAATGAACCACTTACCCGTTTTCAAATGGACAGAGCCCCGTCTCTGCAGCACACATGGATGAAGCTTGGATAGCCCTGCGACTCACACTCAAAGTGGCGGGGTTTGCCACCCTGATCAACCTGGGCTTAGGCATTGGCGTGGCCTATGTGTTTGCACGCAAAAACTTTTGGGGCAAGGATGTGCTGGACGCGGTGCTCACCCTGCCCATGGTCATGCCGCCCACGGTCTTGGGTTACTACCTGTTGGTGCTGATTGGGCGCAATGGCCCCATCGGGCACTTTTTGCAATCCTCCATGGGCATCAACCTGATCTTCACTTGGCAAGGGGCGGTCATTGCAGCCGCCATCGTGTCCTTTCCCTTGGTGTTCAAGGCAGCCCGTGCAGCCTTTGAGTCCTTGGAACCGCAATACGAACAAGCTGCTCGGGTCTTGGGCATCAGCGAATGGGCCATCTTTTTCAGGATCACCTTGCCACTGGCTTGGCGCGGGATTTTGTCTGGCGTGTTGTTGTCATTTGCCAGGTCCTCTGGTGAGTTTGGTGCCACCTTGATGGTGGCGGGCAGCATCCCGGGGCAAACCCAAACCTTGTCCATCGCGGTGTATGAAGCGGTGCAAGCAGGTCAAGACGATGTGGCCAACTTTTTGGTGCTGCTCACCTCGGTGGTCTGCCTGAGCGTGTTGCTGGTGTCGGGCAAGTTGCTGCCTGGCCGAGTGATGGATTCAAAGTAAGGGGCCAACATGTTGTGGGACGTCTCGGTTCAAAAAACATTCCAAAGCGCCAACCGCCGCTTTGACATCAACCTCGCTTTTCAAAGCGATGCCAAACGCTTGGTGTTGTTTGGCCCCTCCGGCGCTGGCAAAACCCAGTTGCTGAAGATGCTGGCTGGCTTGACCACACCCGACAGTGGCCATATTCGTTTCAACCATGTTGACCTGTTCCATTCATCTGAGCGCATTTGCCAAACACCTCAAGAACGCTTGCTGGCCTATGTGTTTCAAGCGTATGCTTTGTTTCCACACCTCACCGTCAGGCAAAACATTTCTTTTTCACTCAGCAAGTCATGGCTCAATCCATCCCGCCGCTTTGTGCATGCTGAGGTCAACAATTGGTTGGACAAATTTCAACTGAACGCCTTGGCCGATCAATACCCTCACCAACTCTCAGGCGGACAGAGTCAGCGTGTGGCCTTGGCCCGAGCCTTGGTGATGCAGCCCAAAGCCATTCTGCTGGACGAGCCTTTTTCAGCGTTGGATGAAAACCTTCGACAATCCTTGCGCCAAGAACTCAGCGAGGTGCAAGCGCTGATGTCCATTCCCATGATCCTCATCAGCCACAACCCCGATGATGTCAAAAGCTTTGGCGACGACATCATCGAAATCGCGCATGGACAAAAAGTGTCTCAGGCCAGCTGATTTGCCTTATATTCCGTTGACTGAACGCTAGAAAGTCATCAGATGAAAACAGTTTCCACCTTTTTTGCCGCCTTGACATTGACATCGACTTTGTTGAGCAACGCCTCAGCCCAAGACCCCTCGCTTGCCCTGCACCAACGTGCCGATGCCGCCATGTGCGCCAACTGCCACGGCAGCGATGGCCGCGCCGTGAAAGGCTCCACCGTGCCCTCCATTGCAGGCTTGCCCCGCGACTACATGATTGCGCAAATGAAAGCTTTCAAAGAAGGCACAAGGCCAGCCACGGTGATGCACCAAATCAACAAAGGCTTGACGGACCAGCAAATCGCCAGCTTGGCCGACTATTTCGCAGCCCAGAAACGCTAAGGAACACGCATGCAAAGAAGAACACTGCTTCAATCGGGTCTGGCGCTGGGCTCTGTGACCGCGCTTGCTGGCTGCGCCTCGCTCATCAGCAAAGCGCCTGCCAAAGCACAGGTGGTGGTCATCGGTGGTGGCTACGGTGGTGCCACCGCGGCCAAATATGTCCGGGTTTTGTCCAATCACAAGATCAGCGTGGTGTTGATCGAGCCCAGCAGCAGCTTCATCTCCTGCCCCATGTCCAACTTGGTGTTGGGTGGCAGCAAACAGCTGCGTGAAATCACCACCTCTTACGACGCCTTGAGCAGCAAACATGGGATCACTGTGGTGCGGGACTGGGTGGTTGCCATCGACCCTGACAAAAAATCCGTCCGGCTGAATAACGGCTTGGCCATTGCGTACGACAAGCTGGTGCTGTCACCCGGTGTGGACATGATGTTTGAAACCGTTGAAGGCTTGCAAGCCGCCAATGACAGTGGACAGATTCTGCAAGCCTGGAAAGCCGGCGCCGAGACCACGGCTTTGCGCAAACAGCTCGAAGCCATGCCCGATGGCGGTGTGTACGCCCTGACCATTCCCGAAGCACCCTACAAATGCCCCCCTGGCCCCTATGAGCGTGCCAGCCAAGTTGCGCATTACTTCCAGCAAGCCAAGCCCCGCGCCAAGGTCTTGATCCTGGATGCCAACCAAGACATCACCTCCAAAGCTGCTTTGTTCAAAAAGTTTTGGGCTGACCATTACAAAAACATCATTGAATACCGCCCTAACCACAAAGCTGTGGGCGTGGACACCGCCACCAAAACCATTCGGTTTGACGTGCAAGAAAACCTCAAGGCGGATGTCTTGAATGTCTTGCCCGACATGCGTGCAGGTGCGATTGCGGTTAAAACCGGCTTGGCCAAGGCCAACCAACGCTGGTGTGGCGTGCATTACCAAACCTTTGAATCCTTGGTAGCCAAGGACATCCATGTCTTGGGTGATGCGATCCAAGTGGCACCGGCCATGCCCAAGTCGGGCCACATGGCGAATTCACAGGCGAAGGTCACGGCCGCAGCGGTGGTTGCCCAGTTGTCCGACTTGGCGGTCAACCCCGCGCCGTTTCTCACCAACACCTGTTACAGCTATGTGAACGACCAATTGGTGGTGCACGTGGCCTCGGTTCACCAGTACATCGCAGCTGAAAAAACTTACAAAACCGTGCCTGGCTCAGGTGGCTTGTCGAGCGAGCCAAATGCGCTTGAAGGCACCTATGCCTGGAATTGGGCTCAAAATATTTGGGCTGATACGCTGCTCTGACCAGACTGAAATGCCACTTTGCCGGCAACCACCGTGGCCTTGACCTGCCCCACCATCTCGCTGCCGCTCATGTCAAACGCAAACGGTGTGTGTTTGCTTTGGCTGCGCAGCGCCTCAGGCTTGACAGCCCAAGAAGCACCGGGGTCATAGACGCAGACATCCGCGGGGCCACCCTCGGTGAGTTGACCCAAACCTTGCCCGCGTGCACCCAACAATTGGGCGGGCGCGCTGGTCACCACCTGCAATGCCCGCAGCAGTTCGACCTGGCTTTGCGATGCCCATTTCAAGGTGGCTGACAACAACAACTCCAGTGCGGTCGCCCCTGCTTGGGCTTGCGCGAAGGGCAAGGCCTTGGCGTCACCTTCGACAGGCGTGTGATCAGACACCAGCACATCGATCGTGCCATCGGCCAGGCCAGCACGCAGGGCTTCGCGATCGCGTTGTTGACGCAGTGGCGGCGTCAAGCGCGCACGGGTGTCAAAGTAGCCCATGTCGGTGTCGGTGAAATGCAGGTTGTGGATACTGACATCTGCACTGATGGCCAAGCCTTCGGCTTTGGCTTGGCGGATCAAGGCCACGCCCGCCGCGCTGGAGAGGCGACAAACATGCACCCGCGCCCCTGTGCTGCGCATCAGGTCGATGATGGTGTGCAAAGCGATGGTTTCAGCGGCCACCGGTACGCCACTCAAACCCATTCGGGTGGCCAAGGGGCCGCTGGCAGCCACCCCTTTGCCAAGCGCTGCGTCTTGGGCCCGCAACCACAGACAGTAGCCGAAGGTGGCGCCATACTGCATCGCCCGTTGCAAGGCTTGGTTATGCACCATGTTGTGCTCTGACTGGGAAAACCCGATGCAACCGGCATGGGTGAGTTCAGCCATCGGGGTGAGTGCTTCACCTGCCAAGCCACGTGTCAGCGCCCCCAGAGGAAACACCCGCGACAACTGCAAACGGGCTGCGCGAAATTGCAGCATCTCGACCAAGCCGGGCTCGTCCAGGACTGGTTGGGTGTCGGGTGGGCAGACCACGCTGGTGACACCACCCGCCACAGCAGCGGCGAGTTCGGTGTCGAGCATGCCCTCGTGCTCATGGCCTGGCTCACCCAAGCGGGCGCAGGCATCCACCAAACCTGGCACCACGATGCAGCCGTTGGCGTCGATGGTTTGCGCAGGCTTGAAACCAGCCGCAGGCTTGCCTATGGACACAATGGTGCCGTTGTCGATCGCGATGTCCGCGCGGGTGTTCAGGCCAGAGGCAGGGTCAATCACCTGCCCGTTTTGAATCAGGATGCTCATGCGTCGTTCCCTGCCACGATAGACATCACCGCCATGCGCACAGCAATGCCAAAAGTCACTTGCGTCAAGATGACGCTTTGTGGTCCGTCGACCACCGCCGATTCGATTTCCACGCCCCGATTGATGGGACCTGGGTGCATCACGATCGCGTCGGGCTTGGCCAGTTGGAGTTTGGCTTGGGTCAAACCAAAGCTCTTGAAATACTCTTGACTCGAGGGCAGCAGTGCGCCGCTCATGCGCTCGTTTTGCAGGCGCAGTGTGATCACCACGTCGCAATCGCGAATGCCGTCTTCCAAGGTGTGAAACACCTTGACACCCAGTTGGGCCAAGTCCGAGGGTATCAAGGTCTTGGGGCCGACCACCCGCACCTCAGCGCAACCCAAGGTGGTCAAGGCATGGATGTCCGAGCGCGCCACCCTGGAATGCAGCACGTCCCCCACAATGGCCACGCGCAGGTTGGCAAAGTCTTTTTTGAAATGACGGATGGTGTAGGCGTCAAGCAAGCCTTGTGTCGGGTGGGCATGACGGCCGTCGCCCGCGTTGATGACATGCACGTGCGGGGCCACATGCTCAGCGATCAGATAGGGGGCACCCGATTCGCTGTGGCGCACCACAAAAATATCGGCAGCCATGGCAGAGAGGTTGGCGATGGTGTCGAGCAAGCTCTCGCCCTTGCTGGCCGAAGACCTTGCGATGTCGAGGTTGAACACGTCCGCGCTCAAACGCTTGGCCGCAATCTCGAACGTGGTGCGGGTACGGGTGCTGTTTTCAAAGAACAGGTTGAACACGCTTTTGCCGCGCAGCAAGGGGACTTTCTTGACCTCGCGGTCGTTGACCGACACAAACTGGCTGGCGGTGTCCAAGATCTGGGTGAGGATGCCGCGGGACAAGCCCTCGGTCGACAACAAATGGATCAGTTCACCGTGGGTGTTGAGTTGGGGGTTTCTTTTGGACAGCATCGGCTCAGCCCTCCACCGAAAAAGCAAATTGGTTGCGGTCGTCGCGGGTCAGGCGCAAGGACTGTGTGGCGGGTAGGCTCAAGCGAGCCGCAGCGTAGTCGGCTTGCACCGGTAGCTCACGTCCGCCCCGATCGACCAAGACCGCCAAATGCACGGCGGCGGGCCTGCCGTAATCAAACAACTCGTTGACCACCGCGCGGATGGTGCGCCCGGTGAACAACACATCGTCAATCAACCAAACCGTGGCACCGTCGACCGAAAAAGGGAGTTTGGTGGCCGCGCTGTCGGCCATGCCGCGTTGCGCAAAATCATCGCGGTGCATGGATGAGGAGACCACGCCCAAGGCTGGGCTGCGACCCAGGTCGACGTGCAGGCGTTCAGCCAACCAAGCGCCACCCGAGGTGATGCCGACCAAATGGGCGGTGGGACCAAGGCGTTCGCGCAGGTCGGTCAGCATCTGACCATACAGGGCTTGCGCGTCCAGAGATAAATGACCAATGCTCATGGTTGAAGACTTCTTAAAAATTGATCCAGGATGACGCAGGCCGAGGCTGCGTCCACATCGGCGGCCCCCCCGGCTTTGGCTTCGGTGGTCGAGTAACGCTCATCGACCTCAAACACTGGCAGGCCAAAACGGCCGTGCAATTGGCGGGCAAATTGTTGGGCGCGTTCAGTGTTCTCGTGCCGCGCACCGTCCGGGTGGTAAGGCACGCCCACGACCAAGGCGTCGGGTTGCCAGCGCTGGATGTGTTCGGTGATCAGGGGCCAACGGGCGTTGCCACTGGCGTTGACCGTGCCTTGGGGTTGGGCCACAGCCAACAACCGCGAGGCATAGGCCACGCCGGTGCGCTTCAAGCCGAAATCAAAAGCCAAAAAAGATTGCTGCGCAGCGGTCACGGTCGGTGGCGTCACGGCCACGTTCATGCGTGACCTGCCTGAGGCGAAAGCATCCAGGCTTGCAAGCCCAGCAAGGCCAGTGCGCTGTCATAGCGCAGCTCGATCGGCGTGTCGAAAATCACCTGCGCATCGGCTTGCACCGTGAGCCAGCTGTTTTCGGCCAATTCGGACTCGAGCTGACCTTGCGCCCAGGCCGCGTAGCCCAGGGTGATCAAGACCCGCTTGGGGCCCGCGCCGGTGGACAACGCTTCGAGCACATCTTTCGAGGTGGTCATCTCCAAGCCCCCAGGCACGGCCAAGGTGGAGGCATAGGCATGCTCTGCGTCAGATTCGCCACTGCTGCTGGTCATCGGGTCGTGCAGCACGAAGCCGCGCTCGGTGTGGACCGGGCCGCCTTGCAGGACGGGGATTTCAATCAAATCGCTGCGCCCCAATTGAAGCTCGACCTTTTCAAACAGGTCTTGCATGGACATCGGGCTGGGTTTGTTGATGATCAGGCCCAAGGCGCCGCGCTCGCTGTGCTCGCACATGTAGACGACACTGCGGGAGAAAGACTCGTCCATCAAACCGGGCATGGCGATCAGGAAATGATGCGTGAGGTTGATGGGCGCAGAATCCATGGTCATGGGATGATTTTAAGGGTGAACATGCCACACAACGATTTGAACCACTTTGCCAAGGTTTTGGTTTGGTTTCGCCGCGATTTGCGCCTCAGCGACCACACCGCGCTCAGCCATGCCTTGCGCCACAGCGACCAGGTGTTTGGCGCGTTTGTCTTTGACCGCGCCATCTTGGACAGCCTGCCCCGGCGCGACCGGCGTGTGGCGTTCCTGCACGCATCTTTGCAAGAACTCGACACGGCATGGCAGCGGCTGGCTGGCCAAGCCGAGGCAACGCTGTTGGTGCGCCACGGACAGGCCGTGCAAACCATCGTGCAACTGGCCAAACAACTGGGCGTGCAAGCGGTGCTGACCCACCATGACGATGAACCGGATGCCTTGGCCCGGGACGCACAGGTCATTGGTGCCTTGGCGAATGCAGGCATTGCCTTTCAAAGCTTCAAAGACCATGTGGTCTTTGAACGCAGCGAGGTGCTGACCCAAAGCGGCACGCCTTATGGCGTGTTCACCCCGTACAAAAACGCCTGGCTCAAAAAAGTCACAACACACGACCTGGCTGCCCGCGACACACCCGCCAAGCCCGGGCAACTGGCCGCTGTGCCCCAAGCCTTGCGCCAGCCCATGCCGAGCCTGGCGGACATGGGGTTTGAAGCGATCGATCTGGCAGCCTTGCACATCCGCCCGGGCATGTCAGGCGCGCAGGCCTTGTTGAGCGATTTCGACACCCGCATGGACAAATACGAAGCCACACGCAACTTTCCCGCCATCAAAGGGCCAAGCTACTTGAGCGTGCACCTGCGGTTTGGCACGGTATCGATCCGCCAATTGGCCAGGCTGGCCCACCCCCGCGCACTGCGCAACGATGTCGGCGCGCAAACCTGGTTGTCCGAGTTGATTTGGCGGGATTTTTACCACCAGATCCTGCACCACCATCCGCATGTGGTGAGCAAGGCATTCAAGGCCGAGTACGACCTGATTCACTGGGACAAGGACAAGCAAGGCAAAGCCTTGTTTCAAGCTTGGTGCGACGGCAACACGGGCTACCCACTGGTCGATGCGGCCATGGCGCAAATCAACCAGACCGGCTATATGCACAACCGATTGCGCATGGTGGTGGCGAGTTTTTTGGTGAAAGATTTGGGTATCGATTGGCGCTGGGGTGAGCGCTACTTTGCCGAGCATTTGCTGGACTTTGACTTGGCCGCCAACAACGGTGGCTGGCAATGGGCGAGCTCGAGTGGCTGCGATGCACAACCATATTTCCGCATCTTCAACCCGGTCAACCAAAGCGAAAAATTTGACCCCAACGGCAAATTCATTCGCCGCTACCTGCCGCAGTTGGCGGGCTTGTCGGACAAGGCCATCCATGCGCCATGGTTGGCCAAGCCACTCGAGTTGCAAGCCGCTGGGGTGACGCTGGGTGAGAACTACCCTTTGCCGGTGGTGGACCATGCGCAAGCGCGGGCCAAAACCTTGTTGCGTTATTCGGTGGTCAAGAAAAACTGAGGTCTTGAGGGCTCAGATTTCCACCATTTCGAAATCGTCTTTGCGCGCTCCGCATTCGGGGCATGTCCAGTTCATGGACACCTGGTCCCATGGCGTACCGGGGGCGATGCCGTGCTCGGGATCACCCGCGGCTTCATCGTAAATCCAACCGCAAATCAGGCACATCCAAGTCTTGTTCACACAGGTCTCTTTCATTCGAGGGATGAGGGCCGCAGCGTCAAAACCGTGGCATAGAATGAATCAAAGTATAGACCGCCATGAACGCCTCCATCCCACTTCCCGACGAAGGCAAGGTTGCCGAAATGGCCCACCCTTGCGTGCTGTGCTTCAACAGCAATGACCCCAGTGGCGCAGGCGGATTGACCGCTGACATTTTGGCCATGTCCTCGGTGGGCGCGCATGTCTTGGCCATCGCCACGGGCACGTATGTGCGCGACACTGCCGAGACCTTCGACCACATGGCTTTCGACGAAGAAACCATTGACGAGCAAGCGCGCAGCATCCTGGAAGACGTTGCGGTGCAGGTGATCAAGGTGGGGTTTTGCGGCACGCCTGAGATCCTCTCCACCATCGCCGAGTTGTGCACCGACTACGCATCGGTGCCGGTGGTCGCTTACATGCCCAGCCTGTCTTGGTGGCAAGATGACCCGATCGAGGCCTACCAAGACGCGTTTCTCGAACTCTTGTTGCCCCAAACCACGGTGTTGGTGGGCAACCATTCCACGCTGTGGCGCTGGCTCTTGCCCGACTGGGGCAGCGACCGCACGCCCACGGCCCGCGATCTGGCCAAAGCCGCGGCTGAAAAAGGTGTGCCCTACACCTTGGTGACCGGCATGCCCCAAGGCGGTCAGCATGTGGAAAACGCTTTGGCCACGCCGCTGACCGTGCTGGTGAGCGAAACCATCGAACGCTTTGATGCGGTGTTCACTGGCGCAGGCGACACCTTGAGCGCGGCCTTGGCCGGTTTGCTCGCCATGGGCGACGACCTCGAAGCCTCGGTGGGCGAAGCCCTGGGCTATTTGGACGGCAGCTTGGACGGGGGGTTTCGCCCAGGCATGGGACACGCGGTGGCCGACCGTTTGTTTTGGGCGCAAAGCGTTGAAGACCCCGATCAAGATGGCGAGCCAGCAGACGGCAACGCCACTGCCGAAGATTTCTCCTTGCCTGGCCACCAAACCCGACACTGACTTCCACACACCACTGATTCACCATGACCGATTTCAACCAAACCCTGTTTGACCGCGCTCGCCTTGTCATCCCCGGCGGCGTCAATTCGCCCGTGCGTGCATTCCGCGCTGTTGGCGGCACGCCGCGTTTCGTGAAACGCGCACAAGGCGCGTATTTTTGGGACGCCAACGACAAACGCTACATCGATTACATCGGTTCTTGGGGACCCATGATTTTGGGCCACGGCCACCCCGCGGTGGTCGAAGCCGTGCAAAAAGCCGTGCTCGAAGGTTTTTCATATGGCGCACCGACCGAGCGTGAAATCGAATTGGCTGAAGCACTCTTGAAACTCATGCCCTCGATGGACATGGTGCGCCTGGTCAGCTCGGGCACCGAAGCCGGCATGAGCGCCCTGCGCTTGGCGCGGGGTGCCACGGGTCGCAGCAAAATCATCAAGTTCGAGGGCTGCTACCACGGCCACGCTGACGCCTTGTTGGTCAAAGCCGGTTCGGGCTTGGCCACCTTTGGCAACCCCACCAGTGCCGGTGTGCCCCCCGAGGTGGTGCAACACACCTTGGTGCTGGAGTTCAACAACATCCCGCAATTGGAAGAAGCCTTTGCCCTGCATGGCAAAGCGCTGGCTTGTTTGATGATCGAGCCGATCGCAGGCAACATGAACTTCGTGCGTGCCTCTGTGCCTTTCATGAAACGTTGCCGCGAGCTTTGCACCGAGCATGGTGCGCTCTTGGTGTTTGACGAGGTGATGACCGGCTGCCGAGTGGCTTTGGGCAGCGCCCAAAGTGTGTATGCCAAGTCCCTGCCGGGCTTTGAGCCTGACCTCACGGTCCTGGGCAAAGTCATCGGTGGCGGCATGCCCCTGGCGGCCTTTGGCGGCAAACGCGCTGTCATGGAGCAGTTGGCACCGTTGGGCCCGGTCTACCAAGCCGGCACCTTGAGCGGCAACCCGGTGGCCACCGCTTGCGGATTGGCCACCTTGAAAGAGATTTCCAAGCCCGGCTTTTTCGATGCCCTGTCTGCCCGCACCCAAAGCCTGGTTGATGGCTTGACAGCCGCCGCCACCAAAGCCGGTGTGCCTTTCAGCGCGGACTGCCAAGGCGGGATGTTTGGTTTTTTCTTGTTGCCCGAGCTGCCGCAAAACTACGCCAAGGTGATGACCAGCGACAGCCCCAAATTCAACCAACTTTTCCACGGCTTGCTCGACCGTGGTGTGTATATCGCGCCAGCCTTGTACGAAGCCGGCTTTGTGAGCGGCGCCCACAGCGCCGAGGACATCGCAACCACGGTGCAAGCCGCGGCTGATGTGTTTGCCAGCCTTTGAGTTCGCCCGTGGCCTGCATGACTGCCCAACAAACTGACCATGCCACACCCTCACGCTGCGTCCACTTGCTGTCTGTGTGGGTCTTGGTTTGCCTGTCAACCACCGCCCAGGCCGCTGGCAACACCCCGGTTGAAGCCGCTTCTGCACCCCTGGCCTTGGCACCCGTCAGTCAGCATGCGGTTTGGGTGAACGCCGGTTTTTATTCCTTGCATTTCGACAAGCAAGCGGGTTTGCGCGACGCCAATGCCGGCCTGGGGCTGGAAGTGCGTTTGAACCACGACTGGGCCGCAACCGCTGGGCGTTTCATGAACAGTGACAGCGTTCACTCCAATTATGTTGGTGCTTACTACCGTCCTTGGCATTTTGCAGGTGGACAATGGGGATTCATGGGCGGCATGATCAACGGCTACCCCAAGGCCTTCAACGGTGGGTGGTTTCCGGCCGTGGTGCCTGTCGCCACCTGGGAGAGTGGCAGGCTGGGCCTGAATGTGAGCTTCGTGCCCCCCATCCAAAACCGCCTGTATGGTGCGGTCAGTTTCCAGGCCAAACTGCGGGTGTACTGACGGTTCACAGGGTGGACAAGCGCACGACTGAGGAGCGCGCCGTCTCAGTGCCTGAAGTGCCTCACACCCGTGAACACCATGGCCACACCGCGCTCATTGGCCGTGTCGATCACTTCTTGGTCGCGCATCGAGCCGCCAGGTTGGATCACGCAGGTCGCGCCTTGGTCCACCACCACGTCCAAGCCGTCGCGGAACGGGAAAAACGCGTCGCTGGCCACCGCCGTGCCTTGCAAGCTCAGGGACGCATGGCCGGCTTTGATGGCGGCAATGCGGGCTGAATCGAGTCGGCTCATCTGCCCCGCGCCCACGCCCATGGTCATGCCGTTGGCCACGAACACGATCGCGTTGCTCTTGACAAACTTGGCAACCTTCCAGGCGAACAACAGGTCTTGCATTTGCGCAACAGTTGGCGCTTTGTCGGTCACAACCTGCATGTCTTCCAGGCGCAGCAGATGGTTGTCCGCGGTTTGCATCAAAAGGCCCGAGCCCACGCGTTTGACATCCAATATGTTTTGACCTTGCGACCAGGCGTTGTCGCCGCCGGGCGGCAAAGCGATTTGCAACACCCGCACATTGGCCTTGGCTTGCAACTGCAGCAAAGCTTCGCCAGAGAAAGAAGGCGCCATCAGCACCTCGACAAACTGCTGCCCGAGCGCCTGCACCGTGGCCAAGTCCACCGGGCAGTTAAAGGCGATGATGCCGCCAAAGGCAGAGGTGGGATCGGTTTGGTAGGCTTTTTGGTAGGCGGACAAAGCGTCTGAGGCCACGGCCACGCCACAGGGATTGGCGTGTTTCACGATGACGCAAGCGGGCGTGTCAAAACTCTTCACACACTCCCAAGCTGCATCTGCATCAGCGATGTTGTTGAAAGACAGTTCTTTGCCCTGCAACTGTTTGGCCGTGACCAGGGAACCGGGCGCCGGGTTGGCATCTCGGTAAAAGGCGGCGAGTTGGTGTGGGTTTTCGCCGTAGCGCAGGTCTTGCAGTTTGATGAACCGGCCATTGGCTTGCCCAGGGAACAGGCTGCGCTGCTGGCTGGCCAGGTCCAGCGAGGAGAGGTAGTCACTGATCGCGCCGTCGTAGTCACTGATGCGGTTGAAGGCGGCCACGGCCAATTGGAAGCGGGTGGTTTCACTCAAGCCTGGATGCGCTTTCCATTCTTCGACCACTGCCGCGTATTGCGAGGCATCGGTCAGCACGGCCACGTGTTTCCAATTCTTGGCGGCAGAACGCACCATGGCTGGGCCACCAATGTCGATGTTTTCAATCGCATCCTCCAAGGTGCAGTCGGGCATGGCCACGGTCGCTTCAAAGGGATAGAGATTGACCACCAACAGGTCGATGGTCTCGATGCCATGGGCTTGCAGCGCCTGCATGTGGGCAGGCAGATCGCGCCGCGCCAGCAAACCGCCATGCACCATGGGATGCAAAGTTTTCACACGGCCATCGAGCATCTCAGGAAAACCCGTCAGGTCAGCCACCTCTCGCACCGGCAAGCCTTGGGCGCTCAGCAGTTGGGCAGTGCCGCCGGTGGATATCAAGCCGACACCCAGGCCATGCAGGGCCTGCGCCAGTTCAACCACACCGGTCTTGTCGGACACGGAAATCAAGGCATTCATGGATTCAACTTTCTAAGGGATGCAGACCCACACTATATATAGTGGGTTTCAAAGCAAGTGGTGGTCGCCCAGCTTCTTGCGCAAGGTGTTGCGGTTCAAGCCCAACCAAGCAGCCGCTTTGGACTGGTTGCCCTCGGCATGTTTCATCACCACGTCAAGCAGTGGTTTTTCCACAAACTGGATCATCATGTCATGCAGCTGCTCGGGCGGCTCACCCCGCAGGTCCTTGAAGTAGGCCTCCACGCTGTGGCGCACCACGTCTTCAATTTGCTTTTTGCTCATTCACTGGTCTCCAAAACGGACGCGGGGGCGGCAGGGACCAGACGGTCACCCTGCTGGGCCAAGCGGTCGAGATAGTCAGCCACCACCCGCATTTGTGTGTCGCAGTCTTCAATGCGGTTCATGGCTTGCTTGAAATCCATGGCATTCGCCAAACCCTGGGTGTACCAAGCGATGTGCTTGCGGGCAGTGCGGACACCGGTGTGCATGCCGTACAAGCTGTAGTGGTCTTGCAGGTGGTGCATCAGCAAGCGCTTGACCTCGGCCACCAAGGGCGGTGCCAACAGCGTGCCGTGCTGCAAGAAATGGTCGATTTCCCGAAAAATCCAAGGCCTGCCCTGGGCTGCACGACCGATCATGACCGCGTCCGCGCCGGTGGCTTGCAACACCTGCAAGGCTTTGTGAGGAGAGTCGATGTCGCCATTGGCCACCACGGGGATGCTTACCGCGGCTTTCACCTGAGCGATGCTGTCGTACTCGGCTTGGCCTTTGTAGCCTTGCTCACGGGTGCGGCCATGCACCGTGATCATTTGTACACCGGCGGATTCGGCTTGGCGTGCCAAGGCAACCACATTGCGGTGATCGGCACGCCAACCGGTACGCATCTTCAGGGTGACCGGCGCGCCAAAGGGCTGGGCCGCATCCACCACCGCTTGCACGATGGCGATGGCCAAACCCTCGTCTTGCATCAAAGCGGAGCCGGCCCATTTGTTGCAGACTTTTTTGGCGGGGCAACCCATGTTGATGTCGATGATTTGTGCGCCGCGCTCGATGTTGTAGCGGGCCGCGTCGGCCATCATTTGTGGCTCGGTGCCCGCGATTTGCACCGCGATCGGGCCGGTTTCGCCATCATGGTTGGCGCGGCGCGAGGTTTTCAAGCTGCTCCACAGGTCCGGGCGCGAAGTGACCATTTCACTGACGGCATAACCTGCACCAAGCTGTTTGCACAAGCTGCGAAAAGGCCTGTCGGTGACCCCGGCCATGGGGGCCACAAAAATGGAATTGCTTGTCTCGAACGGACCAATGCGCATAGGGTGGGGAGAAAGACTTGCTTAAAAAGGAGGCACGATTCTAGCCATGTCCCTCGTGTTGTGGGGGCCTTGTGTGTGTTTTTTTCTGTGTGCTTTTGTGTGCAGGCAGCCTCTTACACTCTTGAGAAATGGACATTTTTTTTCAGAACCTGTTGACCAACTGGGCAACGCCAGAATTGGCCTTGCTTGTTTTGTTTGTCAGCGCGGTCTTGGCTGCCACCTTGCTGCCAATGGGTTCCGAGCCCGTGCTGTTGGCTGTGCTGGCCTTGCATCCACCGTTGCTGTGGCTGGCTTTGCTGGTGGCCACGGTGGGCAACACCTTGGGTGGTGCGATCGGTTGGTGGATGGGCTGGGGTGCTGAGCGTTGGCTGGCCCATCGCCTGCAGCCAGGCCAGAGGACGCTGCACAGGCGAGCACTGCGCTGGTTGGAGCGACTGGGCCCGGCGGCTTGCTTGGGTGCTTGGCTGCCCATCATTGGCGACCCGCTGTGCCTGGTGGCCGGTTACCTGCGATTGCCGTTTTGGCCCTGCGTGGCTTACATGGCGGTTGGCAAGGCGCTTCGCTATGGGGTATTGGTTTGGGGCTGGGCTTGGCTCATGGCCTGGTGGTGAACCTCACGCACCCGTCCACCAAAAAGCTGCTTGCACAGCAACTGCGCCCCATCTGTCGATGCCCCATGCCAGACATACCGCATTTCACACGTTCAATCGAAAATCTCACTCAGCCATGATTTTGGTTGCTGGTGTTTGCTGGACCCCGTCTGGTACTTGGGTGCTGGAACGCTGCCAGCACGCTCTAGCAATTTGTCAAGCTCGCCGCGATCAAGCCAAATTCCGCGACAGGCAGGGCAGTAATCAATTTCCACGTTTTGGCGATCGCTGAGCACCAAGGTTTGGTCTGTGCAGTGGGGACATTTCATGATGGTTCATTACATTTAAATCCAACCCAACCATAGGCAAACCAAGCTTTTATAAAAAGCAGATAATTACGCATCAATATTCTCAAAAAACCTGACAATGACAAGTGCCTTCAACTACAAACACCTCTATTATTTTTGGGTGGTTGCCAAAGAGGGCGGTGTTTCCAAGGCCGCTGACAAATTGAACATGGCGGTGCAAACCGTGAGCGCCCAAGTGCGTGAACTCGAAAAAGCCTTGGGTTGCGAGTTGCTCAAACCCGCCGGACGGGGCTTGGCACTGACCGAGGCTGGGCAGGCAGCAATGCTTCAAGCGGATCAAATCTTTCAATTGGGTGAGGCTTTGCCAACCCGTGTGCGCGATGCCGCCAGCACCCCCGGTGTTCGGCTGTGGGTGGGCGTCAGCGATGGCCTGCCCAAGTTGGTGGTGCACCGTTTGCTGCAACCGGTCATGAATGAAGAACGGCTGCGCTTGCTGTGCTTGGAAGGTCAGTTCAACGAGCTGCTCGGCAACTTGGCGCTGCACAAGCTCGATGTCGTGATCTCCGACCGGGCCGCCCCGAGCAACCCGAACATCAAGCTCTACAGCCATGCATTGGGCAGTTCACACGTTGCCTGGTATGGCACCCCTGCGCTGTTGGCCACCTCCAGCAAAAGCTTTCCCGCCAATTTGGCAGAGCTGCCGGTGCTGTTACCCACGGCGCACACCGCCGTTCGCGATCACCTTGACCACTGGCTGGAACTGCAAGGCATCCAGCCAAGGGTGGTGGGCGAGTTTGAAGACAGCGCCTTGCTCAAGACATTTGGGGCCAGCGGCATGGGGGTGTTTCCTGCAGCCGAGGCGGTTGAAGATGAACTGTTGGCCCACTACGCGGTGGTGCACATGGGACGCAGCGAAGGGGTCAATGAAAATTTTTATGCGATTGGCACTGAAAAAAGAGTGCAACACCCGCTGGTACAGCGGCTGTTGCAAACCAACCTTTTATGAACCCTTGGGGTCTGAGGTGGCCGGTGATGATCGCAAGCTGAGCAACATGGTGACCGCCAAAATGCCAATGACCACGCCCAGCGAGACCCCAACCGGGATTTTGTAAAAGTCGATCAAGCACATTTTCACGCCAATGAAAACCAAAACCACTGCCAAGCCATAGTTAAGCAGATGGAACTTGTTGGCAATGGCGGCCAGCAAGAAATACATGGCGCGCAAGCCCAAAATCGCAAACACATTGCTGGTCAGCACGATGAACGGGTCGCTGGTGATGGCGAAGATGGCGGGAATGGAGTCGACCGCAAAAATCACATCGGTCAGGGCAATCAAGCTGATCACCATCAGCAAAGGCGTGGCGATCCTGACGCCGTTTTCAACCGTCCAAAATTTCTCGCCATCGTAGTTTTGGCTCACGGGCATCCACTTGCGCAGCATTTTCAAGGCAGGGTTGCTTTCCAAGTCGGGTTCTTGGCCAGCCGCCCACCACATCTTGATGCCGGTGATGATCAAAAACGCGCCGAACACATACAAGATCCAATGGAACTGTGCAAGCAGCCACCCGCCCACCAAGATCATGACGCTGCGCAGCACGATCGCGCCCAGGATGCCGATCATCAGCACCCGTTTCTGAAAGGCACTGGGGACCGAAAAATACGTGAATATCAATAGGAAGACAAAAATGTTGTCCACCGCCAGCGACTTTTCAATCAGGTAGCCGGTCAAAAACTCGAGCGACTTGGTGTTGGCCAACTCGGTTGAGCCGCTGCTGTCCTTGATGGCCCACCAAAACAGTCCATTGAAAACAAAGCTGAGCGCGATCCAAACCAAAGACCAATTCAAAGCTTCTTTCACGCCAATGTCGTGCGCGCCTTGCTTTTTCAAGACAACGAAATCCACGAACAAAGATGCCAGCACGATGCCGACAAAAGTGACCCACAGCCAAAGGGGTGCAATGGTTTCCATGTCTGCTTTCAGTCAAAAGATGGGCAGGAGTGTAAATTCAACCCAGCATGTTTTTTGAGCAAATATCGACGATTACTTCGGAAAAAACTGAATGACGAATCGCATTTCCCTGCGCTCAAGATCGATCTGAATGCAGCAATATCAGCACTTCACAGGATTTCATACCCCCTCACCATGAATGACAGCAGCGCACCTTCCAACACCTGGTGGCAACAATGGCTTCCCAGCAAAGCGCAGTTGGCCAAGCACCGCTGGCTTCAACCATTGGCGCAACATCTGCTCGACCCGCGTCTGTGGCGGCTCCAGCATGAATCGGTTGCCCGCGGTGTGGCGGTGGGTTTGTTGTGGGCCTTTTTGATACCTGTCGCGCAGGTTGTGATGGCCGCAGCCCATTGTGTTTGGTGGCGCGGTCACATCCCAACAGCGGCAGCCATGACCATGGTGACCAACCCCTTCACCATCGGGTTTTGGCTGTGGCTGGCCTATCAAACAGGCACGGCCATTTTGGGTACCCGCACACCGGCACCCGCTTCTCTTGAGAACCTGAACTGGGACATGTTGGTGTCTTATGGTGGCCCGGTCATGCTGGGCATGGGCGTGTTTGCATTTGGCACAGCCTTGTTGGGCTATGGGCTGGTCAAAGCAGCTTGGGCCTTGCGTGTGCTGCTGAAACGGCGTGTTCGGGGATAAGCGCTGAAGCGGGGTGCCGATCGGATGCTTAAGACGAGAACAAGAAATTCATCACATCGCCATCCTTGACCACGTATTCCTTGCCTTCGGCCCGCATTTTCCCCGCGTCCTTGGCACCTTGCTCGCCCTTGAAGCTGATGAAGTCGTCGAAGGCAATGGTTTGGGCGCGGATGTAGCCCTTCTCGAAATCGGTGTGAATCACACCGGCGGCTTGCGGGCCGGTGTCGCCCACGCGGATGGTCCAGGCGCGGACCTCTTTCACACCAGCGGTGAAATAGGTTTGCAGTCCCAGCAAGGTGTAGGCCGAGCGAATCAGGCGGTTCAAGCCGGGCTCGCTTTGGCCAAGTTCTTGCAGGAATTCCAAGCGATCGGCATCGTCCATCTCGGACAACTCGGCCTCGATCTTGGCGCAAATCGCGACCACGGGCGCGTTTTGCGCTTGGGCAAAAGCCTGGAGGCGGTCTAAGAACGGGTTGTTCTCGAAGCCGTCTTCTGACACATTGGCCACAAACATGGCCGGTTTGGCGGTGATGAAGAAAAACTGCTTGAGTTCGGCGTGTTCTTCTTTGCTGAAGTCGATGGTGCGAACAGGCTTGGTGTCGTTCAGGGCGATTTGGCATTTCTCCAAAATAGCCAATTGCTTGACAGCTTCTTTGTCACCGGAGCGGGCAATCTTGCTGACGCGGTGAATGGCTTTCTCCACCGCGGCCAAGTCGGCCAGGCACAACTCGGTTTGAATCACTTCAATGTCGGCAATCGGGTCAACCTTGTTGGCCACATGGATCACGTTGTCGTCTTCAAAGCAGCGCACCACATTCACGATCGCGTCGGTTTCGCGGATATGGGCCAAAAATTTATTGCCCAATCCCTCGCCGGTGCTGGCCCCGGCCACCAGGCCGGCAATGTCCACAAATTCGACAATGGCTGGGACGATGCGCTCTGGTGTGATGATTTGCGCGAGCTGCTGCAAGCGTGGGTCGGGCACCTCCACCACGCCGGTGTTGGGCTCGATCGTGCAAAAAGGGTAGTTTTCTGCAGCAATGCCCGCTTTGGTCAGGGCGTTGAACAGGGTGGACTTGCCAACGTTGGGCAAGCCCACGATGCCGCATTTCAAACTCATACTCAATCCTTATTGGCTTGGCACACGCTGGGGTTGTGCGCGAAAGGGGAAATTCTACGGGCAGGCAACTCCTACAATGAACCCATGGCTTCCAACTTCGATGTGTGCATTCGCGGCAGTGGTTTGGTGGGCAGCAGCTTGGCGCTGTTGCTGGCTAGGCAACGCCTGCGCGTGGCCTTGGTCGGCTCCCCCCCAGTGACACAAGACGTGCGTGCATTCGCCCTCAATGAAAGTGCACGCCAACTCCTGAGCGACCTGCGGTGCTGGCCCAGCCCCCAACACGCCACACCGGTGCAAAGCATGCAGGTCTGGGGCGACGCTGGCGGACAGGTGCAGTTTGAATCCCCCAACCTGCAGGGCATGACCCACATCGTGGATGTGCCCGAACTCGAAGCACTGATCACCGAAGCCGTGGATTTCCAACACACGATCGAACGCGTCGCACAGCCGGTGTCAGCCAAATTGACCGTGGTGTGTGAAGGCCGCAACAGCCAAACCCGCCACGAACTGGGCGTGTCTTTCAACACCCTGCCCTACCAACAACACGCCTTGGCCACCCGGGTTCGCTGTGCACAGCCCCATCGTCAACAGGCCTTGCAATGGTTTTCGCAAGCACATGGCGAGCTCGATATCTTGGCCCTGCTGCCCATGGGCGGTGCGCAAGGGCATGAAGCGGCGGTGGTCTGGTCGATGCCCAGCAGCGAGGCGCTTCGCTTACAGGCCTTGTCAGCCACTGAATTCGCCCGGGCGCTGACCCATGCCAGCCAACAGGCTTTGGGTGAACTGGAAGTGACGGCGGCCGTTCAGGCCTGGCCTTTGCAACTGGCCAAAGCCGATCAATGGAGCGGGCGTTTCGCCCAAGGTGGCGCTTGGGTGCTGGCCGGCGATGCTGCCCACACCATCCATCCTTTGGCCGGTTTGGGCTTGAACCTGGGCTTGGCGGATGTGCGCGAACTCGCTCAGGTCTTGCAAACCCGTGAAACAACCCAGTTTTGGCGCGGTGTCGATGACCGCCATTTGTTGCGTCAGTATGAACGCGCACGCAAAGCTGACATGCTGGGTGTCTGGTTGGCCTGTGATGGTTTGCAAAGGCTTTTTAACCATCCCCATCCAATGGTGCAGTCACTGCGAAACTGGGGCTTGAACAGTTTCAACCAAGTAGGTTCCCTCAAACAATGGTCAGTGCGACAAGCCATGCACTGAACGCAAGACATTCCTCTCATGACATCTCACATTTCATTCAAACACCTTGGCTTGGCACTGCTGGTCTCGCTGGGCATGGGCCAAGCCTGGGCACAGGGCGAAGAAGCGGTCATCCGCAAAAACCTCAAAGAGCGCATGCCGCAAATCGAGCCGATTGACGAGGTCAGACGCACAGCCATGCCCGGTTTGTTTGAGTTGCGCGTGGACGGCACTGACATCTACTACACCGATGCGACCGGCAATTTTTTATTGCAAGGTCAGTTGATTGACACCCGAAACCAGCGCAACCTGACCGAAGAGCGCATGCAAAAGATCACGGCGATTGATTTCAAGTCCCTGCCGATCAAAGATGCCATCACCATGGTTCGCGGCAAAGGCGAGCGCAAATTGGCCATCTTTGAGGACCCCAATTGCGGCTACTGCAAACGCTTTGAACGCGAATTGCAAAAAGCGGACAACATCACGGTCTACCTGTTTCTCTACCCCATCTTGGGCAAAGACTCGACCGACAAAGCCAAAGCGATATGGTGCGCCAAGGACCAAGGCAAAGCCTGGTTGGACTGGATGGTGCGGGATCAGGCCCCGGCCAACGCGTCTTGCGACACCACAGCCATCAGGCGCAATCAAGAATTTGGGCAAAAAATGAAAATCACCGGCACCCCCACCTTGGTGTTCACGGATGGCACGCGCGTGCCCGGTGCGATTGAAGTCGCCCAAGTCGAAAAACTCCTGGCCAAGCCCTGAGCTTTATGCGCAAAAACGCATCGGCACCTGTGGCTTTCACCGTGGCGGTGCACGATTGGCATGCCCACCTCTGGTCGGTCGAACTCACCATTGCCCACCCTGCAGCCCAACAGGTGTTGCGCTTACCTGTCTGGATTCCCGGCAGCTATTTGGTGCGTGAATTCGCCAAACAGGTGTTGCAGGTGCAAGCCGAGCAAAACAGCCGCGCCTGCGCGGTCACCCAAATCGACAAGTCCGCTTGGTTGGTCAACAGTGATGAACACCGCCCCTTGACCGTGCGCTACCTGGTCCATGCCTACGATGCCTCGGTGCGCACCGCTTGGTTGGATACCCAAAGGGGGTTTTTCAATGCCACCAGCTTGTGCATGCAAGTGCAAGGTCAGACCGAACTGCCCCACGGCCTGCAATTGCAAGCGGTCGCGGATGCCCCCCACTGGCGGGTTGCCACTGCTTTGCCAGCACGCCAAACAGATGCTGCAGGTTTTGGCAGCTATTTGGCTGCCAACTATGACGAGCTGGCTGACAGTCCGGTGGAAATGGCTGACTTTTGGTCTGGCCGGTTTGTCAGCAAAGGGGTGCCGCACCAGGTGGTGGTCACCGGCGCTGCGCCTTCGTTTGATGGTCAACGTTTGTTGGCAGACATGCAGGCCATTTGCGACACCGAAATCGCTTTTTGGCATGGCCGAGGCAAAGCCGCCCATGACCGTTATGTGTTTTTGATCAGCGCCGTGGGCGATGGCTATGGCGGCCTGGAACACCGCCACAGCACAGCTTTGATTTGCAAGCGCGAAGACCTGCCCCGCGTGGGGCAAGCCACGCCCTCTGAGGGCTATGTGGGCCTCTTGGGTTTGATCAGCCACGAGTATTTCCATACCTGGAATGTCAAACGTTTGCGGCCCGCTGCTTTCGAACGCTATGACTACAGCCAAGAAAACCTCACCGACTTGTTGTGGTTTTTTGAAGGCTTCACCAGCTATTACGACGATGTGCTGTTGTGCCGCGCCGAGCTGATTTCACCCGCCACCTATCTGAAGTTGCTCGCCAAAACCATCAACCAGGTCTGGCAAACACCTGGGCGCAAAGTGCACAGTGCAGCTCAAGCAAGCTTTGAGGCTTGGACCAAGTACTACCGCCCTGACCCCAACAGCCCCAACCTCACCGTCAGCTACTACACCAAAGGTGCCTTGATTGGCCTGTGTTTGGATTTGTCTTTGCGCCAAGCCGGACACAGCCTCGACCAAGTGATGCGGGGTTTGTGGAAACGCTGCAAAGCAGGCCCCATGACCGAAACCGATCTGCTGTCGGTGTTGAAAGAAACCACCGGACACACCTGGCAGCGACAACTCAACGCCTGGGTGCATGGCACAAACGATCTACCTGTCATTGAATTGTTGAAGTCGCAAGGCGTGAGCGTGCACGAAGAGCCTGCCCCCATGGCCCAGTTTTTGGGCTTGCGGGTGCATGAAAACCATGCGGTGCAAGTGCAAACCGTTCTCCATGGCAGCGCGGCGGAGTTGGCGGGTTTTGCGCCTGGTGACGAATGGCTTGGCATCAAGCTCACGACCAACAAAACCAGTTCCGCTTGGCGGCTGAAAAAACTCGATCAACTGCCGATGCTGCTGGGCAAAGCCAAGTACTGCACCGCCTTGGTGTCACGCGATGGGCAGATGCTTGAACTGGCGCTGCGCATGCCTGCCAAGGCTGTCATGCAATACCGCCTGGGCATTGAAGTCCCCACGCAGGTCGGTCAGTGGTTGGCAGACAAACCCCGAACTTGAACCGCCTAGCGGCTGCGCAAATCCAGCACGCGCCGCGCCTTGCCTTGGCTGCGCTCGACCTCGCCTTCAACACATAACTGCACCAACAGTGAGGTACCGATGTAGGCCTTGGCGTCGTGCATCAGGGCATTTGCCGCTGCCCTTGCCTGGCTCGACTCAACACCCACGCCTGGACGGGTTTCCACTTTGACCGTGAGGTTGTCCAGCGGTCCGTCTTTGCTCAGCACGCAAAGGTAATGCGCACTCAAGGCTGGTTGGCGCAAGATCAGCTCTTCGATTTGGGAAGGGAACACATTCACACCCCGCACGATCATCATGTCATCGCTGCGACCAGTGATTTTTTCCATGCGGCGCATGGTGCGAGCCGTGCCAGGCAAGAGGCGCGTGAGGTCACGGGTGCGGTAGCGGATGATGGGCAAGGCTTCTTTGGTGAGACTGGTGAACACCAACTCGCCGAGTTCGCCATCGGGCACCGGTTCGCCCGTCTCGGGGTTGATGATTTCAGGGAAAAAATGGTCTTCCCAAATCGTCGGGCCGTCTTTGGTTTCGACACATTCATTGGCCACGCCGGGCCCAATCACTTCTGACAATCCATAGATATCCACCGCATCGATGCCCATGCGTTTTTCAATCACTTGCCGCATGTCATTCGTCCAGGGCTCAGCACCAAAAATACCAATGCGCAAGCTGCTGTCCTTGGCTGACAAACCTTGTCGATCGAATTCATCGGCCAAGGCCAGCATGTAGCTGGGGGTGACCATGATGATGTCGGGTTGGAAGTCTTGGATCAACTGCACCTGACGCTCGGTTTGACCACCGCCAAACGGGATCACGGTCAAGCCCAACTTTTCAGCGCCGTAATGCGCACCCAAGCCGCCGGTGAACAAGCCATAGCCGTAAGAGATGTGAACCGAATCGCCTCTCCTGGCCCCCGAAGCGCGGATGCTGCGTGCCACACAAGTGGCCCAGGTGTCGATGTCGTTTTGGGTGTAGCCGACCACCGTGGGTTTGCCGGTGGTGCCACTGGAGGCATGGATGCGCACCACTTGCGACTTAGGCACAGCGAACATGCCAAACGGATAGCTGTCGCGCAAATCGGCCTTGGTCGTGAATGGGAATGTCGCCAGGTCTTGCAAATCTTTCAAGTCATCGGGGTGCACACCTGCCGCCTCGAACTTGGCACGGTATACCGGCGAGTGGGCATAGGCGTGCGCCAAGGTGGCGCGCAAGCGTTTGAGTTGCAAGGCACGCAGCTCATCGAGACTGGCCTTTTCAATCGGCTCCAGGGGCAATCTTGTGTTCATGTGGGTACCACGTGTCCTTGTATCTGTGCGCTCTTGCCGCGAAACACCGCAACGACCTGGTCATGTTGGTTGCGCACGGTCATGTCATACACACCATGTCGTCCACTCAAAGCTTGTTCTTGACCGACACAGGTCAGCACATCGCCCTCATGGGCTGGCTTCAAAAAATCGATGTTGGCAGCCGAGGCCACTGCCGCTTTGTTGTAGCTGTTGCAAGCAAACGCAAAAGTCGAGTCGGCCAAGGTGAAGATGAAGCCGCCGTGGCACATCTGGTGGCCGTTGAGGTGCTTGGCTTGCACTTGCATGCGCATGCTGGCTTGTCCGGGTTTGCAGTAAAGCAACTCCATGCCCATGGTGCTGCGTGAAGCCGTGTCCGCTGCAAACATGGTGACCCCCACCTGCTGCGCCAAGACATCAGGGTTGTGCGTATCTGGCATGTTTATTCGCCTGTGAACTGCGCTGGGCGTTTTTGCAAAAACGCGGTCACGCCTTCTATGTAGTCGTGGGTTTTGCCCAAGGCTGATTGGGCATCGCGCTCGGCATCGAGTTGCTGGTTCAGGCTGCGCTGACCGGCATCGCGCAGCAAAGCGCGGGTGGACACCAAGGCTTTGGTGGGCATGGCGGCCAAACGTTCTGCCATTTGCAAAGCCGAGGCCATGCAATCGTCAGCCACATCCCAAATAAGTCCCCATTCTTTGGCCTGTGGTGCCATCAGTTTGTCGCCAGTCATGGCCAAGGCCATGGCACGCGCCAATCCCAAGCGCTCAACCAAAAACCAGCTGCTGCCAGCATCGGGAATCAAGCCGATTTTGCTGAACGCTTGGATGAAACTCGCGGTGGGCGCAGCAATCGCCACATCACAAGTCATGACCAAAGACGCACCCGCGCCAGCCGCCACGCCATTGACCGCAGCCACCGTTGGCATGCGCAACTGTTGTAAACGACGGGTGGTGGGATTGAAGGCTTGGTCGATGATGGGGCCGGGGTTCGCACGTTCGACCAAGTTGGGGCCATCGGCGAAGTCAAACTCTGCCAAATCGGCACCTGCGCAAAAACCACGGCCAGCACCGGTGATCACCAACGCACGCAACTTGGCGTTGGCTTCGGCTTTGTCCAAAGCCGCCCAGAGTTCGTGGTGCATTTGTCGCGTGAAGCTGTTCAAGGCCTGCGGGCGGTTCAAGGTCACCACCGCGACTGCACCGCGCTCTTCATACAAGACGGTTGATTCGAGCATGTTTGTCTCCTTTTCAGGTAATTTAACACCGCGGCCCTTGCACCGCGCTTGGGTATAGTTGAGATGATTCAGACACATCACAGGACTCGCATGACCTACGAACTCATTCAAGTGCAGACACAAGCCGATCAGGTCGGCATCATCACCCTCAACAGGCCCAAACAGCTCAATGCCTTGAACAGTGAATTGATGGTGGAACTCGGCCATGCACTCCAAGCCTTTGATGCAGATACCGCCATTGGCTGCATCATCATCACAGGCAACGAAAAGGCTTTTGCGGCGGGTGCCGACATTGCCGCCATGGCCAAATTCACCTATGCGGAGGTCTATAACCATGACTTCATCACCCGGGACTGGGAAACCATCCGCAGCATTCGCAAACCCGTGATTGCAGCCGTCAGTGGGTTCGCATTGGGTGGGGGATGCGAGCTGGCCATGATGTGCGACTTCATCATCGCCGCTGACAACGCCAAGTTTGGGCAACCAGAAATCAAAATCGGCATCATCCCAGGGGCTGGAGGCACACAGCGTTTGCCCCGCGCCATCGGTAAAGCCAAGGCCATGGACATGGCACTCACCGGCCGCATGATGGATGTGCAAGAAGCCGAGCGCTCCGGTTTGGTCAGTCGCATCGTGCCCTTGGACAAGCTGATGGAAGAAAGCTTGGCTGCGGCCTTGATGATTTGTGGCCATTCTCAGCTCGCTGTCAAAGCCGCCAAAGAATCCGTCAACCGCGCTTTTGAAAGCGGGTTGTCCGATGGCGTCATGTTTGAACGTCGGATTTTTCAATCCTTGTTTGCCACACATGATCAAAAAGAAGGCATGGATGCCTTTCTCAACAAACGCACCCCTGTGTTCAAGAACCAGTGAACTGTTCAAGGAGCCGTCATGCCAAAGCTGAACCATTCACCTGCATCTGTTCGCCAGTCTGGGCACTGGGTGCTCAAGTCATTGGGGGTGATCGTGGCCATGCTGGCCGTGGTTTTTTTCCTCGGACCGGTCAACGAATTTGGGCCTGACACACCGACAGCGCGGCCCTCACCGCCCGACAGCCCCCGGGCTTTGGACGATTGGCTCCACACCTCGGAGGCACGATGGACTGACATCAAACCGGGCACAGCCAAGGGCATCGTGTGGGCAGACCCCAGCAAACAACCGACCGAATGGGCTGTGGTCTACCTGCATGGTTTTTCAGCCAGCCGGCTTGAAACAGCGCCGGTGGCTGATTTGGTGGCCAAACAACTCGGTGCCAATTTGTTCTACACGCGCCTGACAGGACACGGTCGCACCGGCCCTGCCATGGCCGAGGCCTCAGTCCAAGACTGGATGGCTGACACCCTGGAGGCGGTTCGGATTGGCAAAACCTTGGGACGCAAAGTCTTGCTCATCAGCTGTTCCACAGGCTCCACATTGGCAACTTGGCTGGCAACGACAACGGATGCCAGCCTGGTGGATGCACATGTGTTCATTTCGCCCAATTTTGGCTTGAAGGACAAACGCTCTGAATTGATCAATGGTCCCTGGGGTCATCGCATCGCATTCGCCGTCACCGGAGACACCATCACCCACCGCTCTGACAATCCGCGGGATGCGCAAGGATGGAGCCAAAGCTATCCCACCCAAGCACTGTTTCCGATGTTGGCCTTGGTCAAAAAAGTGCGTGACAGCGATTTATCTTCATTTCAAACACCTGTGTTGGTGATGTTCAGCGAAGCAGACCAAACGGTCGATCCTGAGGCAACAAAAACTGTCTTTGCCAAGCTCGGGGCGACCGAGAAACAGCTCATGCCAGTGACCTTCAGCCAGAGCAAAGGGCAACACGTGTTGGCAGGTGAGATCAGAGACCCACAGGCTGTCGGCCCCATGGTCAGCAGCATTCTTCAATGGACACCATCAGCCAGCCCATCCAGGATTTTTCATGATTAAAAAATACATCGCTTGTCTCTCCATCCTTGTCGCCTTCCAAGTGCAAGCCCAACTCGTGACCAAAGTGCTCACTTGTGGCCCGGTCTACTCAGGGTTTCCATTTACCATCGAGTTCAAGGGCGAGTCTGCGATCCTCAACTTCAAAGATGAAACCTATGCATTGCGCTTTATCCGGGCGTGGCAAACCACACAAGGCGAAAAATGGGTGGACTATGGCAATCCCGAGTTGGTCGTGTCGAGCAGCTGGCCGGTAGAGCCCTATGTGGCCATCAGCTTGGTCAACCGGAAAAACTCCATGGCTGCGTGTGATGTGACCGAGTTGCCATGAGGTGCCAGCTGCCCTACGCTGGACCAAGTTCATTGCGTGGTCAAGACTTTTGCCAATGCCAAGATGCGTTTGGTGCCAGTCGCAGCGAACTGACGTCGCAATCCATGGGCATGTCAAAAATGGGATCAGCTTGGGGCTGAATCAAAAGAACATGGGCTCTGTGGTCAGCGGCAGCGAAACTGTGAATTGAGTACCCCGACCAAGCTCTGTGGTGTAACCGATGCTGCCTTTGTGTGCATCAATGATGGTTTTCGAAAGCCACAGCCCTATGCCCATGCCATTTTGCTTGCTGGTCCTCAGCAATTCAAAGACCATGGGCTGAACCTCTGGCGAAATTCCGCAACCGTTGTCGGTGACTCTCAAGAAAAACTGATCATGGGTGCAATCCGTTTGCACGGTGATGGCGCGGGGATTTTTCAAGTCAGCTGACAAAAAGGAATCGCTGGCATTGGCCAACAAGTTGATCAATACCTGTTGCAACTGAGACTTGTCGCCAGTGATCATCAAACGTTGAGGATGGAGTCGCAACTGCAAATCGATCGATTGCAGCCGCAAAGTGGATTGGCTCAAAGAAGCCACTTCGTTAACCAACTCGTTGAAATCAAAAACCGTGGTGGATCTAGAACCCTGTGCAAACATGGTGCGCAAGGTGCTGATGATGGTTGCAGCCCGGCGGTTGGCTTTGCGCAGACCTGCCATGGCTGTTTCAATGCTGGCATCTGGTCGTGACTTGGCATCTCGGTCATTGAGCACCAGCTCGATCATGTCCGCATTGAGCTGAATGACTGTCAACGGCTGATTCAACTCATGGGCCAAGCTCGCCACCAAAGCACCCATGCCTGCGGTTTTGTTGTAGAGCGTCAATTGGCGAATGATTTCCTCGCGTTCATCCAAAAGGCTTTTGAGACTCAAGCTGGTGCGTTGCATGGCATCAGCGCGCTCGTTGGTCAGTGCCAATTCCTGCGCCACCGCCCATTTTTGCCGCTCAGCGATCTCCAAGAAAATCCGTAAAAAAGCAATGTTGCAAAGCGTGATGGCAATGAATTGCCCAACCACCATGACAGCCTGATGCCAACTCGGTTCGTAGATGTCATCGACCGTGCCCGACATGAACACGCCAATGGCCCGAATAGCCAGTGTGCTGCTCAGTGTCAAACCACCCCACATCAGCAGCCTGGCGCCCAGCGATGCTTGCCGTTGATGGAGTCGCTGCCCGATTCGAAAGTAATCAAAACACAACAGCGCATAAAAAACATTGAACAAAACCAAGGCCTCCCATTCGGCCTGTTCAAAGTGAATCAGGTAGACGAAAACCAAGAAATACAACAGATTGACCAGCTTGTAGACCGTGAAGATGCGTTCTTGTGGCTCGGGATACAAATACATTCGCAGGGCAACCATGCGACCCCAGTTGCCAATCAGCATCAAAAGCTGCGCGACATAAAAAAATACAAACTCAGGCACTTGCCCGCGCATGGCCAACAAGACAACAGCCATCCCACTGAACATGCCAGACGCACACCACAACCGAACTTGTTGACTTCGGTACTCTTGCAGGGCCAACCAAATGGCACCGTGCAAGATCAGGTACACGAAGCAAATCATGAAAATGCTTGTTTGGGTGTCTAAATGCATATGTTCAACACTGTAATTTTCTTTTGGACAGTCAATTGGCGCGATCAGCAATCATCCACTAGACTTTACACATGAAAATTGGAATGTTTGTCCGTTGGTCAAACCTGGGTTTGATTGGATGGCGGTCGCCGGAGAAAGTAAAGACATGTTTGAGTTTCAGTTGCTGTTGACGGACATAGCTTGGCCAGCAGCAATCCTGATTGCGTGGTTTGTGGGTGAGAAGGCCTATCAGTGGCTCAAATTGCCGCGCATCAGTTCCTATGCGGTTGTTGGTTTCATTCTGGCGCCATCCCAAACAGGGTTGTTGCCTGCCATGCAACCCACCATGCTTTTACTCGCCAACATTGCTTTTGGACTGCTGTTGTTTGAATGCGGCTATCGAATCAACCTGCGCTGGCTGAGATCAAATCCTTGGATTGCGGTGACAAGCCTCACAGAAGCTTCGCTGACGTTTGTTGCGGTTTATGGGATATGTGTCTATTTTGAACAACCTGCTTCGACATCATTGCTGCTGGCGGCACTTTCCATGGCTTCATCCCCAGCCACCATTGTTCGCGTCATCAATGAACAACGCAGCTCAGGACAAGTCACAGAACGTATCTTGCATTTATCAGCACTGAACTGTGTTGTTTCCGTGTTTGTGTTTAAGGTCATCGTAGGTTTTGTGGTTCTAAAGACATCTGGCAATCTCTGGGATGCCACATACAGCAGTTTGATGGTTCTTGCCATCTCTGTCTTGCTGGGCATCATGGCTGGCATGTTGATACCGGCATTGCTTCGCTTAACCAAGCGTACCAGCACCGACACCACGCTTGCATTCACGATTGCCATCGTGGGTGTCGTCGCACTCGCACACAGTTTGAAACTTTCGCCCGTTTTATCAGCGCTGATCTTCGGACTGACAGCTCGTCACCATCGTATTGTTTTGAAAACATCTCAACGCGGATTTGGTGCCTTGGGAGACCTCTTGTCCATTCTTTTATTCGTATTCATTGCCTCCACCCTTGAATGGCAACAAGTCTCAGCGGGTATTGCTCTCGGACTGGCCATCATTTCTGTTCGTCAAATTGCAAAAATGACCGGCATCAGCCTTTTTTCACATTTCAGTGGTGTTAGCTTGCGAAAAGGTTTGTTGATAGGCATGGCAACAACACCAGTTTCTGCATTCGTGATTTTGATGTTGGAACAAACGCGATATCTTGGTATCAATTTTGTGGATCAACTGGCGCCGCTTGCAGCAGTTGCCTTGATGATGGAAATATTTGGCCCAATCTTTGTTCAAAGAGCATTGATTTGGGCGCATGAAGTGCCAGAAAACAAGGAGTCATGACATGCCTCTTGAGCCATTTAAAAAGTCACAGTCCCTGAGCCTTGGTGTTGAACTCGAATTGCAACTGATCGGACTGAATGATTTTGACTTGGCTGCAGCCAGTCCAGACATGCTCGAGTTGTTAAGGCGTAAACCATTTCCTGGCACCGTGACACCCGAAGTCACTGAGAGCATGATCGAAATAGCAACAGACATACACACTGAATATCCCAGTCTGTTGCTGCAGCTCAAAGAGATGCGCGACTTGCTGATTAAAGCTGGCGACAGACTCAACATAGGGATTTGCGGTGGCGGTACCCACCCTTTTCAGTTGTGGTCAGACCGACGGATTTTCAAAAAACCAAGGTTCAAGGAAGTTTCACAGCTCTACGGTTATCTCACCAAGCAATTCACCATATTTGGTCAGCATGTGCATGTGGGTTGTACCAGCGCAGATGAAGCATTGTTTCTGCTGCATGCATTGAACCGATATGTCCCACACTTCATTGCCCTATCAGCCTCTTCACCGTTTGTTCAAGGCTATGACACGCTCTTCAATTCAGCACGGCTGAATTCAGTTTTTGCATTTCCATTGAGTGGTCGTGCGCCATTTTTGCTCAAGTGGGATGACTTTGAAAGCAAGTTCTTTTCCAAAATGGAGCTCACTGGCGTGGTCACCAGCATGAAAGATTTTTATTGGGATATTCGTCCCAAACCAGAGTACGGAACGATTGAACTACGCGTTTGTGACACACCGCTTTCAGTAGATCGTGCAGCAGCATTGGCCTCTTACCTGCAAGCACTTTGTCAATATCTACTGGATCGCAATGAGGCAGATCCAGAAGAGGATGACTACCTTGTGTACAACTACAACCGGTTCCAGGCATGTCGATTTGGACTGGATGGTTTGCTCATACACCCTAAATCCCATCAACAAATGGTGATCAAGGATGATATTTTGGCGACATTAAATCTCATTCAACCTCATGCAGCATCTTTGGGTGGCGTTGCTGCGCTTGAACATATCCGACAAGCCACACATGATGGCAGTGATGCCAGTTTCTTGCGGTGCGAATACCTTGAACGGGGAAGCACAGAAGGCCTTGTTGATGCGTCACTTCAAAGATTTCGCCATGATGCCTTCCCTGGATGAAATTGACAGCCAATCCATGTGACAGATCAACATCATCTCAGGGCATTAAAATCTGACCCATGACCACTGAACCTCATCCTGTATCTCAAACCTTTGATCGCTTTTTCAGTTCTGAAAAATCAAGTGGGATATTGATCATTATTTGTACCCTGGTTTCCATGTCCATTGCCAATTCGCTTTTTGGCGAACAGTATTTGGAGTTTTGGCGTTATCCCATCTTGGGGCTCAGCATTGAGCACTGGGTCAATGACGGTTTGATGGCTGTGTTTTTTTTGTTCATTGGCCTGGAGCTAGAGCGTGAGTTGTACAGCGGCGAACTGTCTGACTTCAAAAAGGCTTTGCTACCACTTTTTGCAGCTGCTGGCGGTATCGCGGTTCCTGCACTCATCCATTTCGGCTTCAACGCAGGCACTCCCACGCAGGTAGGCATGGGGATTCCCATGGCCACAGACATCGCGTTTGCACTTGGTATTTTGGCTTTGCTGGGCAAAAGGGTACCTATTTCATTGAAAATTTTCCTGACAGCACTGGCTGTCATCGATGACCTCGGCGCGATCATTGTGATCGCTGTTTTTTACACCGCAGAGATCTCCGCGATGTACCTTCTGGCTGCTGCTGGTGTCTATGCATTGATGCTCACGATGAACCGGTTTTTCCGCGTGATTGCTCTGCTGCCTTACTTGGTGGGCGGCGCAGTGATGTGGTTCTTGATGCTGAAATCAGGCGTCCATGCAACCATCGCCGGGGTTTTACTTGCTTTTGCCATTCCTAATTCAAGCAAGCAAGATGACGAAGATTCGCCCTCGCACAAGTTGGAGCACTTTCTTCATCTCCCGGTTGCATTCGTGATCCTGCCTCTCTTCGCGCTTGCAAACACTGACATTGTTTTTTCAACCCATTGGGCTGATGATCTTGGCACAACCAACAGCTTGGGCATCTTGGCAGGACTGATCATTGGTAAACCACTTGGCGTCGTGCTGGTCACGTCCATCGTGGTCATGCTTGGAATCTGTCAACTTCCGCGTGACATGGATTGGAAACATGTTTTGGGCGCAGGTCTGCTGGCCGGCATTGGCTTCACCATGTCGATCTTCATCACCAATTTGGCTTATGCTGGCAACCCTGAAGTCATCACCGCCTCTAAGATTGCGATTTTGCTTTCTTCTCTGACAGCTGGTGCTGTTGGGTTTTTGTGGTTGAGGTTGATACCAGCGACCGAGTCGCCAAAATAACCGTGATGGAACGGCCAGTGTGGGTTGGCCGATGTGTTTGCAGTCTTGCTCACAAGCTGAGCCATGTGGAAACACCCCAGAGCGCCACATACAACACCGCACCTGAGATCAATCCGATCTGCGCAAATGCGCCCATGAACTTGGCGGCTATCAAACCCCATAGTGGAATCAATTGCTGTGCATGAACGCCGAGGAAATGTGCAGGGCGAATGTCTTTGAAGAAATGCCAACCTACAAAGGGCAGTCCTTGACCTGCCGGTGGTTGATTTCCCCCCAGCATGAAACCACTGATGGTCGAAAGGATGAATGTCAGCGACAGCCCAATCACCACGCCCAATGTTTGAACAGGCATGCCTGCACCTTGTTGTTCCTTCCAAATTTCCCATGCCAACCAAGCTTGTGAGGCGGTCAACCCGACAGCAGCAATCGCCATGACCCCAAACATGAATGCGTGGAAAGGGTCACCCACGTTGTAGTGAGAAGCAGCGCCTTGTGACGCCTGATAGCTGATGTATACAACCTCAAACAACGAGGTTGCGATGAGCAATGCAGTGATCCACACAAACACACCGGTTTGATCAAGGTTTGAATTGGCTACTTTAAGCACCCAAACCGTGGTCAATGCGAACATGGATGTGGCCGCCATGAATTTCATTGGCTTGACCCAAACACCGACATCACGAATCAAACGGTGGTCATTGAGCGACCAAATAAAGGTAATGATGAGCGCAATCAGCATGAGTGCCCCATAGCTGACTAAAAGCTTAGAGGTCCAGCTCAGCGACTGCCATATCAACTTGGTTGACAAGATATGATTCATGAAATGAATATCCACTTTGATGCCTACCTCTAATCACTTCAGTTTATGCCTTTTGCTGGGCTTGATTTCATTCAATGCAACCAGCCAAAACCTGTTTGGCAATCCCAGTTGTGCAGATTGGCAGCAACTGTCGCACATTCAGAAAACCACATGGCTCAATGCCTATCTGGTGCCCTTGAACATGACCAATGTCGCCAGGAAGAAGCCCTTGGTCGACAAGTTCCGCCAACTGACATCGCTGGATTCAGCGGTTCAATATGTAGATGGTTTTTGTACTGCAAATCCAGGTGACGTTGCAGCTTTAGGCGCGATACGTTTTCTTGATGAATTCACAAGTGAAGTCAGCAAAGATTGAATTTCGGGTCGCGTGCAAAAAAAGTCAGCTGACAGTTCATTCGCTACCCTGGTTTATT